>JAHBVV010000002.1:0-300000 GCA_019637335.1 Candidatus Hydrogenedentota bacterium | reverse complement strand
ATCGCTTTTCAAGGAGTTCATCCATGCACGCAAATCCGCTGGCCGCGCCGGGCGCGGGCCTCCTGCGCAACGGCTGCGCACTGGCCCTCGCGCTCTGGGCGTTTTCTGCCGCCGCGCAAGAGCCAAATGATATAACACTTCGGCTTAGCGCGACAACCGGCAATCCCGGCGACACCGTCGAAGTCAGCGTGGAACTGGTGGCCGGCGATGTCCTTCCCGAGACCTTCGCGCTCTTCCTGGCCTACGACCCCGCGGCGCTGGTCCCGCTGCCACAGGCCTATGAAATCGTGGCGCGCAACGAGTTCACGGGCGAACCCATCCTGGACCGGCAAGGCAACACCGTCGCGGCGCTCAGCCTCGTGCGCCTTGAATCCGCCGTGAGCGCGGCGGGGAAGAACGCGACGTTCGAGATCTACCCCAATCCCGGCGCCATCGGCGTGCTGGTGCACGGCCTGAACCAGAATCCGATTCCCGCGGGCCCCCTGTTTACGGTGGCGTTTCGAATCCTGGAGACCGTGGAGGATGGTTCGATGACCGATATTCTGGGCGTCGATCCCGAATCGGAGGTGCATGTGCCGGATGGTCAGGGCGGCGTGGTCCGGCTGGAATCCTCGTTCTCCCGCACCGTGCCGGATTCGGAGACCGAGGTCGAGCTGCTTTCGTTCGGGTTTGAAAACACGGCGGTTCTCGTGGGCTGCGCGCCTCCGGCCGCCCCGACCGGCGTGACCGCCACGACAAACCGGAACGACGCCGTCGTGGTCTCGTGGAATGCGGTGGCGGGCGCCAACATCGAGTACCGCGTATTCCGCTTCACCAGCGATTCCGCGGTGTCGGCCCAGCCCCTCGGCGAGGCCTGGCAGACCGGCACGACCTTCAACGACATCACCGCGCGCGTGCCGGAAGTCGTCCCCGCCGATTGCGCGATGCCGGATACAGTCAATGAAGTGCGCTACTTCTACTGGGTCAAGGCGCGCAGCCAGGAGGGTTGCGAAAGCCCCTTCAGCGCCAGCCCGGCCCAGGGCCACCGGATCCAGTCCGCGAAGCAGGTTGCCGCGGGCGTGCTGCCCCTGGCGCTGTTGGTGGCCGTCGCGGTCGCCGCCGGGCGGCGGCGTTCCGTTGCGCGGGAGACCCGGTAAACCATGACCAAACCCTGCCTGGCGCGCGGACCGCAACCTGTTTCGGGGCGTCCGTAGATGCATCCCACCCTGCTGTCCATCGGCCCCTTCGATTTTCACGCCTACACCGTCACGCTCGCGATTGCGTTTCTGGTGGGTGTGCTCGGCGCGGTGCGCGAGAACTACAAGCTGCCCAACCCCTATCCCGTGACGCCGGCGGGCGGCGTCTGGATCTTTTTCGGCGCGCTCGTTGGGGCAAAGGTCTACTGGTATCTGCAATATGGCCTGACCTTTGCCTACGACGACGGTACGCCCTACGCCTGGTACCGGGTCTTCTTCATCTGGGAAGGCGGCATGGTGTACTTCGGCGGCCTGATCGGCGGGTTTCTCGGCGGCGTGGCGTATGTGCGCTGGATGCGCGTGCCGATTGTCCCCATGGCCGATATTGGCATGCCCTTCCTGCCCCTGGGGCATTCCATCGCGCGTGTGGGTTGCTTCCTGAACGGATGCTGCTGGGGAACCGTAACGGACGGGCCGCTCGGGGTGGTGTTTCCGGCGCGGGGTCTCGTGGCGCGCCAGCAGGCGGGTGACGGCCTGATTTCCTCCATGGCGTCGCAGCCGCTGCCGGTGCATGCGACCCAGCTGTACGAGGCGGCGGGTTTGTTCGTCATCTTCCTCGTCATGCGCTTCGCCTACAAGCGCCGCCAGCACACGGGCTCCATCATGATGCTGTACCCGCTGCTGTATGGCATGCTTCGCTTCACGACCGAATCGTTCCGGGGCGACAGCGCGCGCCCGATCCTCGGCATGACCGTCAGCCAGATGGTCGGCCTGGGGTTGTTTCTTGGCGCGGCGGTCTTCTATGTGGTGATGTACCAGACACGCTGGCGGCCGGCCATTTCCGGCGATAACCGCGAAAACGGAGAAAAATAGCGCCGGGTGCGGGAAATGTCGTGAAAAAGCCGATAAAGTGTTGACAAGGTTTTGAGGGTTCTCTATACTAATCCAGTCTAATTACGCCTGCACCCGAGCCGGCCATACGTGGAATGGGAGCGCGATGCTTCGGTCAGGTGCGGACGATCTAAGTAATTACCTTTCAATTAGTTGAGGATGTTCGGTCCGCATGGCCCGGCGCCGGGAATTCCGGCGGGCCCGCGCGGCCTGATGCTGAGCAATACCAACGGTCTAAGAGGAGAAGCCAGAATGGGGACCAGCAAGAAACTGATGCTTGCGTCGCTCGTAAGCATGATGGTGGTACTCGCCTTCGGAATCGGGCTCGTTCCGTCTTTCGATTCGGCGCGCACCAATGCGGCGAGCAACGACGGCCGGATCGATTTTGGCCAGTTCCTCGACATGATCCTGCTCAACCAGGGCGGCGCCCTCATTGACAAGGGCGTTGGCGTTACCCTGGAGTCCACGCCGTTTTCCAGCGGCGACACCATCCTCGTTCCGACGACGAGCACCGGCGATGTGGAAGTGCTGCTGAGCGCGGCGGTCCCCGGCGCGGGCAACGACACAACGGTCACATATGTCGCCAATCTCGCCAACGACGAAACGCAGGCGGAAGCGCCGTGGCGGACGGTGGAGGGCGTCTATACGCTCGGCGCGGACGGCGTTTTCTCGCCCGACGGCGTCTTCTCGGATTTCAGCAGCGCGCTGACCCTCACCAGCTTCGTTCCGGCGATCGAGGGCCAGTCGAACGCGATCCTGATCTACGGCCTCGTGAACGCCGTGGCGCAGTCCAAGCAGACCGCCGCGTTCACCTACGAAACCACGAACATGATGGAAGAGGCGATTGCGCTTACCATCCGTTCGGTGGATATCGACCCGGACGGCAACGGCTTCCCGGATGATCCGTTTACCTTTGTCGCGCCGGGCGAGACGTCCGTGGCGAACGTGCTGGTCAATGGCGCCGGCCGCACCGCCCTGCTCGCGAATCTGGACGAACCGGTTGTAACAAAGCAGACCGATTCCGGCGTCGTGGTCGCCTTCGGCAACGTGATGGTGACCTCGCCGACAAAGGCGGATCTGGTCAACGCGGGGCTGATTGACAGCGGCGACTCGGCCTATATCGTCGTCGGCATTTCCGACGAGCTTGTGGGTGCGGCGGACGTGAACCTTTCGGGCGGCACGATCGAAGAATGGGCGGCGGCGGTCGAAGCAGGCCAGCCCACCAGCCTGCTTTCGGGCGCGCCGTACGTCGAAATCAGCATTATCGCCGGCACGTCGGTTTCGGATATGGCCGATATCGGCGACCTCGGCGCGCTTTCGGTGAACCTGTTCATCGCCGGCGATGGCTTCCCGGCCGCGGACCTGGACCGGGTGCAGCTCTACTCCTATGACACCACGATCGGATCCGCCGGGACGGCCGTTACCGTCGACGCGGCGGCGGATGGAAGCTGGACGCTGCTGCCGGAATCCGTCGTTTCACCCGGCGGCGATATCAATGTGAACCTCTCCCGGCTCTCCTTGTTTGCGCCGTTCCCCGCGGCCCTGCAGCTGACGGGGATTACGCCGGATGAACTGCCCGGAATGCGCGAGTTTAACGCGGTGGTTACCGGGCGTTTCCCGATTGAGGGCGCGGGGCTGACGGCGGCCGAGGCGGCGGATGCGTTTACCATCACGCTGAACGGACAGGAGGCGGCCTACCGCGAAGTGGGCGGCATCGCGGCGACCTCCACCGAAATCTACATTGTTACGCCCGCACTGCCGCAGACCATGATTGGCGGCGAGGCGCAGGATACCCCGGTGACGCTCGTCATTACCGACAATGCAAACCCGGAAAACACGGTGACACTCCCGAATGCCGCCTTGCTTAAGTCGGCGGTCGAGCTTACCGTCGAAATATCGGGGTCGGGTTCCGTGACGCTAAGTCCGGCTTCGCTGGAAGGCGGGACCAGCGGCGGGCTCTATCTGAGAAACGCGCCGATCCAGGCGACCTTTGCGCCGGCGGCCGGGTTCGAGGTGTCGCAGGTTATCCTGAACGATGCGGACGCGACGGGCGAAGTGGCCAATAATACGCTGAACTTCACCATCGCCGAGAGCCAGGTGCTTCGGGTGACTTTCGCCCAGCCGGCGGGCGAAGGCGAGGGTGAAGGCGAGGGCGAGGGAGAAGGCGAAGGCGAGGGAGAAGGCGAGGGCGAGGGAGAAGGCGAGGGCGAGGGTGAAGGAGAAGGCGAGGGAGAAGGCGAAGGCGAGGGCGAAGACGAGTACGTGGACGAAGAGGCCGCGCTGGCGCTGCTGGCGGCCTTTGCGAGCGCGGACGCCAATGGCGATGGCCGGTTGACGCTGGCCGAGGCGCAGACCGTGGTGCCGAATATGAACGCGGAGCGTTTCGGGCGCCTGGACACCAACAACGACGGCTTCCTTTCCCGGGCGGAACTCCAGGCCTTCCAGACGGTGGGCGAGGCGGTGATTACCGGAATTTCGCCGAGCGAGGCCTGGATCTTCGGTGGGGTGGTCGCGCAGATTAGCGGCCAGAATCTCAGCGAAGGCACCGTAATTCGCTTTGGCAACGTGACCGTCGAGGGCTTCCGCGCCTCCGCCGACAACCGTACCATTGATGTGATTGTTCCAGAGAGCACGGACGTTTCGAACAACGATTTCGTCGACGTGACGGTCTCGGTTCGCAATGGCGGCCAGGCGCAGGCGTCCCTGTTCAATTCGTTCCGCTACAACCGCTATGTGCAGGCGAACGGCGTTAATACGACCGCCTACGCGTTTGACGGCGCCCAGGGGCTCGACGGGCTGAACGTCGCCCTGAGCGCGAATGCCTTCGCGACGGTGGATATTCCGGTCGCGCCGGACGGCGGCCGGGTCTATGGCATCATCCGGACCAGCACGGCGGCTTCGAACCAGGCCGGCGGCGCGCTGGGCACCAGCGCCATCAGCGGCGTCCTGAATGGCCAGGGCGTCAGCGGCGGCGCGGCGCTGGGTGGGAACATCCACGATTTCGCGATGTACTTCTACGAGCCGGTTGACTTCACTGCGGTGAAGCAGAATACGCCCACAATGGGCATGCCGACGAGCGGACCGGCCACGGGCGGCGCGTTCCGTGCCGGCGCGCGCTCGCGCTACCTGGTCGGCGAGAACGGCGAGCCGGTAATCGATCCGGTCACGAACGAGCCCATTGAGATCGAACCGGTTCGCGTGTCGTTTGTGTCGGACGCCCCGGAATTCAACGCCTCCGCGGTCCGGGCCGGACTGGCGTGGTACGGTATCGAGAGCAGCTTCGATTATGCCACCGGCGATCTCGTCGTTCCGGATACCGCCGTGGTGGCGTACCAGTCGAACCTGCTGGGCGCCGAGGTTGACCCGGCCCTGGCCGCCTCCACGCCGGGCAACGTGCCCATTGACGCCGTGAACGAAGCGCGGCTGTACAGCCTGAACGGCTTCTCGCTGCGCCGCGGCGCCGGGCTGCCCGACGCGCTCGTGGAGTCGATTCTCGAGGCCAATGCGGAAATCTCCTTCAGCGGCACGCGCGATGGCGGTACGGAAGTGACCATCATATCGCCGGAGGGCGGTCTGGCGTGGATCAGCCGCGTCGCGCTCGCGGCGCCCGGTGGCGCGGGCCAGGCGCTTAACGTCGGGCCGGGCGGTTTCGTGACCGCGCCGGGCACAAATGAGAACACGTTCACCTTCCGGACCCCGGCCTCGTCCAGTTCGGGCATTCGCGACGTGACCATCTTCCTGTCCGCCACGCCCGATGTGGCTGCGGTGACGCTGCCGAACTTCTTCGAATACACCGCCCAGGGCGGGCAGGACTTCCCGCTTCTGGTGCTGCTTGGCCTGTTGCTGGCGCTCCTCGGCATCTCCGCCGGCGGCGCGGGCGACAGCAGCGGCGGCCCGTGCTTCATCGCCACGGCGGCCTACAACTCGCCGATGGCGGCGGAGATCAACGTCCTGCGCGAAGTGCGCGATTCGTACCTGCTGGAGTCGGCCCTCGGCACCGCGCTGGTGGATGCGTACTACCACGTGAGCCCCGCTATCGCGGACGTGGTGGCGAAGAGCCCGGCCCTGGCTGCGGCGGTTCGCGTCGCGCTGGTGCCGGTGGTCTTCCTCGGCAACCTGGCGCTGGCGTCGCCGGCCCTCTTCGCGCTGTTGGCGCTCTCGCTGGGCGTCCTCGGCATACGGCGCTGCAAGCGCTGGTTCGCCCGCTGATCGCGGACATTCAATCCGGATAATCAGGCGGCGCGGTCCTTCGGGATCGCGCCGCCGTTGTTATGTCCGCCCCAGGCCGATGCGCCGGGATCCCAGGCGGTTTAAGAGTGCGTCCAGGCCAATCCAACGGCTCAGCCGCTGAGCGTTCCGCGGACTCCGGCGGTCCGGCGTAACATGCAGTATGCCAACGCACCCATTTCGTGGTTTCATAACACGTTAGCTATCTGAACCTGAGTGGCAGTTTAACCACGAATGGACACGAATGGACACAAATAAGAAACCGATATTCGTTTCATAAAGCCGGCCTTTTCCCAGGCCCGCAGCCAGGCGCCCAGGCAACAAGAAACCTGATTGGGCGCGGAGAGGATAGATCAAACCTTTCGCCGCAACGAAGCAATTTTCCTGTAGACTCGCGCAGATCCGCACAGATAGATCAGAAGTAACACTTTAGCGGAATAAAGTGGACTTGATTTCTCGACGGCACAAACCCGCGCCGCAACGGAAGTGCGATCCCAGCCTTGCGCGCTCTCGTCGTAGTATCGCGGCATGACAAGAATGGGCTGGCGCCACTTCATATGGCTAAAGTGTAGCGATCAGAAATACTCCATCTCCTTAGGCCAGGAGAGCTCCTACTTCGAATACTATCCCCTCGCCGGTGTGCCGGTACCGGCTGCCGGTCTCTACCTCATATCTGTGGCGTTCTACGCAAATCTGTGGGAAACCGGAGAAATGCCCCCCGCTCTCGCCGCCGCCGTGCTCTACGTACCGAAATAGCGAAAAGAAGTGGCCCGCAAGTGAAAACCGAAGGTGCGCGCCCTCGAGAAAAAGGCCAGACTTCAGGGCGGCGATCCAGCAGGATCGCCGCCGTTTTCTTGTCTGGCCATCGCGCCCGACTCGACGCCAGGCATCCCGGGCGAGGCGAAAAGCTCACTATGCAATACGTTCTGTCGATTCTCATTCGCAAACACGGTGCAGCATTTATATGATGGCATATTGTTTTGTTTTGCAATCTATTCTTTCTATATTGTATAATCACTTCCGCTCACCTAGCTTAACTTCCGAAAAAGGACCCTGCCAACCATGCGCCACAAAGGTTTTACCCTCATCGAACTGCTGGTGGTTATCGCCATCATCGGCATACTCGCCGCCATCCTTCTGCCCGCCCTGGCCCGGGCCCGCGAGGCCGCCCGGCGCGCCAGCTGCCAGAACAACCTCAAACAGATGGGCCTCGTCTTCAAGATGTACGCTGGCGAGTCCGAGGGCGAGCAGTATCCCCCGGTCTCCCTGGGACGCCTGGCCAAGAAAGACGGCTCCCTCGGCGCCGTGCTGGACGCGGGCCCCTTTCCGAGCCTCATCTACCCCGATTACCTGAACGACCCGGCCACGCTCCTGTGCCCCTCCACCGCGGACCTGGAGATCGCCCGGCAAGGCATGCGCGACGCGGATGGCAATTGGTGCATTAGCTACGGCGGCACGGGCTTCCGCGAGTGCGGGCGCGGCGTGGACAGCAGCTACCAGTACTTTGGCTGGGTGCTCGATCGCAACGACGTGACCGATCCCATCACGACCATTTCGGCGCTCCCGAATGTGAACTTCGCGGCCGCGGCCTACGGCGCCGATCCGGCTTCGGAGGTGCCCGCGCAGTTTGGCTGGATGATGAACAAATACTTCGAGGGCTTTATCCAGTTGTTCTTCAACCCGACCGCTCAGGCCAACAACCAGCCCATGCCCCAGGTGCTGGAGGACATCAATGTATCCTCGACCGCGCCCGGAAACGGCAATGGCGGCGGCAACACCATTTTCCGCCTCCGCGAGGGCGTCGAGCGCTTCATGATCACCGACATCAACAACCCCGGCGCCAGCGCCAAGGCCCAGAGCGAGGTCTACATCATGTTTGACAGCCTCTCGATCCACCCGCGCGCCTACAACCACGTACCGGGCGGTTCAAGCGTGCTCTACATGGACGGCCACGTCGAGTTCATCAAGTACAACGCCGGTGGCAAGCAGCCATTGAACGAGCCCTTCGCCACGCTGGTCGGCGTTTACACCAAGTTCTGACCCCAACGGCCCGATACCCGCTCTCCCGAACCCCCCAACCGGGCATCGGGCCGCGTTCCCTCGCCCGAATTCTCCCAATCGGGCTGGCTGGCGGGACCCGACCCCAACCGTCCCGCCAGCCTTTACTATTGATCCCAGTACAGGCAGAATGAGCACGCGCCAATGAACCATCACCGCCGAACCCGATTGCTCTATGCCGTCCACAAGTGGACCGGCCTCCTCATCGGCTTCAACGTCTTCCTCTTCAGCATAACGGCCGTCTTCCTGCTCGCCGTGGATCTCGCGCTGCCCGGGGAGGAGGTGTCCCGCACTCCCCTGGACACCGCGCGCCTGTTACCCGTGCAGCCCATGTTGGACAAGCTCGCCGCTCACTACGCGGACCACGGCTTCCGGGCCGACAGCGTGGCCTTCGCCACGGCGGAAGGCGAACGGCACGAGATCCGGATCGATGTCGGAGGGGAGCGGCACGCCCACCTCCGCTACCGCGCGGACCCCTACACGGGCGCGCTCCAGCTCAGCCGCGGAACCGTTCCCGCCGATATCCCGCCGTACGCCGAACAGGCGCCCGCGGACGCCGAGGGCGCGTCCGCCGCCGTCCCCGGAGAAGTCCCGCTCCCCCTCTACGCCCGCATCGACGCGTTCATGTTCGAACTTCACTCCAGCCTGGCCCTCGGGATTCCGGGCCTTTTCATCACGGGCGTGCTCGGCGTCGTCTTCCTGATCTCCACGATCACCGGCTGGATCATCTATGGCCCCTTCATGAAGGCCCTCGTCTTCGGCATGATCCGCCAGGGCAAGGCCGCCCACATGCGCGCCGCCGACATGCACAAACTCGTCGGCATCGGCGCGCTCGCCTTCAACCTGGTCATGGCGGTCACCGGCATCGGGCTTACCCTCGGCCTCTTCGCCATTCAGATGCAGGTGCGCCAGGACCTCATGACGATTGAGTCGCTGGCCGGCGAAATTGTGCCCGTGGACCCGCCGCCCTCGGCCGACGCCGCCCGCGCGGCCGCGCAAACCGTATTTCCCGAGCACACTATCACGGTGATCGACTTCCCCGGTCCGGAGACCATCCAGGGCGAGAAGGTCTTCACCTTCTTCGCGGTGCGCGATCCCGCCGATCCCGGCCTCCTCCCCGAAATCGGGATCATATCGGCGGAAGCCACGCCGGTCGCCCGGGAATATCCCCTGCACTGGTGGATGGAAGCCATTCTTATCGGCGCGCCGATGCACACCGGTTCCTATGGCGGCAAGCCCATGCTCGCGGCCTACCTGCTCTTCAGCCTGGCCTCCGGTTTCCTCTCCCTATCCGGCTATTTCATGTACATCGCCAAATGGCGTCGACACCGCCGCCTCAAGCGCGCGCGCGCGGCGGCCACCCCGGCGGCCGGCGCGCCCGAACCCGCGACGGCAACCCCGCGAACGGTCCCCGCACCCGCCCGGCTCGGCCCCTGGGGCATCTCGGGGCTCACCCTCGCCGCGATGGCCATCGGCATCCTCGGGGCCGGCTTCTGGGACGCCCTCGCCATGCTCCTCCTCTTCGTGCCGGGCATCGCCGTCACGCGCCGCCTCTTCGCCTGATCGCGCCGCTAGAGGAACGCTTCATCCCCTGGTGGGAAGTCGCGTCTCGTCGAGTTCTTGCGCGGCAAAACCCAGAGCAATCGCATTTAAACTCGATCTCGGTATATGGGCGTAAACTTGAGTCGATTTGGAACCTTGAATCAACGATAGTGAGCGTCTTGGAGCGCCGGCATCTTTGCCGGCAAGGTCCGGGATTCGCCGCAGGCGAAATGCCAGCGCTCCAACACGCGCCCTTTTTAACGTTGAAGGTGATTCATGTGGCGCTCGGCTCGAATTGGAAGTTTAAATGCGATTGCCCTGCGGCAAAACCCTGGACGGACGGCGCGGGTCTCAGGAGTGCAAAAGGAGGCGCTATGCACCCGCGTTCCATCCTCACCACATTGCTCGTTACGGCCTCGATGGCCACTCCGCTGTTCGGGGCCGTGGCGGCTCCGCCGCTGCCGGAGGCCACCCCGCAAAAACTGCCGATCTGGCGCGGGTTCAACCTGCTCGAAAAGTTTTCGCTGGACTGGCCGAAAGGGCCGTTTCGGGAGGAGGACTTCCAGCTTATCCACGAACTGGGCTTCAACTTTGTGCGGTTGCCCATGGATTACCGGCTGTGGATTGTGGACGGCGACTGGCGCGCAATGGATGAAGCGGTGATCCGCGAGATTGACGAGGCGGTGGCGTGGGGCGGGCAATACGGGATCCATGTAAGCATCAATTTTCACCGCGCGCCCGGGCACACGGTGGCGGAGCCGAAGGAAACGCGCGACCTGTGGAGCGACCCGGAGGCGCAGGAGGTCTGTGCGCTACACTGGGCGTACTTCGCGCGGCGCTACAAGGATATCCCCAGCGAGCGATTGAGCTTTAACCTGTTTAACGAGCCCGGCGACATCCCGGGCGACGTGTATGCGCGCGTTGCCGGAAAGATGGTGGAAGCCATCCGCGCGGAGGATCCGGACCGGCTCATTATCGCGGATGGCGCGCTCTGGGGGCGGAAACCCTGTCCCGAGCTCCTGCCGCTCGGCGTGGCCCAGGCGACGCGCGGGTATGAGCCCATGAACATTACGCACTACGGGGCCACCTGGGTAAACACCCAGGGCATGGTGGAGCCGGTCTGGCCACTGCCTTTAACCAACCAGCTCCTGTTTGGTCCGGCCAAACGTGACTTGCAGGCGCCTCTGGTGCTGGAGGGACCCTTTCCGAACGGCTTGACGCTCCGGCTGCGCGTGGGCACGGTGTCGGACCGGAGCCATCTGCTCGTGACGGCGGACGAAACTCCGCTCTGGGACCGCGAATTCGTCTGCGGGCCGGGCGACGGCGAATGGCGGGAGGCGATCTGGAAGGAAGCGTGGCAGGTCTACCAGAACCGTTACGACCGCGATTATGAGGTTGATATTCCGCCGGGCGCCGCGCGCATTGCTTTGCGCAATACCGCCGGTGACTGGATGACGATCACCGAGCTGGGCGCGCGCCCACCCGGCGCGCCGTCGGGCGAAGAGACGGTCCTGGGGCTCATGCTCGCCTGGGGTGAACCGAATCCGACCATTCATCTGGCTCGCCAGGGGAATGCGTGGTCGTTCACTTCCGAGAAAAAACTTGACCGGACGGCCCTTTGGGAAAGTGGCATTCTCCCCTGGCGGGAACTGGAAGCCCAGGGCTGTGGCGTAATGGTGGGCGAGTTTGGCGTATTCAATCAGACCCCGCACGATGTGGCGCTTCGGTGGATGGAAGACTGTCTGCGAAACTGGAAAGAAGCCGGCTGGGGCTGGGCGCTGTGGAACTTCCGGGGGAGTTTTGGCGTGATCGACAGCGGCCGCGCCGACGTTGAGTACGAGGATTGGCGCGGACATAAGCTGGACCGGGCCATGCTGTCGTTACTCCAGCGTTATTGAGGCGGGCGGAGAAAGCGGGACGGGAGGCGAGATGGGGCTGTGCGTTGGCGCGAAGCGAACCCCTGACGGGCGGCGGCCTGTATTCTGCCTACGGCAACCTGGCCCGCCCGGAAAACCGCTTGCCATCCCGCCGATTGAGCGCTACACTGATACAGGCAATCCGCTCGCGGGGGACCCACCATGACTCGGCGCAATTTCGCAATCTTCTGGATCGGGGCGATGTTGGTCGGCTCGCTCCTCATGTTATTCGCCGTGGTTTCGACCCAGCACCTGTTCGTCCCCCCGGGCGCCTTGATCAACCTGCTGGCCAGCATGCGGCTCCTCGACTTGTTTCGGCCCCGTCGCACACCGTTCGTCAAAGAATTCCTGGTGCTGGGCCTGGCCATAACCCTGGCGCTTCTCCTCAGGTTTCCATCCTCCGCGTTGGTTGTCACCTTAATCTTCCTCTGGTGCGCGTTCCTGATGCCGCTGCTGGTGATTGGCGCGGCGGTGTCCGAGCGCTTCGAGGCGCGGTGGCCGCTCCGCGCCGTCCTCCACCTCCTGGCGCCGGCGGTTGGCGGCGTGTTGCTGATGCTGGCCGGATTCCAGGCTTCCTTCCGGGAGCTCGAAGAGCCGCCCATCGACGTCGCCGGAGACGCGCTGGCGGATAAGAATCCCCCCTTCGCCGACACGCCCGACCACTGGGAGGCCGTGCCTATGGGCGAAAACACGTTGCCCGGCGGCGTCGACCTTCTGGAGATTAACAAGAGCGCCGCCGTCATCGGGCTGGACTTCGCTGCCGTGGAGGACGCCGAGGCGGCCGTCCAGGAGAAGCGCTTCGCCAGCTACCGCGACGCCATCGACCACCTGGAACAGCGCGGATTGCCGTGGATTCCCTCGGTGCAGATGGTGGATCAGCGGGTGAAGGCCTTCTCCGACGCGGCCTACGCCGCCATCGACCTGTTTACGCAGCGCGATGCGGAGGCGCTCGGGGGCGGGCGTCAGGTCTTTCTCGAAGGGTTGCTGGAGGCGCTCCTTGAAAACGAGGCGGCGCAGGCGGCGGCGTATGTCGCGGCGGCGCTTATCCTGTCGGGTCAGGAGCCGGCGCTGCCGCCCGAGGTGGCGGAGATCGCCGCGGAAATGCTGGAGCGCTTCCGCGCGGACGAATACGAGAGCAAGCCGGTCGGATACTACGCGGAGCGCGAGGAACTTGCGCGCGTATTCCAGCAGAACCGCTTTTGCCAATACAATCTTGTGGAAGAGTTTGACCCGACTACGGCCGAACAGATCGCGTCCGGCATTGCGCGCGTCCTGGAGGACGATGCGGCGCTCGCCAACGCCTACGACGCCATCCTGGCGCTTCAGTCCCGCACGACCAATCCGCCGGGCGCGGGATTCGCGAGCCTGAAGGGCTATACACCCGGAACAGTCGGTGCGCACTTCCACCTCGCGCTGTTTCCGCCTTCCGGTTCGGTGGAAAACGCGCTTTTCCAGCGAATCTACGATGGGCTTCCGAACGAGAGCATCATGAACCGGCTGATCGTGGCCATACGCAACGGCGAAGTGGACCTGGCCCCGGACGAACACAGCGGGTGGTACGACTATCAGGTTCACGCGCTGGAGACGCTGCTCGTGCCGGAGCGCGGGCCGGAAGGCGAGAAGCTGCTGTTGTCAAAGGCCTTCAAGGAGCGCCTGATCGAAGCGTTCCGGACCATCCTTACCAAGCAGCGAGAACTTCACGTCGGGCACCTGCACCGGGTTCGGCAGGGGGGGACCTTCCGGGCGATGGAAATTTCGCCCGAACTCGCCCTCGAACCCACCGCCACGCACTATCTTCGCTCCGCACGCGCACTGCGTTTTCTCGAAACGGCGGTCACCGCGATCCTCGGCGAGCCGGGGTATGCGTCCATCACGCTGGCGGGCGGCGAACGCCTCGCCGAGGCCCTGCCGCCGGTCGCCCAACTCCTCTACGGGCTCTATTTCCAGGTTTGCGAGGATATCGGTATGGCGCCCGAACTCCTGGCCGGGGAACTTACGCCGGGCGAAGTCGCGGCGGCCCGCGCCCAGGCTCGGGACTGGCTGGATAACCGCGGCGCGGAAGAGGTCTTCGCCGCCGACGTCCGGTATATCGTCCCCGTGATGGCGAATGCGGACACCACCGAAGTGCGCTACTGGATGACGACGGGCATCCGCCTCCTCAAGGTGAAGGCCGAATACGCCCGTCCCCCACGCCTGCGGATCGATGGTGAGTTGCTTCCCGAGGACGCCAACCCTGGCTTTTACGGCATGGCCTTCGGCGAAAGCGAATTCTACCTCCCCGTGGAGGAATTCGCCGAGGCCACCGGCTCCAGCGCCCCCTGGACCCGCGAGGAGTTCCGCGCGCTTTGCGACCGCGCCGGCAGCCACGCGGCGATCACACGCGCGGTGGAGAACGGGCGGTTTAGCGGGGACTGACTCCGGCTGGCAAGGATGCCCGAAGCCGGAAACGGATGCGGTAATCCAGCCGGTGGCTGTACCCGCGAAAAGTGTTTTCCACGGGTACCGGCGCCCTCGCTTCACGGTGATCGTTCCACGCTTTCGCGACTTCGCGCACTGGGGCTCGTGAGCCAGTCCCCGGGGATCGCCTCCGGCTGGCAAGGATGCCCGAAGCCGGAAACGGATGCGGTAATCCAGCCGGTGGCTGTACCCGCGAAAAGTGTTTTCCACGGGTACAGGCGCCCTCGCTTCACGATGATCGTTTCACGCTTTCGCGGCCGGGCGCACTGGGGCTCGGGAGCCAGTCCCCGGGGACCGCCTCCGGCTGGCAAGGATGCCCGAAGCTGGAAACGGGTGCGGTAAACCGGCCGGTGGCTGTACCCGCGAAAAGTGTATTCCACGGGTACCGGCGCCCTCGCTTCACGGTGATCGTTTCACGCTTTCGCGGCCGGGCGCACTGGGGCTCGTGAGCCAGTCCCCGGGGACCGCCTCCGGCTGGTAAGGATGCCCGAAGCCGGAAACGGATGCGGTAATCCAGCCGGTGGCTGTACCCGCGAAAAGTGTTTTCCACGGGTACAGGCACCCTCGCTTCACGGTGATCGTTTCACGCTTTCGCGACTTCGCGCAAAGGGGCTCGGGAGCCAGTCCCCGCGCCGCGCGAAATCCCGCCCACTACGCCACGGCCATGGACTCCACATCAATGTGAATTGCCGAAGGTCTGGCGGTGGGCTCGGCGATGAGGGACTCGTAGCACGATTGAAACGCAATGGGATCGGCGCCGTCGTGCATCAGGACAAAGAGCCGGATGTCCTTTTCCGTGGACCACGACATATTGGTCGGGCCGTCCCCGGCATTCTCCCACTTCTTGACCGCCGCGTGGGACACGCCAAATCGGTCCGCGAAGGCCTTCAAGGTCATTTCGGTGTAGTCGCGGACAAAGCGCACCTGGTTCCCGGTCAGCCGGGATGGCTGGCGGGGAATCGCCTCGAACACCAGCCGGTCGATAATGCCGGGGTTGACATTCAGGACCCATTCATTGCCTATCTTGATCATCGGGACGTGATGGAGGATGACCTCATAGCCCGCGCCATGGTACGCGAATCTGCTTTGTATTCTGGTCTTATAGCCGGACATCGTTGCCTTTCCGGGGAACTTCACGCGCACCGTGTCAGGCGTGAAATTCCTGAATCCAAAGATATACCGTTCCGTCGGGTTCCCGCTCAAAGGAAACGAGAAATGTCAGCGCGGGATTGTCGGTCGTCTTGCTCGCCACAAACCCGAAGCAGGGGATCTCGTCTTTCCCCTTGACGTAATCGTGTTGTTCTGCGCGCCGGCTCCGCCTCAACTGCCTCAGCACACGCAAATGCGACAACTTTTGCTGGCCGAGCAGAATGTTGAAATGAACGCTGTATCGGACCTGCTCCAGATCGATACATTTGCCTAACAGTTCTCTCGCGTCGGAAACATACTGAAGCCAGTGCATCGGTTGAACGCGCCCTTCGGTGTGGGTGGCGCCGCCCCGGCGCCGCGCCCGCGCCTACGATACAAACCGCGCACATGCTTCGTCAAGACCAACTTCTTGTAACTTAGTTACACTCTAGCATCCGTTTACATTGTTGTCAACCGATGATTCGCCAGCAATGGAATAAGTCCCCGGGGACCGCCTCCGGCTGGCAGGGATGCCCGAAGTCGGAAACGGATGCGGTAATCCAGCCGGTGGCTGTACCCGCGAAAAGTGTTCTCCACGGGTACAGGCACCCTCGCTTCACGGTGATCGTTTCACGCTTTCGCGACTTCGCGCACTGGGGCTCGGGAGCCAGTCCCCGGGGACCGCCTCCGGCTGGCAGGGATGCCCGAAGCCGGAAACGGATGCGGCAATCCAGCCGGTGGCTGTACCCGCGAAAAGTGCTCTCCACGGGTACAGGCACCCTCGCTTCACGGTGATCGTTTCACGCTTTCGCGACCTCGCGCACTGGGGCTCGGGAGCCAGTCCCCGGGGACCGCCTCCGGCTGGTAGGGATGCCCGAAGCCGGAAACGGATGCGGTAATCCAGCCGGTGGCTGTACCCGCGAAAAGTGTTCTCCACGGGTACAGGCGCCCTCGCTTCACGGTGATCGTTTCACGCTTTCGCGACTTCGCGCACTGGGGCTCGGGAGCCAGTCCCCGGGGACCGCCTCCGGCTGGCAAGGATGCCCGAAGCCGGAAACGGATGCGGTAATCCAGCCGGTGCCTGTACCCGCGAAAAGTGTTTTCCACGGGTACAGGCAATCATGACGCGTTGCGTCACCCGTTACGGATGAAAAAAAAAGACGGCGGCTTCGCCGCCTGGCAGGCGGGGACGCCTGCGCTCCCAGCCTTTGCCGCTTCTTTGTTTGAGATACTGGTTTCCACGGGTACAGCCACCGGCTGGTATACGGTGGTTGTTCGAGGGGATCGCATCCGTGCCAGCCGGAGGCAGTCCCCTCCGGGCTCAGTCGTACATTTTCTCCACGCCGGCGGAGATGCGCGAGGTAAGCCAGCGCGGGAGGGAGTCGCCGCGCTTCCCGAATTGCACGCCGATCCATTTGGTTACGCTGGTCACGGCGCTCCACACGACGAGGTCGGGGCGGCGGCGCTTGAGCCAGTGGAGGGCTTCGCTCCACATCCGGTGCAGGCCATAGCGCAGTTCGCCGCCGATCGCCGGGTTGCCCAGGACGCCCATGCGTTTCAGGGATATGGCGGAATCGAAGGCCTTCTGGAATTCGTACCACAGCGATCGGTCGTGGCAATGGAGCACGGCGGCCTCGGGCACGTAGACGACCTTCATGCCGTTCATGAGCACGTTGTAGCACATGCCGACGTCCTCGGACATCACCACGGTCTCGTCGAACTTGAAGCGTTCCCAGACGCACCGCCGCACCGCCGCGTTGGCGTTGGACATGCGGAACATGCCCATCGACGGCTTTTTCCCGGGCACGAGAAAGCGCTCCTGGCGGCGGGCGGGATACTCGTATTCCATGGCGTAGGTGCGGAGCGCGCTGGCGCCTTCCGGGGCGATCTGGCGCCCGTAGGTCGCGGCCACCGCCCCGTCCTCGAAGGGGGCCACGAGCGAACGCAGCCACCCCATGTCCGTCGGGATGGCGTCGCCGCTGAGAAACACGAGGATATCGTTTTTCGCCATGGAGGCGGCCAGGTTGCGCGTGCGCCCGTGGTGGAAGTCGGTGGGGGCGATGGCGTGCGCGTCCACGCCGTGCGACGCCATGTATTCCACGGTGCCGTCGGTCGAGCCGGAATCGATATAGACGTATTCCACTTCCCCGTCGAAATCCTGCGAGAGCAGGCGCGGGAAGCTGCGCTCCATGTTGGCGAGCTCATTTTTCATGAGCAGGAGAATTGAAACACTCGGCGCCACGTTACTCCCTCGCGTCCACGGGCAATTGCGTCAGCACCTGTTCCTTCTCCTGCGCCATCTCCACCTCGTTCAGCAGGGCGAGCACCCGGTCCTCTTCCGTCTTCATGCCGAGCTTGTTGTAGGCCTGGCGCAGCCGGTTGAGCAGGTAGGGCTCGCGCGGGTTCGGTTCAAGCGCCTGCCGCAGGTAATCGGCGGCGTCGCTCCAGCGCCCCGCGCGCAGGCAGGCCTCGGCCACGTAGCGGGGAACGAGCCGCGATGGCTCCCTGCCCGCCAGGAACTCCCGCCCGAGCCCGACCGCTTCGTCGTAGGCTTCCTGCATGATGAGCGACCAGAGGATGTTGTTCTGGACGCCCTCGTACCCGCCGCCGAGATTCAGACACTTCCGGTACGCGATCTCCGCGTTCTTCCAGTCTTCCTGCTTGAAGAGGATGTCGCCGTGAACCTTGTGCGCGCGCGGGTAGAGCGGGGCGCGGTCCATTGCATTTTCCACCGAGACCAGCGCGCCCTTGAGGTCAAGCGCGGCCATCCGCGATTCGGCGCGGTTCAGGTGGGTGTCGGGGTCGCCCTCGCGCTGGGCGACAAGATACCGCGAGAAGGACAGATTCAGAACGACGGTAAGCACGAAACAGGCGGCCAGGAAAGTGGCCCACCGGCCCATCACGCGGCGGGCCTCTTCGGGGGAGTAGCGCGGCTTCATCAGCGCGCCCCTTTCGCGCTCAACACGATGCGCACCGTGGAGAACAGGATCCGGAGATCGGTCAGGAGCGACAGGTTGCCGATGTACACCAGGTCGTAGCGCAACCGGTCGGCCGGCTCCGAACTGTACGACCCCTTCACGTGCGAGAGGCTGGTCAGGCCCGGCTTGACGACCAGGCGGCGCTTGAAGAGCGGCAGCCGCTTCGAGAACTCGTCCACGAAGTGCGGGCGCTCGGGGCGCGGGCCCACGAGGCTCATATCGCCCCGCAGCACGTTCCAGAGCTGCGGGATCTCGTCTATCCGGTGGCGCCGCAGCACGCGCCCCACGGGCGTAATGCGCGGGTCGTTTTCCTCGGCCCACTTCGGGCCGCTCTCCCGCTCCACGTCCGCGTACATCGTGCGAAACTTGTAGATGTAAAACGGCGCGCCGAGCAGGCCGATCCGCTCCTGCCGGTAGAGCACCCCGCCGGGCGAGCTCAACTTGACCGCCAGCGCGGCGGCCGCCGCCACCGGGCTCAACAGCACCAGCGCCGCCAGCGCCGTCGCCACGTCGATGACGCGCTTGAGCCGCGCATAGCCGCCGGTATACAGCCGCTGCGTCACTTCGATAAGGGGAACGCCCGCCACGGACGCGATCTCGCTGTGCTGGAACAAAAGCGTGTCCTGCAGGCTCGGGTAGAGGTAGGTCCGCCGGTAGCGCGGCTCGCAGAAATCGGTCAGGGCCGTCAGTGGTTCCAGATCCATGTTGTCCCCGCAGATAATCGCCTCCGCGTGGCCCGCGCCCGCGCTGGCCTCGATCGAATCGAGGTCATTCGCCTCCGCATCGGCCGCGTCGCGCCCGGCATAGTGCGCCGTGAGATAGCTTCCCTCCGCCCGCGTCAATTCCGCGGCGAGCCGCCGCCCCTCGACCGGGTCGCCAAACACGACGAATACGCGCTGGAAGGAGGGAAAGCGCTTGAACACCCGCACCGCCAGCTCGCGCCACAACACGATCAGTACGAATCCGATCATTGGGCCCAGGACCAGCTCCCGGCGGGATATCACGAGCAGATCGCGCGGCAGCAGCGCCACCACGAGGAACAGCCCCACCAGCGTGCTCGCAACGCCCAATCCGGAGAAGTAAATCGAGTCAAAGCGGTCCGAAAGGCGGCTGCTCCGGTAGGCGCCGGCGGCGACCATGCAAACCGCGAACAGCACCAGGCACGCGATGCGGTCCCGCTGGAGATCCCCGTAGTCCACGCGGATCAGCGTGACCAGGCGGAAGAGCGAGGCCAGATTCAGCCCGATCCAGAAGCACAGCAGGTCCGTGGCCAGGCACAGCAAGGCCAGCCCGCGCTCTTCCTGTTTATAAACGGAGGGTGCTTTCATCGCCAATGAACTGCCAGACTTCCTTGCTGCGGGCGCGAAGACCCGGCGCGCCAGACGCGCGGGCGTGGGCCGCGCCCAACCCCGGAACGCGGCCTGTCAAGTAACTATACCAAAAACGGGCCCGCCGGGGACAGTTTCGCGGGGCGCCCGCTGTAAAGGCTACCGTGCGCGCGGCGGAACGTTTCAATCCCAAGCTAATAATTCTGCGCGACCGTCAATAGACTTGTTTTCCCGACCGGCCCGTGGTACCCTTGATCCCGGTAGTGTGGAGCGGTGTGCGACCGCAAAACGAGGAGACCCCTGCATGGCCGAAATCGACAAGTATTTCAAGCTGATGGTGGAGCATGGCACCTCGGATTTGCACTTCTGCACGGGGTGTAAGCCGATGTTTCGCAAGGATGGGTCGATCATGCCGCTCAAGGCGGACGAGGAGATTACCCCGGAGCGTGCGGAGCGTGTGCTCTTCGAAATCACACCGGAGAAGAACCTCAAGGAATTCCAGACCACCCACGACACCGACTTCGCCTATGAACTGGAGGGCTACGGGCGTTTCCGCGCCAATATCTTCCGGGATCACAAGGGGGTCGGGGGCGTGTTCCGCCTGATCCCCTCCGAGATACTGACCTTCGAGCAGCTGAAGCTTCCGCAGGCGCTCAAGAAGTTCTGCCAGTTGCACAAGGGCCTCGTGCTCGTCACCGGGCCCACGGGCAGCGGCAAGTCGACCACGCTGGCGGCGATGATCGACTACATCAACAAGAACCGGTCCGATCACATCATCACCATCGAGGACCCGATCGAATTCGTGCACGAGAACCAGCGCTGCCTGATCAACCAGCGCGAGGTGCATTCCCACACCATGGGCTTCAAGAACGCGCTGCGCGCCGCGCTCCGCGAGGATCCGGACATCGTGCTGGTGGGCGAAATGCGCGATCTGGAAACGACGCACATCGCGATCGAGACCGCCGAAACCGGCCACCTCGTCTTCGGAACGCTCCACACGACCACGGCGATCTCCACCGTGGACCGCCTGATCGACCAGTTCCCCTCGGGCCAGCAATCCCAGATCCGGACCATGCTCTCCGCCGCGCTGAAGGGCGTGGTGGCGCAGAACCTCATCAAGAAAAAGGGCGGCGGGCGTGTGGCGGCCCTGGAGGTGCTGGTGGTGAACGCGGCCGTGAGCATGCTCATCCGCGAAGGCAAGACCGCGCAGGTGATGAGCATCATGCAAACGGCCAAGAAAGAGGGCATGACCCTGCTGAACGAGGAGCTCGCGCGCTTCGTGAAGGAAGAGCTTGTGGAACCCGGCGAGGCCTATTCGAAGTCCGTCGACAAGGAGGGCTTCCTGAAGGCCCTCGACGGCCACGGAATCAGTTTCAAGCCCCCGGCCGACTGAGCCCGCCAAGAGCGATTACGCCGCCACCCCGCCAATTCAGATAGCCCTGAATTGGCGGTCTTTATATACTCGCGCCAACCGGGATTGGCCCGCATCCGCCTGGGGCGGACATACGAACGGCGGCGCGATCCCGAAGGACCGCGCCGCCTGGGCGGGCCTATGTTGTCGCCTGGTCGCGTTAGATCAGGCCCAATTCCTTGAGCACCGGGTCCAGCCGCGCGGCGGACTGGTCCGTCATCGAAACCAGGGGCAGGCGCAGGATGTTCTTGATCATGCCCATCTTGGCGAGGGCCGCCTTGACGGGGAGCGGGTTGGTTTCCACGAAGAGGACGGTGGCCAGCGGGAGCAGCTTGTAGTGCAGTTCGCGCGCCTTCGCGAAGTCTCCGGCGTTGGCGGCCCGGCAGAGGTCGGAAACGAGGCGCGGGGCCACGTTCGCCGCGACGGAGACCACACCGGTCGCGCCCACGGCCATCATCGGGAGGGTGAGGCTGTCGTCGCCGGACATGACGTTGATGTCGCAAAGGTGCAGGATCTGCGACACCTGGTCGACGCTGCCGCAGGCCTCCTTGACGGACTCGATAAAGGGAACGCGCCGCAGCTCCGCGATGGTTTCCGGGGAGATCTTGGTGCCCGTGCGCCCCGGCACGTTGTAGAGCATGATCGGGATTTGAGCCTCTTCGGCCACCAGCTTGTAATGCGCGACCTGGCCCGCGGGCGTGGGCTTGTTGTAGTAGGGCGTGATGAGCAGGGCCGCGTCGGCGCCGGCCTCTTTGGCGAACTTCGTAAGGCCGATGGCCTCCTTCGTGTTGTTCGATCCCGTGCCCGCAATCACGGGGACGCGGCCGGCGACACGCTCCACGGCGAAGCGGATGATCGCCTTCTGCTCCTCGTGCGAGAGGGTGGCGGCTTCGCCGGTGCAGCCACACGGCACAATGCCGTCCGTGCCGTTTTCGAGGTGGAAATCGATGAGGCGCCCGTAGGCATCGAAGTCGATTTCGTAGTTCTCCTGGAAGGGGGTGACCAGTGCTGGGAATGAACCCTGAAACATGTGGTTTGGCTCCTGCCCGGGGTGCGGGCGGTGCGCGGGGCGGAACCCCCGCGCGGGTTGTGTTGGTTGGGACGGCGCTCTATGCCCCCGGCATCATGCGCACGCGGCCGCGAATTCGCCGCCGCGGCGCGCATCATACCATATTCGGGGGGCCGTTAGAACGGAGCGTCGTCTTCGTCGTAATAATCTTCCACCGGCGCCTGATCATCCTCAAAGGGCTGGTAGGGGGGCGCGTCCTCGTCCGCGTGGAAGCCGTCGAGGTTCCGGAAGCGCTGAATATTGGGCTCGAAGAGCAGTTCCAGCGGGCCGGTGGGGCCGTTTCGCTGCTTGGCGACGGTCAGGCGGATGACGTTCTCGCGGCCCTCGCGCTCATTGGCGGGGAGGCGGGACAACATCATCACCACGTCGGCGTCCTGCTCGATCGCGCCGGATTCCCGGAGGTGCGAGAGTTTCGGGACGCCGCCGTCGTCTTTCTCGGCCTCGCGGCTGAGCTGCGAAAGGGCGATCACCGGGCAGCGCAGCTCGCGGGCGAGGCCCTTGATCGCGCGCGAGATCTCGGAAATCTCCACCTGCCGGTTTTCGGCGCGCGAGGACCCCTGCATGAGCTGGAGGTAGTCGATAATCAGCAGGTCGACCTTGTTCTGCGAGGCGTGCTTTCGGGCCTTGGAGCGGAGCTCGAGCACGCTGATGTTGGGGGTGTCGTCGATGTAGATTTTCGCTTCCTGGAGCTTGGCCGCCGCGTGCTGCAGCTTCGGAAACTCCGCTCGCGCCAGAAAGCCCGATCGCAGGCGCGTGCTGTCCACCTGGCCGACCATGCACAGCAGGCGGGACACCAGCTGCTCCTTCGCCATTTCCAGGCTGAACACCAGCACACCCTTGCCGTGGTTGGTGGAGGCGTTGGCGGCGACATTGAGACAGAAGGCCGTTTTGCCCACCGACGGCCGCGCCGCCAGGATGATCATGTCCGACGGCTGCATGCCCGAAAGCATCTCGTCGAGCTTGGTGAAGCCGGTGGGGACGCCCGTGATGCCGCCATCGGTCTTCATCTGCATTTCGATGCGCTTGATACCCTCTTCGAGGAGTTCGGAGACCCGGTGGATCGGGTTCAGCTGGCGCTGCTGCGCGATGCCGAAGATATCGGTCTCGGTCTGGTCGAGGAGATCGTCGATTTCGCCCTGGTTTTTGTAGGCCTCGCCCGCGCAGCGCGTGCAGATCGAAATGAGCTTGCGCCGCAGCGCGGCGTCGAGCACGATCTTCGCGTAGTACTCGACGTTGGCCGAGGTGGGCACGGCGTCCGTGAGTTCGGCGATATACGCCGCGCCGCCCGCCTTTTCGAGGGCCCCGTTGCGGGCCAGCGCATCGGTGAGGGTGAGCATGTCCACCGGGCGGTTGTCCCGCGCGAGCGAGAGAATGGCCTCGAAGATATGCTGGTGGGCCTCGACGTAAAAGGTATCGGCGGGGTCGTCCCGCAGGACTTCCACCGCCGTACCAACTGCATCGGGATTGAGCAGCATCGCGCCCAGGACAGACCGCTCCGCATCCTGATTCTGTGGCGGGGTGCGATCAAACACGGGTTTGGGCATTGTCAATGCTGCCATGCGCTTATTCGTCGTCGTCCGCTACGCCAGCGGTTTCCTCGGCTTCCTCGGCCACTTCTTCGGCCTTCTTGGGCTCTTCGATACCCGTTACCCAGACCTTGATATGGGCCTCGATCCCGCCCGGGAACTTCACCGCGACCTTGAAGATGCCGAGGGACTTGATCGGCTCTTCGAGCACGATGGTCTTGCGGTTGACTTCGTGGCCCATTTCCGCGAGCTTCTCGGCAATGTGGCCCGCGGTCACCGATCCGAAGATCTTGTCGCCCTCGCCCGCGCGGACCTGGATCTCGACGGTCAGCTTTTCAAGCTCGCGGGCGAATTTCGACTGCTCGGCGCGGCGCTTTTCTTCGCGGCGCTTGATGATCGCAAGTTCGTGCTCGATCTGCTTCGCGCTGGCGCTGTCGGCCTGCACGGCGAGCTTCCGCGGGATCAGGTAATTCCGGGCGAAGCCATCGGCGACCTTCACGGTCTGGCCCATTTCGCCCAGGTTATCGACATCATCACACAAGATGACCTTCATGCTGCTAACTCCCTTCGTTAGGCTTTACGTGGGCACGCGGGCGGGCCGCATGCGGTTCTGGGTGTACAGCCAAGACCCGGCGACGCCGCCGGGCCCTGTCCGATCTGGAAACTCAAGCGCGGCGCGCCGCGCGGTCTCATAGTCTGTTTACGGGGCCTGATCGTCCTGATCGGCGGACCGCTGGCTGATGCGCCGCAACAGGGCGGCGCGCCGGAAGCGCATGCGGAACTCGTACCAGGTATCGAAAAAACCCATCACGGTCAAGGCGGGCAACAAGCTGCTGAACAGCACGAAGCCCGCGAACACCAGGAGCACCGCCAGGGCCGAAGCCTTGAAGATGCTCAATGCGTAGAGCAGAATGGAAAACCCATTCAGCCAATACAAGAACGACAAGCCGATCGCCAGGTTCCAGGCGACCGCGCGGAGCACATCATTGGGCCAGCGCTGGTCCGCGAACCACAGCGCCGCCGCGGCTATGGCGGCCCACACCACCCAGTCCGGCACGCGCATCCGCTGGAAGCCGGTCGGGCGGCGCTTCTGGCGCGCATCGGGGGGCTGCTGCCCGCGATCAAGCACGCTGAGCGTAAACGCGCTCAGGTACAGGATCGTTCCGAAGAGCGAACCGAAGGCCAGATTCGGGCTGTTTACGTCCCACCACTTCGCGAACTCCACCGCCTGGTCATTGGAGACCTCGCTGGCGTTCATCTCCGCAATTCTCGCGTTGATAAACACGGTCAACCCGTGGCGCCAGGTATCCCAGTTGGCGAGCGTAAACAGCGCCGACGTCACAAACAGCAGCCCCGTCACCAGGGCCAGCCGCGCTCCGTAGGACCAGCCGCGCCGCATGAGCGCCGCCACCAGTATGCCTCCGGAGGCCAGCGCCGCGTGCACGATGCCCAGCGGAAGCGAGCCCAGCAGAAGCGCCACGGCCGCGCCGGAGAGCGCCGCGACGCCCGCCGCCTTGCGCGGCTCGCCCGCAAGCCCGTATTGCGCCGTAATCAGGACGCAACACAAGGCCGAAAGCGGCAGCGCGCCGGCCAGCAGGAACAAAAACGCCAGCGGGAGCAACAGCGCAAGCTGCTGCACTCCGGGCCGCGGCGGGCGGGCGACGTCAGCGGGCACGCCGGGCCGCTAGTCCGCCGAGTACGGCAGCAGCGCAATCTGGCGGGCGAGTTTGATCGCCTGCGTCAGCATGCGCTGGTGCTTGGCCGAAGCGCCCGTGATCCGGCGGGGGATGATCTTTCCGCGCTCGGTGATGTAGTGCTTCAGCATGGCGACGTCCTTATAATCGATATGGACGACGCGATCCACGGTCAAGCGGCAGATCTTCGGGCGCTGGACCTTCTTCTTCTTCTTCCGTTTCGCCTTCTTGGCGCGGACCTTGGCCTTTGCCTTGGCGGAAATTTTTGCCATGATTCAGAATTCCTTATCGTAGTTGCGTTTAGAAGGGGATGTCGTCTTCCGGGAGCGGCTCTTCGATCTCCCGTGGCGCGGGCGCCTGGCTGGAACGGCCGCTGTCGCCGCCGTACCCGCCGCCGCCATAGTTTCCGCCGCCACCGGCAGCGCCAGCGCCTCCGCCATAGCCACCTCCGCCGCCGCCGCCACGCCCGTCTTCATCCCAGTCGAGCGGTGTTACCCGGATGGCCGAAATCTCGATTTTTGACCGCTTCTGGCCTGTGGTCTTATCATCCCACATGTCGCTCTTGAGGCGGCCTTCCACGAGTACCGGACGGCCTTTTTTCAACTTCTCGCCAACGAACTCCGCTTGCTTATCCCACATGGAGACGTCGACGAAGGTGGATTCCTCCTTCCGCTCGCCTTCCTTGCTGCGGTAATAGCGGGAGTTGGCAATGCGGATCCGGCAGACGGCCCGGCCCGAACTGATGTACTTCAGATCGGGGTCGTTCGTCAGCCTGCCCGCGATAAACACCTTGTTGAGATCGGGTAACCGGAGATCGCTCATCCTTCCTCACCTTTCCGTTGTCTGGTTCAGTCGTAGTCCCGGTGATTCGCGGCGCGCGAGGGTACGGCGTCGTCGTCATCGTCGTCGTCGTCGCGGCCCGCGGCGCTTCGCTTCAGATCCTCTTCCTTGCGGCGGGCCTGTTCCGCTTCGACGCGGAGCGTGTGCTCGTCAAAATGGGTGACCAGATAACGGATGACCCCATCGTTCAGCTTGAACCAAAGCTCAAGCTTCTGGATGAAATCCGGTTTGGCCTGGAAACGCAACAGAATGTAGTTTCCTTCAGAGTACTTCTTGACCAGGTAGGCCAGTTTCCTCTTGCCCCAGATCTCCGAGCGCACGATCGTCCCGCCATTGGTGGTCACGAGGCTTTCCACCTCCTGGGACAACGTCTGGATGTCACCCTCCTCCATTTCCGGAGAAGCGATGTACAGCGCTTCGTAAGTTCTCAAGACAATTCACCTCCTATAGTAAGGGTTTAACGGGGGGCCAGGCCGGGCAGTCCCGGTCCAGCATAGCGAGCAATCATAGCAAACAGGGGCGCCGCGAGGCAAGCTCTCGCGCGGATTCGATTCCCGCGGGCCGGAAGCGCCCGGGCGCGCCCGGGGCGGGAAGGCGCGGCCCCGATTCCAGGCCTGCAACCCGCTATCAAACAACGGGTTATCGCCCCGGAACGCGCCCGCCGCGGGCCGGGGAGCCGGCCCGGGGAATCGCGAAATATTTGACAATTCGGACGCTCCGTTGCTATCCTCCCCTCTCCGTACGACCTTCCGTGGGCAAGTAAGCGACCGAATTGCGCGCAACGGCGCAACGGTGTCGGCCAGGCCGGCTGACCGGCCAAGGGGGCCGCCCGCGGCGGATTGTCGCAGGCCGCTTCCGGCGGCGCCCGTCCCGTCCCGGGCCGCGAACTTGGCGCGCCCGGAGAGTGCTTGCCCGCGCCCCGCGCCACGGAGCGTTCCGGCGGCGGCTCAGCCACTTTAGGAGAAGCGAATGGCCCGTGTATTGGTTCTTGATGGTCTCAGCGAGCAAGGCGTTGAGGTGTTCCGCGAGCGCGGGATCGACGTCGATGTGAAGCCGCCCCAGTCCGAGGGCGAGCTTGCCGCCATACTGGGCGACTACGACGGCCTCGTCGTCCGCAGCGCCACCAAGGTGACCGCGGCGGCGCTGGAAAACGCCGGTCGCCTCAAGGTTATAGGCCGCGCGGGCGTCGGCACCGACAATATCGACAAGGACGCGGCCACGCGCAAGGGCGTGGTGGTCATGAACACGCCGGGCGGGAACACCATCTCCACCTGCGAACATACCTTCGCGCTGCTGCTGGCGCTGTGCCGCAACGTGCCGGCCGCACACGGCTCCATGCAGGCCGGGCGCTGGGATCGCAAGAAATTCATGGGCGCGGAGCTCTGCGGGAAGACCCTCGGCATTGTGGGCCTCGGCCGCATCGGCGGGGCGGTCGCGCGGCGCGCGCAGGCCTTCGAAATGAAGGTCATCGCCTTCGACCCGATCATGACGCAGCTCAAGGCCGACGGGATCGGCGTCGAACTCGTGAGCGTGGACGATCTCGTCGCGCGTTCGGATTTCATCACGATCCACGCCCCGAAAACGGACAAGACCGACAACCTGATCCGCGCCGAACAATTCAAGCGGATGAAACCGGGCTGCCGCATCGTGAATTGCGCCCGCGGCGGGATCGTCAACGAGGCCGACCTCGCCGAGGCCCTGAAAGCCGGTGCCATTGCCGGCGCCGCGCTCGATGTGTACACGTCCGAGCCCTTCGAGAACAACCCCTTTATCGGGCTGGACAACATCGTAATGACGCCGCATCTCGCGGCCTCGACCGATGAGGCGCAGCTGACGGTCGCGGTGGAGGTGGCGGAGCAGATGGCGGATTTCCTGACCTCCGGCGCGATCGTGAACGCGGTGAACGTGCCGAGCCTGGACAGCGAAACGCGCCGGGCGATGCTGCCGCTCCTGGAACTCGGGGAGCGCCTGGGGCAGTTCCAGGCGGCCTGCGCCCAGGGGCGCCCCGATGCGATCGAAATCGAATACAGCGGCGAGATCGGCGTGGCCGATCTGTACCCGGTGACCGCGTCGATCCTGGCGGGATTTCTCAGCCCGCTCATCGAGGACGTCAACGCCATCAGCGCCCCGCACCGCCTCAAGGAACGCGGGATCGCGTGCGCCGAGAAGCGCTCGGGCCTCGATTCCGACTACGCCTTCGAAATCGGCGTGACCATCGTTACCGCCGAGGGGCCGCGCACGATCAAGGGCACCCTTTTCGACGGCTCGGATCCCCGGATTTGCAGCATCGACGGCATGCGCGTTGACGCGAAGCCCGAGGGCTGCATGGTCGTCTGCGTGAACGATGACGTGCCCCAGGTAATCGGGCGCGTCTGCCTGACGCTCGGCGAGAACGGCATCAATATCGCCAACCTGTCGCTTGGCCGCGAGGCGCGCGGGGGCCGGGCGCTGACCGTATTAAATGTGGACGAGGCGGTGACGGAGGCGGTGCTGGAGTCGGTCCGGGCGATCCCGCACGTGATTGAAGCGCGCGTGGTCACGCTGCCGGGCGCGTCCCGCTGACGGCTTGCCGCCGTGCGGGTGAAACAACGACGGAATTAGGAGACGACATGGCAACGTACAAGCATATCGTGGTGCCGGAGGGCGAAAAAATTCAGATCCGGGACGGCCAGCTGCAAACGCCCGATCGCCCCATTGTGGGCTTCATCGAGGGCGACGGCATCGGCCCGGACATCTGGAAGGCCTCCCGCTTCCTTTTTGACGAGGCCGTCCATTACTGCTACGGCGGACGCCGCTCCATCGCGTGGATGGAAATCTTCGCGGGTGAGAAGGCCAACACCGTAACCGGGTCGTACTTCCCGGAAGAGACCCTGGACGCCATTCGCGAGTTTGAAATCGCGATCAAGGGCCCGCTCACCACGCCCGTTGGCGGCGGATTCCGCAGCCTCAACGTGAGCCTGCGCCAGACGCTGGACCTCTTCGCGTGCGTCCGCCCGGTGCGCCATTTCCCCGGCGTCCCGAGCCCGGTGCTGGCCCCCCAGGACGTGGACATCACGATTTTCCGCGAGAATACGGAAGATGTGTACTCGGGTCTCGAATTGAAAAGCGGTTCCCCGGAAGCCGAGAAGCTCGCGGCGTTTTGCAAGGCCGAGTTCGGCTGGAACATCCGCCCGGGGTCCGGCCTCGGCCTGAAGCCGGTCAGCGAAGTGGGCTCGAAGCGCCTCGTGCGCGCCGCCATCAATTACGCCATTAAGAACAAGCGGAAATCCGTGACCCTGGTGCACAAGGGCAATATCATGAAGTACACCGAGGGCGCGTTCCGCCGCTGGGGCTACGACCTGGTGAAGGAGGAGTTCTCCGATGTGGCCGTCTCCTGGGACGACTGCAAGGGCGACTCCGGCGACAAGCTCCTGGTCAAGGACGCCATCGCGGATATCTTTCTCCAGCAGATCCTCACGCGCCCGAAGGAATTTGACGTCGTGGCGACGATGAACCTGAACGGCGACTACATCAGCGACGCGCTGGCCGCGCAGGTGGGCGGCATCGGCATCGCGCCGGGCGCCAATATCAACTACGAGACCGGCGTGGCCGTGTTCGAGGCCACGCACGGCACCGCCCCGAAATACGCCAACCAGGACAAGGTCAATCCGAGCAGTGTGGTGCTTTCGGGCGTGATGATGCTGGAGCACATGGGCTGGACCGAGGCGGCGGACACGCTGATCGCCGGCATGACCCGCACGTTCCAGGAAAAGACCGTAACCTATGATTTCGCGCGCCTGATGGAAGGCGCCACGCTGCTCAAGTGCAGCGAGTTTGCGCGCGCCGTGGCGGACAACATGAAGTCCGGCCGCGCCGCCTGAACCGTCTGGCGGGCGCGGCCGGGAGCCGGCCGCGCCCACCTTTTTTGATACGGGGGCGCCATGTGGCGTAGATTGCGGGGACAAGTCTCTCTGCCCGCTCCTTCAGGGGGAACGGTGGCGAGGAAAGGTCAGCGGATTGTGGAAGGTATCAGGCTGGAATCCGAATCGGATGTGGCGCGGTTGCTTCAGGTGCATCGCTACGCCCAGGTCGGCCGCTGTGTAAACGGGGTCACACACGACATTAACAATCTGCTCGGGGCCGCCATGGCCTACGCGGAACTGGCCTCCTTCGATCCCGCCGTCTCCCCGGAAACCGCGCGCATGCTGGGGCAGATTGTGGAGGGCGCCACGAAATGCAGCGAACTCGTGAAGTCGCTCACCTCGATCGCGCGGCGCGACCGCGCCGATATCAACCTGGTGTCCCTCGAAAAGTTACTGGACGAGGTGCTCTTGTTGCTCGATTACGAGTTCAAGATGGCCCAGATTACCTTCGAGCGGCGCGTCGCCTCCGGGCTTGAACCGCTCCCCGTGGATCTGCCGCGCCTCAAGATTGCGCTGCTCTATCTGCTGCTGAACGCGCAACAGGCCGTGCGCGGCAAGGAAGGCCGTATTGTCCGCGTCTCCATAGGAAACACGGCGGATGGCGTCTGCATTGAAGTATGGGATTCAGGCGGCGGACTGGACCCGGAAATCGCCGATAGCGCCTTTGAACCCCTCACGTCCTTCTGGGGCGAGGGGGATCACCTTGGAATGGGGCTCTACATGGCGCGCCAGGTGGCCGAAATGCACGGCGGCCAGTTGCAGTTTGACGCCGATCGCGGGTTCTGCCTGAGTATCAAGCGACGACACGATATGAATGACCTGGTGTGACGGCCCGCAAGGCTAACGGTAGTCGAGCAGGTACGTGACCCGCGTGACCACCGTGCAGGCAACCGTATCCACGGACGGATACGCCGCCGGAGAATCCGGGGGCGCATTCCACGTGATCGATTCGACTTCAAGGAGTTCAACGGCGCTGACGGACGCGCCCATTGCCCCCGCCGCCCCCGCCGCCGCGATATAGGCGTTTCGCGCCGATTCCCGCACCGCCTCTTGTATTACCGCGGCCTCGTCAGCGACACGGAGCTCTGGACCGAGAAGCTGGCCACCAGCGCCGGCGGCAAGTTCCTTCATGCGGTCGCACAAGCCCGCGAATTTGGCGGGGCCCGCTTCCGCGCCCGCATACGGCGCCATGGGGAACTCCAGGGTGACTACCGATTGAACGGCGGGCGCGTCGATGGAAAGCAGCGCCGGCGCCGTCACCTCGATCAGCGCGGGCCGCAACTCGCTTTTGGCCAGCGCCTCGCGCACATCCCTTTCAAGGGCCAGCGCGCCCGCCATGGCCGCTTCCACGGAATCCCCGGCTTCGGTCTTCTGTATCCGGAATGTGACAGCCGCCGGGCGCGCGTAGACGGTCCCCACGCCGCGGGACGTGGTGAGCGCGTGCTCCGGTTCCTGGGCGGTGGCCGCCGGGCCTGGCGAAAGGGTTGCGGCAACCAGCGCCGCGGCGATCAGGGCCAGCGCCCGCGCGCAATCAGGCATGGGTAAACAGCGTTTCATGGTTTCAGGTGCTCCACTTGGGTGGCTGCGCCCGCGCATGCGGGGCGAAAACGATCGGACCTATTGTACTGGCTGCGGCCCGGAATTTCCCGCTACCTTCCACTTTCCCGGAACACGGCCACGGGGAGCCTGGAAACCGCGATGGACCCGCCGAAGCACGCGCTCACGTCCGTGCCTTCCTCCTGCGCGCGTTCGTGGTAGCGGCTGCCGTCGTAGGTGCAGGCGCCCTCCGAAAACGCATACGCCACGGGCAACGGGCGGGGGCACGGCTCGCAACGCGCGACGGGAGGAAGCGCGCCGTCCGCGCCATCGCGAAACGGGAAGTTCACGTTCCAGAGTTGTGCGGGCCCGCTGTTATCCAGGGGGAGGGTTCCAAGCACCGCCACCGCCCAGCGCGCCGTCCGCGGCCAGTCCACCTCGCGCCCGCCGCGCAGATACTGCGAAAACGCCACCGCGCTGACGCCCAGGCACGCGGCCTCCCGCGCGGCGCCGACCGTCCCGGATAGCAGGATGTCGTGGCCCATGTTCCCGCCGTGATTGATGCCCGAGAGGATCAGGCGGCAGTTGGGCGCGAGTGTCGTGATGGCGAGCCGCGCGCAGTCGGCGGGCGTGCCGCCGATGGCGAATTCCCGCGGCCCGCGCTCTGTAACCGGGATGGGCGCGTGCATCGTGACCTGCTGGCTGCACCCCGAGTAGCCCCGGTCCGGCGCGACGATGTACACTTCCGCGCCACAGGCCGCTTCCACCGCGCCGGCCAGCGCGCGCAAGCCGGCCGCGTCGATGCCGTCGTCATTGGTTATTACAATGGGCAGATGTTCGTTCATCGCGGCACGCTTCCCTTTTCCATAAGAACCGCGTGGAGTTCGGCCAGCTTGTCGGCGTTGAGCAGGTCGACGCCGGCGTCATACAGGCGGCTCCAGGTCTCGCGCGTCTGCGGAATCGCCCAGAAGCGCAGCCGGACGCCCTTTTCGCGGGCCTTCGCCACGGTCGCGGTGAGTTTCTCGGCGTCTTCCGGGCGCATATCGCCGCTGCCGAGCCACCGGAAATGGGCGAACCAGTTGTCGCTGACCAGGGGCGTCTCGTGCGGGTTCAACGGCCCCTCCAGGTCGCGCAATCGCCCGTCGATGGCGGCCCGGCGCGGATTCGAGGCCAGAATCGCGTCCACGGGGCGATCCCCCGAGATGATCGCGGTGACGGCGCCCGGCGCGGTGGACGTGCTGGTGAAGTGGGTCAGCATTGGCGCGTATTCCGCCAGCTGCCGGTCCAGCACTTCGAAGGCGGCCGCGCCATTGCCCTTGATGTCGATTAGGAGCGTAAATGGCGCGGGATCCGGGTAAATGTGGCCGTTGTTGGCCTCAAACCGCTCCCACAGCGGCTTCAAATAGAGGGCATCCAGCGTGCGGGCGGGGTCCACGTCCTCGCGGTCGTGCGCGACGAGGAGCTCACCGTCCACGAGGTGAATATCGGCCTCGACGCTGCAAAAGCCCAGCGCGAGCGCGTCCAGCAGCGGACGCTCGTGTTCATAATCGTTGTGGGCATGCGCGCGCAACAGCGGCGCGGGCGCCGGTTCCGCGCTGCCCGCCCAGATCATGATGACCAGCATGCCCAGGATGAAAACGGTGACAAAGACCAGATAGGGGAACGTCATCCGAAGGAAACGCCGGATCTGCTGTTGCTTATCTTCCGGTAGCATGGTTTGCCTCGTTATGTTGGGGCCCGGCTGGGAAAATCAGGGGTTCAGGAAGCCCGTGAGCGGCGAGGAGGCCTCGGCCGTGGCGCGCTCCGGCCCGAGCCCGGCCAGGTAGCCCATGCGCCCGGCCTCGGTGGCCAGCGCAAAAGCCCGCGCCATGGGGCCGTGATCCCGGGCGTCGGCCAGCGCCGTGTTCACGAGCACCGCGTCCGCGCCCATTTCCATGGCCTCGGCCGCGTGCGACGGCGCGCCCAGGCCCGCGTCCACCACCACGGGCACATTGCTCTGCTCGATGATGATGCGGATCATGTCGCGGGTCTTGATGCCGCGGTTGCTGCCGATCGGCGCGCCCAGCGGCATGACCGTGGCGGTCCCGATTTCTTCGAGCCGCTTCGCGAGAATCGGGTCGGCCTGGATGTACGGCAGGACGACAAACCCGTCCTTCACGAGCATTTCGGCCGCGCGCAGCGTCTCCACCGGATCGGGAAGCAAGTAGCGCGGCTCCGGCGTCAGCTCCAGCTTCACCCAGGGCTCCAGCCCGGACGCGCGCGCCAGCCTCGCCAGGCGCACCGCCTCTTCCGCGGTGCGCGCGCCGCTGGTATTCGGCAGGATGAGCTGCTTCTTCGGATCGATGGCGGAGAGAATGCCCTCGTCGTCCGGCTTCGAAAGGTCGACCCGGCGCAGGGCCACGGTAATGATCTCGGAGCCGGAAGCGGCAATGGCGTCGCGCAGCGCCTGCGCGGACGGGAACTTGCCCGTGCCTATCATGAGGCGCGAGTTGAAGCTGCGGCTGGCGATGACGAGGGGGGCTGTGCTGGAGTTTTGGGACATGGGACTCAAGGTATCAGTTGGTAAAACGATATGCGTACATAGAACAGGAACAAAGGGCCTCCTATTATGGCAGACGGGGAGGCGCCTTGGCACGTTCCGGCCCGGGCATTTGTTGATGGCGCGGCGCAGCGATGGTAGAATTCAATTATGGAACTCAAAGTGGATCGAACAAAAGCACGATTGCTCCGGATCACCGAAAGCGACGACAGCGGCTTCGTGGAGGGCACGCCGTCGGAGCGGCTCGCGATGGTGTGGCCGCTTACCTGTCAGATACTCCCATTGAGCCACCCCCATGATTTTGAGCGAAGACTACAGCGACATGTTGCGCGCCTTGTCCGACGAGAAGGTTGAATACCTTCTCATCGGGGCGCACGCAGTGGCGGCGCATGGTATACCGAGGGCGACGGGCGATATGGACTTCTGGGTTGCGCCCACCCCGGAAAATGCCGCTGCTGTTTATCGGGCTTTGATCAAATACGGTGCTCCGGTAGAGCAAATCACCCCTCGGGATTTTGAAACCGAGGGAACCATCTACCAGATTGGCGTCCCCCCTTATCGGATCGACATCATCACCTCGGTAACCGGACTTGAATTCGCCAGCGCGTATAAAGCCGCTATCCGAACCGATTACGCGGGCTTTGACGTTCTGGTGCCTTGTATCGACGATCTTATTGCCAACAAGAAGGCGACAGGCCGCCCAAAGGACCTCGTTGATGTAGAGGTGCTGGAAAGTCGCGCAGGAAGAGACAAATCAGCGGATTGACGTACTCGCTTCGCGCCGGAGTCTTTCCAACGACCTGGATTCCTTCACAGCACCAGCGCCCGGCAAATAAGCGCCGTCGCCCGTGACTTGTTCAGCACGTAGAAGTGCACGCCCGGCACGCCGTTCTCCATCAGATCCTCCACCTGCCGCGCCGCGTGGTACACCCCCACGGAAAACTGCCCCTCGTCGTCGTTCTCGTGCGCCGAGAGCCGGCGGAGCAGTTTCTTCGGGAGCTTGGACCCGCACATGCTCGTGAGGCGCCGGATCTGCGCGAGATTGGTCACGGGGAGGATGCCGGGAACGAGGGGAACATCGATCCCCGCCGCGGCGACGCGGTCCCGGAAGCGATAAAAATCGGCGTTGTCGTAAAAAAGCTGCGTCACGATGACATCCGCGCCCGCGTCCACCTTGCGCTTCAAGTTCGCCAGGTCGGTGTCGGCGTCGGGGGCCTCGATGTGTACCTCCGGATACCCCGCGACAAGCACGCCGAACTCCGGGTACTCCGCGCGAATCAGGGCGACCAACTCGTTGGCGTAGGCCAGGCCGCCCTCGGCCTGCACAAAGGTGGTCTCGCCCTTCGGGGGGTCGCCGCGCAGCGCCACGATATAGCTGACGCCGCGCTTTCGGGCCTCCTCCAGGTACGCCCGGAGATCATCCACCGTGGACCCCACGCACGTGAGGTGCGTGGCGACGGGCATCCCCGGGTAGCGGTCCCGGACGCCCTCCAGCACCTCCAGCGTGCGCGCGCGCGTGGATCCCCCGGCCCCATAGGTGCAGGTAATAAACGCCGGCCCGCAGGTGACCAGTTCATCCAGGTTCTCGTAGAGGTTTTCCAGCCCCTTGTCCGTCTTGGGCGGGAACAATTCAAACGAAACCGCGAGGGCGTCTCGCGTGTAGCAGTCGCGTAGTTTCAAGACTCACTCTTCCGGTTGTGGGCGGCGGGCGCCCCGAGGCGATACGGGCGGCGCTCCGGTATCCCGCGCCGCCGCTAACGGGACTATCGGGATGCGCACTATCTGCGAGGGAACGCGGTAAACCGGCCCGATTTACCCGTCTTCCCGCGCAATGGTACAATGAACGACCCGTTTCCCGCGAATTCGATACCCGGATTCCGGCATTCACCGGCCCAATTCCCCCGCACGACCCGGAGCACATGCATGAATTTTCTCGATGTCTTGAAAGAACAGATCGTGGTGCTGGACGGCGCCACGGGCACCGCGATTCAAGACCTGTATCTTGGCGATGAGTCCTTCGGCGGCAGCGATTTCAAGATGCTCTCGGATCTGCTGTCGTTTTCGCGGCCGGAGGACATGAAGAACATCCATTTGAACTATTATCGGGCGGGCGCGCACGCGGTGGAGACCAATACCTTCGGCGCGTCGCCGATGCGCCTTTCGGAGTACGATTTCTCGGGCATCGACCTGACACACTTCGCGCCCATCCCCTACGCCGAGATGGATTTCCGGGGCAACGACTACGACGCGCTGGCGTATTTCATGAGCCGCCGCGGCTGCGAGATCGCGTGCGAGGCGCGGGAGGCGTACAAGCAGGAGCCGGACTACGACGGGCGGCCCCTGTTCGTGTTCGGGTCCATCGGGCCGTCCAACCGCGTGCTCTCCAGCACGAAGGCGGACCTGACCGAGTCCACCTACGAAGCGATCATGGAGAACTTCCACCACCAGGTGCGCGGGATGATCGACGGCGGGGCCGACGTGCTGCTCTACGAAACGCAGCAGGACATCCTGGAGCTGAAGGCCGCCGTGATGGGCGGGCAGCAGGCAATGAGGGAGGCGGGCGTGAAGCTCCCGATCATCTGCCAGGTGACCGTGGACCAGTTCTCCAAGATGCAGATCTTCAACACCGACATCCAGGCCGCCCTGGTCACCATGCAGGGCATCGGGATCGACGTGTTCGGCATCAACTGCAGCATCGGCCCGGATCTCATGGAGAAAACGGTCGAAAAGCTCTGCCGCTACAGCCATATTCCCGTGTCCGTGGTGCCCAACGCGGGCCTCCCGCAGTCGGTGGACGGCAAGACCGTGTTCAAGTTCCCCCCGGAGGAGTTCGGCCGCTACCAGCGCAAGTTCGCCGAGCAATACGGCGTGAACCTCGTGGGCGGTTGCTGCGGCACGACCGCCGCGCACATCAAGTGTGTGGCGGACCAGGTGCGCGGGCTCAAGCCGAAGGCGCGGAAGCCGGAAAAAGGCCTGTATCTCTCCGGGCCGCAGCAGGCCGTGCTGCTGGATGGATCGAAGACGCTGATCCAGATCGGCGAGCGCCTGAATGTGCGCGGCTCGCTCAAGGTGCGCGAGGCGGTGGAGAACGACACCGGCATCGATCACGATGCGCTGGAGGAGGTGGTCCACGAGCAGGTGCGCGAACTGGGCTGCACCGTGATCGATGTGTGCATGGACTCGAACCAGATCGACACCGCTGCCGCGCTCTCCGAGGTGGTGCACGTGCAAACCACCGACTTCCCCGGCGCGATGTGCATCGACTCCTTCCAGGTGGACGCGCTGGAGGAGGCGATCAAGCGCTATCCCGGCCGCCCGCTCATCAACTCCATCTCGATGGAGGAGGCCTCGCCCGGCCTGCTCAAGATTGACGCGGTGCTCGACGCCGTGAACGCGCACAACCCCTGCTACGTGGGGCTGTGCACCGGACCGAAGGGACCCGGCGCCACGCGCGACGAGAAGCTCGATCTCGCCAGCCAGATCCTCGACCGCGCCCGCGATCGCTACGGCGTCACGCCGGACCGCCTCTTTATCGACGTGAACTGCTTCCCCCTCGGCTCCGAATCCGTGGAGGGGCTCAATTTTGTCGTGGAGACGCTGGAGGGCATCCGGCTGGTCAAGGAAAAGTACCCGACCGTCAACACCACGCTCGGTGTCGGCAACCTGACCAATGGCCTCGCGAAAAAGCCCTACATGCGCAAGGTCCTGACCTCCATCTTCATCGACGAAGCCCGGAAAATGGGCCTGGACTCCGCCATTATCAATCCGAACCACTACGTGTTCGTCGAGGATATCGACCCGAACGACTACGAACTCGGGCGGCGCGCCATTCTCGATCGCGATATGGACGCCTTCGCCGAACTGGAGGATATCGCCGAGCGGAAGACCGGCGCGGTGGTGGTGCGGCGCACGAGTTACGACGACCTGCCGCTGGAGCGCGCCATCTGCGAGAAAATCAAGGATGGCTTCAAAGAGCGGTCCAAGGGATCCCTGGAATACCGCGGCCACACCTACGAATACGCCGACAAGATCGTGCTCCAGGTGGCCCAGGCCATGGACAAGCACGAGCCGCTGGAGTTCATCAACGAGCACCTCATGGGCGCGATGCAGGAGCTGGGCGACGGCTTCGGGCGCGGCGAGGTGTCCCTGCCGCACCTGCTGAAATCCGCCGACGTCATGCGCCAGGCGATGGGCTTCCTGGAGCAGTACATGCGGAACCAGGCCGGCGTCGATATCCACAGCAAGATCGAGTACAAGGGCGTCGTCGTGATCGGCACCGTCTACCAGGACGTGCACTCGATCGGCAAGGACCTCGCCCGGACCCTGCTGGAGAACTACGGCTACCGTGTGATCGACCTGGGCACGATGACCCCGCTCCAGGGCTACATCGACGCCGCGAAAGAGCACAACGCCCACGCCATCGGCATGTCCGCGCTGCTCGTGCAGACCTCGAACCACATGATTACCGTCGCCTCGATGATGGAGGAGCAGGGCCTGCACATCCCCATCCTGATCGGCGGAGCGCCCGTGAGCGATCGCCACGCGGCCTACGTCGCCATGGCCAACCGGACCGAGCCGGAAACCATGCGCGAGAACGTGTTCTACTGCCGCACCGCGATGGACGGCGTGAACGTGATGAACAAGCTGCGCTCGGCGGGCGACCTCAGCGCGTTCTACCAGCAGAACAAGGAGAAACTCATGCGCCGCCTGGAGCGCGCCGAAAAACGCGCCGCGGCGGACAAGGAACTCCTGGAGACGCTCCCGCGCCGGGCCATCTCGTTCGACGGCTTCGAGCTGCCCGAAGCCCCGCGCTTCGCCCGCCGCAAAGTAACCTACACGCTGCGGGAATTCGCCGCGCACCTCGACAGGAAAACGCTTTACTCCCTGAACTGGCGCTACGGCGGCAAGGCCGCCCGCGAAAAGCAGGGCCACACCCAGGAGAAGCTCGACGCGTTGCTGGAAGAGTGGGTCGAAAAAGCCACCGCCAACGCCTGGATCGTCCCCCAGGGCGTCATGGGGATCTACCCCTGCCAGGCCGACGGCGACACCGTCATCGTATACGACCCCGAGGACCACACCCGCGAAATCGCCCGCTTCGACTTCACCGTCGTACTCGGCGGCGAAAAGAAGGACACCGTCGCGGGCTCGCAGTACTTCCACCCCGCCGGAAGCGGCCAGATGAGCGCCATCGGCATCCAGCTCACCACCAGCGGCCCGCAGGTGGACGCGTTCATCGACGAGATGAAAGCCTCCGGCGATTCCGAATCCACGCTCCTCCTCCAGGGCCTGTCCGACCGCGTCGCCGAAGACATGGCCGAGCACCTCCACGGGCTCATGCGCGAGCTCCTCGGCGCCGCCCCAAACCAGGGCCAGCGCTGGAGCCCCGGCTACCCCGGCCTCCGCAACATCCACCTCAACGCCACCATCCACAGCCTGCTCGGCGGCGAAGAGCTCATCGGCGTAAAACTCACCGACGCCAGCGAATTCAGCCCAACCGGGACGACGGGGGCGGTGTGCAGCTTCCACCCCGAGGCAAGGTATACCTGAGGGGGCGGCAAGACGCGTTTCCCGACCCGGTCATCCCGATCCTGCAATAATAACCGCGCAAGGCTGGGAGCGCAGGCGTCCCCGCCTGCAACGCACCGGAGGTGCGTTCATTTACACGTTGCGATTAATCGCATTCAGCACAAGACCCAGCGCAAGCGAACTCAATTCATGCGCCGTTGGCGCATGATGCAGGCGGGGACGCCTGCGCTCCCAGCCTTGCGCTCTTCATGGGTTTAGTTTGGGCGTTAGCGGTTGGCCTGGGACTTTGGCTATATGTGGTGAAGTGTGCGCTCCCTTCGCGGATGTACAGCGCCTTCGGCGCTTTGCAGTCCGGGCAGCCCGCCTCCGCCGCGTCCTTGACCTGCGCTCCCAGCCTTGCGCTCTATCCATTGTCAGTTCGCGCGGAAGCGGTTGGGCGGAGCCTTTGCGCCCACTTCACGGCTCGTCCCCGCGGAACCGCGCGCTGCTCCAGAGCCATCCTCCAGCGTCGGCCACGAGGCCCGCGTTTACGGGATTGTCTTCGATGTAGCCGACAACGCGATGAAAGTGAACCTCGTCACGGATGTATCGGTCGAAACCTTCCGGTTGCCAGACGCGTCCGCGCCGTTCAAGCAGGCGGTTCATTTCGTGCGCCGTGTAGGACTTCCAGTTCTGGACCACATCTTCCAGCGGATACCCTTCCACCATTTCCGCCAACGCATGGACGTGATTCGGCATGACGCACCACGCGAGCAATCGATAGCGCTCGCCGTCATAGTGCCTCAGGCTGTTTTCCACCATCCGGGCAATGGCGGCGTCCTTCAGCCAGCACGCGCCATAGCCCTGGTCGAGGTAATGTTCAATTCGCTTTCGGCGACCGGCCTCCGTGATCTCGCCGCGCCGCAACGCCTCATCCACGGCATCCAAATAGGACTGTGGCATGGAGTCCGCCAGACGGTACGTGATGAACTGGATTCGCTCGGGTTCGTCGAGATGGGGTAGATAGCCCCGGGAATACCAGCCGCGCATACACGTGTCCTCCATAGTGGTGCAACAGCTTTGTGCGGATAGCCAGTAGCACAGGTTAGCAACCGGATTACGCCGTGTCAAGGCCAGAAACGGTGCGGGGCTGGAAGCGCGGGCCGGATCTGCGAGGCTTTTTGATCGGCGCCGGACGCCGACCCAGCCGCCGCGATCATTCAATAGTAACCGCGCAAGGCAGAGAGCGCGGGCGTCCCCGCCTGCTGAGCGGTGGGGTGCGCCTGAACGCTGAAGCAGGTGACAAGCGGCTGGGGTTGCGCAGTTTAATGCGGAAATGGCGCTGGACACGCTCTCGGACATATTAACACCGTGCGGCTCGCGGGACATCCCCGGATTTGTGTAGGATGTGGTATTCGACTGTATTGAAACATAAATATCGAAGAATCCGTTGCGAGTGGAGGCGAAGCAATCATGAAGGATTCCCAGGTTAAGTTCCTGATCGCGGGGCTGGCGGGCGCGGCTGCTGTGCTTGGAATACTTGCGTTCGCGGCGGTGCTTGGCGGGCCTTACCTCATTCAATCTCTATTCGTAGATGGTCGATTCTTTCGTGTCCATGATCGTAGGGACGGACCGGAAGTCGCTGATCTCTGGGCGGGTTATCAGGCGCGCTACCAGGAGCAACAGCGGGAATTGGACGCGGCTATTGCGGCGCGGAAGCTGGATAACCTCTATCAGACCGTACCGCTCCACGATGATACGCGATCCAAGCTCTACATCGAGCAGGATTTCGACGCTGTGGAGGCGCGCCTCGTCGCTCAACTCGGGGCGTGTGAAACCCCGCTCGAATCTCAACGCTACAGCCAGCATGTTGAGCGTTTGTGTGGACTCTCCCCGGCGGAACATCCCATCGACATGCTCAGAGTGTTGGACGCCTGGGTCGAAACGCGCCCGGATTCACACCATGCCCGCCTGATCCGTGGCGGTTTCAGTTACAAGTATTACTGGGAGTTTCACGGCTACCCGCTGACAGCGGTATCTGCCGGTGCGGGCTGGGTCGACCCGCGTGAGCAGTTACGCCAGGCCAATGCGGACCTGCTTGCGGCGGCGAGGATGAGCCCAGAGGACCCGGAGCCGCATGCTCGCCTGATCAGCGTCTGGGCGTCCCTGCGGGAGGACCAACAGAAAATCGATACTTCCTTCGCAAATGCGGTCGCGATTGCCCCCTATCATTACGACGCCCACATGGCCTGGATACACTATGGACAACCGACCTTCTACGGTGGTTCGTGGAGGCTCGCCGATGATCGGGCCGCAAAAACCGCAGCCAAAGGCGACGCCTTTCAGCTGCTGGCTACGCTGGAATTCTATTCCAAGCGGCAGCGTTCCGAAGAGGCGGACAAGGACTATCCCAGTTATCATGAGAGCCATCTGGCCGCTACCGAGGCGCTTCTCGAGCAGTCGCCGGACGATGTTCACCTCATAGGGGATGCGGCCGGATATGCGGCACTTGCGGGCCGTTCAGACAAGGCCGCGCATTGGTTCGAGAAGTTGGGGAATGTCTACCCGGAGGGGAGTGCGTTCAGCGATATCGTGGAGTTCGATCGGAAGCGCACAGAGGCGTTCGCGCAATCGCATTTGGCCGACGCCCTTCGCCTGGCGGGCGATCAGCGCTATCCCAAATCCATCTCGGCCTTCGAATCGGTCAAGGCCAACCACCCCGACGCCATCGAAGCCATCCACGGCCACAAGATCGCCGTGGTCCATGCGGCGGCGGGGGACGCCGCCAGCCTGGAGGCCCACTGCCGCTGGCTGATCGAACGCTACCAGGACGCGGACCTCGCCACGGACGCGGAGCGGTCGGTGAAGGGCTACCTGCTGTTTGCCGGGCCGCACGATCCGGCGCTGCTGGCCGAAGCCGCCCGGCGGACGCGCTACGCGGTGGAGGCCGCGGCGAAGGCGGGCGAGGCCGATCTCCTGCCGTGGTTCCACCTTTCCCACGGCATGGCGGAATACCGCCTGGGTAATCACGGCGAGGCGGCCGCCTGGCTGGCCAGGGCCGTCGACGACAAGAGCCTCTACATTCGCAGCCTGGCCCAGGCCTTCCACGCCATGGCCGTCCACGGGCAGGGCAAGGCGGCGGAAGCCCTGGCGCTGCTGGAAGAGGCGCGCGCCACCGCGGCGGCCCTCCCCGCGCCGGGGTCGGAGGAATACAAGAAGGAATGGACCGACACCCTGTCCGCGCAACTGGCCCTGCGCGAGGCAAAGAACGCAATAACCCGGTAGGCGGGTGGCGTGTATACATGTGGGCGTGTTGCGTTGATCGGGGTGAAGCTCACCGGCGCCAGCGAATTCAGCCCCACCGGAACCACCGGCGCGGTATGCAGCTTCCACCCCGAGGCAAGGTATACCTGATTTATGGAGCGCCGGCGGCCCGCCGGCCTTGCGCCATCGGCGCAAACGGGACACCCGCTTCACCCGGCGTCTACACTTGAAAGTCCCGCGATTTCCTTCATGCGCGGGAAATCCGGTGTCTCCGACATCCGGCCAACGGCCCGCCGGCGCTTCATAGAATTGCGCTTTGCGTCTGCTATACTACGTTCCTGATTCGACGCCATACGAAAAGGGGAATCAATATGCGCGGCTGGTATTCCAGGGGCTACCTTCCACACTTCGATGCACCGGGTACGATCCAGTTCCTTACCTACCGACTCGTCGACTCGATGCCCAAGACGGTACTCGATGCAATCGAAGAGGCAAAGCGGCTAGGTGAGATTGACGAGCTTGAGCGCTATCGGCGAATTGAGCACTACCTGGACAAAGGGCACGGCGCCTGCTGGCTGCGTCGCCCGGAAGTCGCGACCCTGGTGGAAGACAACCTGCGCCACTTCGATGGCGAACGCTACCGACTCCTGGCCTGGTGTGTCATGCCCAACCACGTTCACGCAATCGCCGAGATGTTCGAGTCGCCTTCACTTGAGGAGGTAACGCATACGTGGAAGTCCTATACCGCGCACCGAATAAACAAGATTATCGGCAGGCGAGGAAGTGTGTGGCAGCGCGAAGTTTTCGACCGGTACATGCGGAGTCCGGAGCACTTGGAATATACGATTTGTTATGTAGAGGACAACCCGGTGAACGCGGGGCTCGGAGAGTTCGCCGTGGATTGGCCTTACAGCAGTAACCGATTTCGAGTCGAAGGCTGAGAGTAGCCATTCTGAAGCGCGAAACTCTGGAGCGCCGGGCGAAGGCGCGCCGTGGTGGGCGGCCATACGTATGAAGCGCCGCTCGAAGGCGCACCGTGGTGGGTGCCCCATACGTATGGAGCGCCGGCGGCCCGCCGGCTTTGCGCCACCGGCGCAATTGAATTGCTTCGTATCGCCGGCCCTCCTCAGAGACTGGCCGGTACTTAAGTAACATGCGCGAGAATTCCGGTGTCTTCGACACCGGGCCAGCGGGCCGCTGGCGCTCCATAATATTGCGCCAACAGCGCAAGAAAGTCCCATGGAGCGCCGGCGGCCCGCCGGCCTTGCGCCACCGGCGCAATTGAATTGCTTCGTATCGCCGGCCCTCTCAGAGACTGGCCGGTACTTAAGTAACATGCGCGAGAATTCCGGTGTCTTCGACACCGGGCCAGCGGGTCGCTGGCGCTCCATAAAATTGCGCAACCCGCGCCGTCACCGCGCAACGCGCCGCGCGGCCTCGACGGTGTTCTTCATCAGCATCGTGACCGTCATCAGGCCGACGCCGCCGGGCACCGGGGTGATCGCGCGGGCCTTCTTACTGACCCCCTTGAAGTCCACGTCGCCGACGAGGCGGGTCCCCGATTTTTTGGTCTTGTCGGGGATGCGGTTGATGCCGACGTCGATCACGATAACGCCGTCCTTCACCATCCGCGCCTTCACGAACTGGGGAATGCCGATCGCCGCGATGAGAATGTCCGCCTGCTTTGTGATCGATGCCAGATTTTTCGTGCGCGAGTGGCACACGGTCACGGTGGCGTTGCCCCCCGCCGCCTTCTGCATGAGGAGCGCCGCGACGGGCTTGCCCACGATGTTGGAGCGGCCCAGCACGACCACATGCTTGCCGGCCGGGTCGTAGCCGCTGCGCAGGAGCATCTCGATGCAGCCCGCCGGCGTGCACGAGACGAAGGCCGGCTCGCCGATGAGGAGCTTGCCGACATTGACCGGGTGGAAGCCGTCCACGTCCTTGTCGGGGTTGATGGCGTTGATGACCTTCTTCTCGTCGATATGCTTCGGGAGGGGCATCTGCACCAGGATGCCGTGGACGTCCGGATCGGCGTTCAGCTTCTCGATCAGCCCGAGCAGCCGCTTCTCGGTGCAATTCGCCGGCAGGTCGTGGGAGTAGGAGTTGATCCCCAACTCCTCGCAGGTCCGGCGCTTGCTCCCGACATACACCTGGCTCGCCGGATCCTCGCCCACCAGGACCACCGCAAGCCCCGGCCGCACCCCGGCGCGGGCGATGGCCTCAACATCCACCTTCAGTTCCGCCCGGATCTCTTCGGAGAGCTCCTTGCCGGAGATAATCTTCGGTTTGCGCGTGCTGGCCATGGTGATTGCCTTTCCTCCCTCGGGCGTGAATAAACCGGCTCTCGCGGGAGTAGGATAACCCAGGAGCCAAGCCTCATCGTGAAGCCCCCATTTTAATCGGCGGCGGAGCACGGTGCAACGCCGCAGTCTTTGGACATTGCGCCTGGATACGACCCAACCCGTTTGCTCTTGTTTGACTCGCCCGCAGTATCGTCTTATTATGCGTGCATCCGGGATTGAATGAGGCATGGGCAACGTGCGGCAGAGTAAATAGCCCAAAGTGGCCGCCAGGAGACTCCATGACGCGCTATCGCTACCGCGCTCACAACGCGGCGGGGCATCATGTTGACGACGAGACGGAAGCGTCATCGCCCTTCGAACTGATAGAGTCGCTCCAGGCCGAAGGCTTCACCGTGACAGCGGTCGAGCCTGTCGGGCGGAATCGATTGCACTTACCGGGATTCCAGGCGCTTCGCTGGGAGGAATTGCGGCTGTTCAGCGAGCAGCTTGAAGCGATATTTCGCAGCGGCTACCCCCTCGTTCCGGCGCTGGCGGCGCTGGCGGCGGATATACACCATCCGGCCCTTCGTCAGGCGACCGAACAATTGCAGTCGGACCTCAAGAGCGGCCGTTCCCTCGACGAAGCATTTCGCATGCAGGAGCATCGCTTCCCGCCGATTTTCGGTGCGCTCATGCGAGCCGGCGAAGCGACGGGAAATCTGGCGGGCGTCCTGGAAATGATGACGCAGCACGCCACCCGGATGGCGGCGATGAAGCACCGCATCAAATCGACCCTCGCATATCCATTGGTGCTTCTTGTGAGTGCCGCGAGTGTGGTTCTCTATCAACTTCTGTATGTCGTGCCGGTTTTTGCCGAGATCTTCTCGGAGGTTGGAGGCGTATTGCCCGCGCCCACCCGGTTTTTGCTTTATGTATCCAAAGTCTTGGTGAATTACTGGCCGATTCTAACAATCGCGGCGCCGGTGCTGGCTCTGGGCGCTGTCGTTTTGTACCTGGCGTTGCGCCGAACGAGGGAGTGGCGCCATATGTTCGATACGTGCCTGCTTTACATTCCGGGCGCTGGGATGGCGTACCAGAATCTGGTACAGGCCCGATTCTGCCGTACATTAGCCCTGCTCTTATCGGCGCGGATCCCCATGATCGACGCCCTGACCCTGGCTGGCGCGGCATCAGGTAGCGCTGTGCTGGAGCGGGGCATCGAGCGGGCCGCAAGTGCGATATCGGAAGGCGGCCGGCTGGTGGACGCGCTGCGCCAAACCGCCTTTTTCAGCCCAAGCTTCTACTGGCTCCTGGGTACCGCCGAAGAACGCGATCAGGTGGAAGACGCGCTGGGGAATCTGGCCGAAAATGCCGAGCGTAGCTTGCGCGCTCGGGAGGACATGCTCGGCTCGTTGGTCACCCCCGCGATTACTGTGTTAGCCGGCGCGGCTGTAGGATTCATTGTGTTGGCCATGTACCTTCCAATTTTCGACCTGGGCGATCAGATCGGGGGCAACTAATGGCGCCACCCCTCCGGCGATCTCCGGTTTACGGGCGGCCAACCGACCGCCCATATCCCCGTTACGTGCGCCGCCGGGCGAACAGGCCGAACTGGAAGGGGCCAAAATACCTGACGGCACGGCACTGGCGCCAGGACTTACTTCTGGTGCTCGAACAAATACGTGTGAGCGTGAAAGCCAATGTGCCTCTCAGTCCGGCTTTTGCCGCCGCCGCGCAAGATTACCTCGTAGCCGACACCGGCTTCTCCCCCCAACGCATAGCGCGGATATGTAAGTTGGCCGGTCTGGGTATTCTGATGTTGTTGGCGATGCTCGGTGCGTTGGACTCGATCTGCCAGGAAGGTGCTGAGGCCCTGCCGGAGCTGATTCCTGGCGTTGTCATTGCCGCCTGGCTAATGATCAACGTCATCCGGCAGCGCCACAAACCAGCGGCGGTTTTTACCGCGCTCCAGTCGCACGTGGAGTCCGGCCATACGCTCTCGGAGGCCATGAACCGGCTGCCACGATTTTTCCCCCGCAATCTCATCGCCTTGGCCGAAATGGGCGAGCGCACGGGTACGCTCGACGACGTATTAGACAGATTCTCCAGCGACACCATCGCAATGTACACGGGCGGGCGCGAGCTCAGGCGCGTTCTCTGGTACTTTGGAATCGGGATTGTAGTCCAGATCAGCATTATTTTGTTCTTTATGGTGAAAGTGGTGCCGGTGTTTTATGAATTGTTCGCGGAACTCGGCGTTCACGCGACGGCCGAATCGCCCGCACCCCACATGTTCCCGATACCGTCGACCAATCTACTCGTCGCTATCGCGGATTTTCTGGCATACAAGGGCCCCTTCCTGATCTTCATTCTGGGATGGTCGGTTTCCCTGTGGCTCTGGATTCGCCCCAAATTTCAGCGGCGGAGTTGGGCGAGCCGCAAGTTGGCGACCCCGTTGCTGGCGGTTCCGGGTATACGTGGGATGGTCGCGCGGCAGAATCTGGGAACTGCGGCTTTCATGCTGCAACAGATGCTGCAGGCGGGTGTGCCGCTGGAGCGCGCGCTGGACGCCGTGGCCAACGCGGACTTGCACCGGGTTTACCGCCATTGGTTTGCCCGCGTGCGGAAGCGGGTTTTGAACGGCGATTCACTCAAAGATGCCTGCTCCGGAATACGGCTCGCGACGCCGGTGCCCCGATCATTCACCTCCCTCCTTGCCATGGGGGAGGCGCACGGCCGGCTGGAGAGCGCCCTGGCGTATATAGCGGAGAATTATCGCGGGCAGGTGGAGCGCCGGCGCAAGCTACTGGTGAGCTGCGTCCTTCCGCTGGGCGTCTTCATTATGGGATACATCACACTAAGCATGGCGGCCTCCATGTTCCAGATGTTAACCGCAGCTGCGGACGCGGTAATGCCATGATCGGCGCCTCATGTCGCCTGTCCATCGCTGAGGTAGGATCCCCGATTCGGGTAAGTAGAATGCGGGAGCTAACCGGGGTTGGCGCGTACGGAATCGCGTGGATTCCGGAATCTGTCGAGGCCCACAGTGATCGTTCCTCCTCCAATCCGCCATTACCCTTACAGCCCGCAACGGGCGCGAGGGAACAATCCATGACGATGTACAGATACCGGGCGCTGGACCCGGAAGGGGCCCCCGTCGAGGGGAATATGGAAGCCGTATCGGCGCACGCGGTCACGCGGAAGCTTCAGGAGCGGGGCCTGACCGTGAACGGGGTGGAGGAGGCGTACCCGGACCGGCGGCTGTTGCGGGAGTCGCGCGCGCTAACGTGGGACGATCTGCACCTCTTGACGGAGCAGCTGGCCTCCGTCGTGCGGGGCGGGTTGCCGCTCTCGGCCTCGCTCAAGGCGCTGGCGTCGGAGCTGCGCAATCCGCGGCTGCGCCCGGTGCTGGAGCAGCTCCACGCCGACCTGGATCGCGGCGCGGCGCTGGACGAGGCGATCGATCGGCAGCACGACCGCTTTCCGCGGGTGTTTCCGGCGCTGGTCCGCGCGGGCGAGGCGTCCGGAAACCTGCCGGGGGTGCTGGCGCTGATCGCGCGGCACGCGGCGCGGATGATCGACGTCCGGCAGCGGATCCAGATCGCGATGATCTACCCCGCAATCCTCGGGGTGATATCCTTCGCGGTCATCAGCTTCATCATGCTCAAGGTCGTCCCCGTGTTCGGGGACATTTTCAAGGAGTTTGGCGGGCAATTGCCGTGGCCAACCCAGTTTCTTCTGGGGCTGAGCGCGGTGTTTGAACATTCGTGGGGCAACCTGCTGGCCGCGCTCTGTGGGGGGCTGGTCTTGCTGGTGGGCGCGATCATGTGGATGCGGGCGAGCCCCGCCGGCCGCTGCCGGCTGGACCTCATCCGGCTCTATTTCCCCTGGGCCGGGCCGCTCTGGCGCCTGTCGGTCCAGGCGCGGTTCTGCCGGATCATGACCCTCCTGCTGGACTCGCGCGTGCCCGTGCTGGACGCGCTCGAGCTGGCCGGGGCCGCGTCCGGGAGCCCGGTGCTGGAGCGCGCGCTGGAAGACGCCGTGCTGGCGGTGGCGGGGGGCGATCGCCTGTCGGACGCGCTCGCGGCCACGCGCTTCTTCGGCCACGACGCCTGCTGGCTCCTGTCCACGAGCGAGGATCGGGGCTCCATCGAGGAGGCGTTCGGAACGCTGGCGGAACGCTTCGAACACCAGGCCGCCGCGCATGATCGCTATTTCGGCGCGCTCGCGGCCCCGGCCTTTGCCGCGGCCATGGGCGTGGTAATCGCATTCGTCGCCATCGCCCTCTACCTGCCCATCTTCACGCTGGGCGATTCGATCGGGTTATAGCGATGCGCTGGAAAGAACTCGCCAATTTCGATCTGGGCCGCCTGTTTGGCGGCGGCGCGCGGGCCGATGATCCGCCGGTGTACTGGTGGGCGCGCCTGTCCCGCCCGTTCGCCCGGGCCGTGCGGAGCCCGCTGCCTATTCCGGCCTCCTATCGCCGGATGGCCGCGCGACCGGCCTGGCGCGGCCCGGTCTACTGGAACGCACGCACCTGGCGGCGGGACGTCGTGCTGGTGGTGGAGCAGATGCAAAGCCTCATACGGTGCAATGCGCCCCTGGCCGCCGGACTCGCCGCGGCCGCGGAAGAGGAGCAGCGCATCCGGACCGCCTGGTCGCCGCAGCGGACAACCGCCGTCGTCCGAAACGCGCTGCTGGCCGGGCTGATGTTTGCCTTCGGGATCAGCATCGCGCTGGAGCCCGAAGGACTGGGGAGCGGCCGCGCGATCGCCATGGCGGTGATGCTCGTGCTGCTGGGCGGCTGGGCGATCTGGCGCTTCGCGCTCAACCGGAGCAGCCGCCTGGCGGTGTTTCTTGCGCTGGAGCACCGGCTCTCGGGCGGCATGTCCCTCTCCGACGCCGTCGCTTCGCTGCCGCGCTTCTTCCCGAAGCACCTCGCGGACCTGGTCGAGGCGGGCGAGGCGACGGGGAACATGGATCGGGCTTTCGGGCAGTTCAGCGAAGCCATGATCGCCTCGCTCGGGCTGCACCGCCAACTCAAGCTCACCATGCTCTATATCAAGATTGTCCTGCTGGCCCAGGCGCTCGTTGTGGGCTTCCTCCTCGTGAAAGTCCTGCCCGTCTGGATCGAAATCCTCACCGAATTGCATCCGGAAGGCCCCGTTTATCGCCCGAGTTTCGGGGCAATGGGCTTTCTGAACATCATTCTGCCGAGTTTCGACACGCTGGCGTCCCTGACCGAGGCCGCCGCGTCCTGGTCGCGCCCGCTGCTCGCGTTTCTGGCGCTCTACGTCTGCTGGCGGGTACTCGCACGCTTTCGCGGGCGCCGGAGCTGGGCCAGCCGTGGCCTTTCGACCATCGTGCTCTATATCCCCTGGGTGCGCGCGATGGTCGTGCGCCACAACCTCGGCCTGATCGCGTCCATGCTGCACGGCCTGCTGCGGGCGGGCGTGCCGCTGGATGGCGCGCTAAGCCAGGTGATGGAAAGCGAATTGCTGCCGGCCTACCGCGCCTGGCTCCAGAAGTTTCGGGCGCGCATCCAGCAGGGGGATTCCGCCGCGGAGGCCCTGGCGCGCACGCGCTCGCGGCGCCTGATTCCAGATTCCTTCGCGGGACTGATGGAGGCGGGCGAGCGCACCGGCCAGCTGCCCGAAATCCTGGAACAGGTCGGCCTGTTGTACCGCGGGCAGGTCGAGCGCCAGATCCGGGTGCTGGCGGCGCTGGTGCTGCCCCTGGGCGTGTTCCTGCTGGGCTACGTCACCCTCTGCGCGCAAACGATCGCGTTCGGAGCCCTGGCGAGCATTTTTGACAGCCTGATCGTGTGAAAGGATACCCATGCGACGCCGAAATCGAGAAAGCGGCTTCACGCTCCTGGAGCTGACCTGCGCGCTGTTCGTCATCACGGTGGCGGGCTTTGGCGCGATCCAGCTCTACAGTGTGGGCATCGGACAGATCATGGTGATGCGCGAATACGACGCCGCGTCGGCCGTGTTGCGCAGCGAAATGGAAACCCTGCGCGCGCAGCCTTTTGAGGCGATCTCGGACGGCATGGCGTTCACGGCGCCGGTCCCGGAAGAAGTGCTGCACGCGCCCGAAGCCTCGGTCGCCGTGGCGCCGGGTCCGGTCGCGGGCCTGAAGGATGTCACCGTGAGCCTCCGCTGGCAGAGCCGCCACGGTCGCTGGATTACGCGGTCGCTAACGACGCGCATCGCGGCTCGCGGCGCGGGAGGCGCGCCATGAACACCGCCCTTCGATCGCGCCGGCCCAACGGCGGCTTCACCCTGCTGGAAATGCTGGTCTACGTCGCCATCTTCGGGTTGACCATCAACATCCTCGCCAGCCTGCTGATGACCGGCGCGCGCCTCTCCGCCACGGCGGCGTTGAGCCTCGACCGCCTCGCCGGGGTGCGCGATGTGCAGGAGGCCTTCACCACCTATACCCGGCGGGCGTCGGGCGTCGCGGTGTCGGCCGGAAGCTACACGACCGGCGAGGACACCCTCGTCCTGGCCATGCCGCCGAGCTGGGGCTACGACTATGCCGTGCTGGGCAAGCTGGGCGAGGACGGCGGCGATCATTTCGGGGTGTTGCGCCTGCGCAACGGCGATTCCGGGCTGGAGAGCGATTTCCTGCAGTTCCGCGCGCAGCCGCTGGCCCATCTCCGGTTTGAGGTGGACGAGAGCGGCGCGCGCCCGGTGGTGCATATGGAAATACAGGTAAAACCGGAGTCCGGAGAGCGCGATCGCGGCTTCCGGATGCACCGGACAGCGGCGACGCCGCGGGGGACGACGCCATGAGACGGCAAGGTAAAGGAAATACGCGATCACAGCGCGGCAGCGCCATGATCTTCGCGCTGGTTGTGCTATTCGTGCTCAGCCTCGGCACGGCCGTGCTGTGGCGGCAGATTCACATCAATCTCGCGGGCGAACACCGCGCCTGGCGCCAGGAACAGGCGCACCAGATCGCGGAAGCGGGCATCGACCACGCCCTGGCGCTCCTGCGGGACGGTGGCGCGGCGGAGACGGTCCTGGATCGCGTTCCGCTCGGCGCGGGCGTGTATACAGTCCAGATTACACCGGGCGACACCCCGGGCGCGTTCCGGGTGACGTCCGGGGCGCAGCTCGACGCGGGTGATCCGAAGAGTGGGCAGGTCACGCTGCGCGCGCGCGTTGCAGTCACGGGCGGGCGACTCGTTACCTATGCCCTGGAACCCGCCGAGGGAGCGCAGCCATGAACCGCAACAATCGCACGTCCAGGGGCTTCACCCTGATCGAGTTGCTGGTGGTCATCGGCGTGATCGGCATCCTCGCGGCCATCCTGCTGCCCGCCCTGGCCCGCGCGCGGGAGGCGGCCCGGCGCGCGAGCTGCATGAACAACCTGGTCCAGCTCGGGCTCGCGTTGCGGATGTACGCCGAAGAGCACGACTACCAGCTTCCCTGGAGCGGGGGCGGCGGCAACGCGGACGCGCTGCTGGATCTCCGTGGCGAGTACGTGGCCGAGGACGGGATTTTCTTCTGCCCGTCGGACACGCAACCGCCGCAGCTGGAATCGGATTCCGGTGAACCGATCGTCTGGACCGCGATACTGGACGGCGGCCGGAAGGACGGCGGATCCAGGAGTTCCGGCGCCGCCGGCCCGGAAAGCCCGAGCGTCCGCGCGAGCTACGACTATCTCGGCGCCTACACAAAAGCCCCCCTGGCCTATCCCCACCCAAGCCGCCCGATCCCGCGGATTCCGATCCTCTGGGACATCACCATTCAGCACGCCGAGGATACCGGCAACACCTACCTCGTCTCCTCCACGAACCACGTGCCCAGCGGAGGCAACGTGCTCTTCATGGACGGCACGGTAGAGTTCCTGCTCATCCCGGATTGGCACGACAACAACTTCCCCATCGCCCTGCCGGATATCCCCCACGACCGCCCCATGGACATACTGCGCGACGAAGCGGCGGAAGCGCAGGAGGGAGGAATGGCCGAATTCGGCCTGGGGCGGTGAACCGAAGCGCCGCTCAACAGGAGGTTAGGCATCCTGCCTGATCCGGCAACGTCTCCCGACCCCACGACACCGTGCTCCCCGCCAGAACAGCCCACACCCCGTGCCCCGCGATCGCGCCCCAGCGCGTTCGTGTGCCTGGAGCAACGCACACCCAATTCCGCCAACAACACCCCGCACGAGCGGCTCAACAGGAGGTTGGGCATCCTGCCTGATCCGGCAACGTCTCCCGACCCCACGACACCGTGCTCCCCGCCAGACCAGCCCACATCCCGTGCCACGCGATCGCGCCCTAGCGCGTTCGTGTGCCTGGAGCAACGCTACCCATCGTCACCGGAACCACCTCCCGCGCGCGGCTACGCCTCCGGCGCAACGCCAGGGCAATCGCGTTTATTCTCGATCTCGGTATATGGGCGTAAAATTGACTCGATATAGAGCCTTGAATCAACGAAAGTGCGCGTGTTGGAGCGCCGGCATCTCTGCCGGCAAGGTCAGGGATTCGCCGCGGGCGAAATGCCAGCGCTCCAACAAGCGCCCTTTATAACATTGAAGATGATTCAAATGGCGCTCGGCTCGAGTTGGAAGTTTAAATGAGATTGCACTGGCCCCAACCGCCCAAACTGTCATCCAGCGCCCCAAATAGCGTACACTCCCAACTCCCGGACGTTTCCCGGCCAAATCTTTTGCTCCCGAACCCCATTGAATACAAACACGGTGAGCCAGGCGTTGGAACAATCGAAGAACTTGCAGAGCTGGCACGTCATGCGCGACCGCCGGCGCAACCAGTATTTTCGCGCGGCGCTGGTCGGCCTGCTCGCCGGCGCGGTCGCGCTGTTGTTTCAACAGGCCCTCGTGGTCGCTGAGACCGCGCGCATGCTTACCGTGGAGACGCTGCACGCCACGCATCCCGGCATCGGCTGGGTCGTACCCATGCTCGCCGGCGGCTTGCTGGGCGCCCTCGCCGGCTGGATGACCTCCCGCTTCGCGCCGGAGGCGGCCGGCAGCGGCATTCCCCACGTCAAGGGCGCCCTGGCGCACGCAGGCGAGATGCGATGGTGGCGGGTCCTGCCGGTGAAGTTTCTGGGCGGCGTGCTCGCGATCGGATCGGGCTTCTCGATGGGGCGCGAGGGCCCCACCGTGCAGATGGGCGCGGCCGTCGGCAAGCTCCTCGCCGATACGTTGCGCGTCCCCGCGAAAGCGGCCCCCCGCCTGATGGCGTGCGGCGCGGGGGCCGGGCTTGCGGCGGCCTTCCACGCGCCCCTGGCCGGCTTCATCTTCACGATCGAGGAGCTCCAGCGCGAGTTCTCCACACTGACCTACGTCATGGCGCTCATCGCCGCCGTGGTGGCGAATATCGTGGGCGCGCACTTCTGGGGCAGCGGCAACGTGTTCGACGCCTCCGGGTTCCCCGCCGCGCCGCTGGCCTCGCTGCCCATCTGCGTGGCCATTGGCGTGCTGGCGGGCTTCTTCGGGAGCGGCTTTTCGCGCTCGCTGCTGCTGCTCCAGCGATACACCAGCGGCCCCGGATCCATCCCCGCCTGGAAGCGCGCCGGCGCCGTGGGCCTGCTCGTGGGCCTCGCCGCGTGGTGGCTTCCCGAGATCGCCGGCGGCGGCCACGAAGTCACCAAGCTCCTGCTGCACGGCGGCGCTTCCGGCGTCGAGTTCATGGGCTTTCTCGCGGTACTCTTCGCCGGCAAGTTCCTGCTGACTGTGCTCTGCTACGCGGCCGGCGTCCCGGGGGGCATCTTCGCGCCCATGCTCGTGATGGGCGCCAGCCTCGGCATGATCACCGGCATCGCCGTGACCGGCTTTCTACCCGATCTCGCGCCCATCCCCGAGAGCTTCGTCGCCATCGGCATGGCGGCCTTTTTCGCCGCCGTCGTGCGCGCGCCCATCACCGGCATCGTGCTCGTCCTCGAAATGACCGGTGATTTCCACCAGCTGCTGCCGCTCATCACCGCGTCGCTCTTCGCGATGATGGTCGCGGAGCGGCTCCGCGTGCCCCCGATCTACGATGCCCTGCTGGAGGCCGACACCAACCGGCGCCAGCCGGACGTCCCCGCGCACCGCGAGCCGGTGCTCCTCGAATTCGTCGTCCAGGAGGGCTCCGCGATGGACGGCCACGCGATCAAGGAGCTCCCGCTCCCCGCGCGCTGCCTCTTCGTCACCATTACCCGCCAGGGCAACGATCTCCTGCCCAACGGCGACACCGTGCTCCACCGGGGCGACCACATCACCGCCGTGCTCAGCGGCGCCGGCGCGGGCGAGGCGGTGGCCCGGCTCCTGCCCCTCAGCAAGGCCTGAACGCCCGCACACACCGCCGCAACCGCCGCTACGAACCGCCCGCCGGCCCGCGCCGCGTCATCAGGTTGTAGAGCACGGGAATCACGAGCAGCGTCAAAATGCCGGACACCAGAATGCCGCCGGCCGACGCCAGCCCCACGTCGTTGCGCATCTCGGCGCCGATCCCGCGCCCGAGCGCCAGGGGCAGCATGCCCAGCACCGCCGCCAGCGTGATCATGGCGATCGCGCGGAAGCGGTCGCTCGCGGCGGCGGCCATGGCCTGGTGCCGACGCTCCCCGCGCGCGACAAGCACGTTGAGCTGGTCCATGATCAGGATCGCGTTGTTCACCACAATGCCTATCAGCATCACGGCGCTCATCATCACGAAAATCCCCATGCTGTACCCGCCCAGGTAGAGCCCGTAGACAACCCCGATCAGGGCGAGCGGCAAGGTAACCAGGATGAGTACGGGCTGCCGGAACGATTCCAGGATGGCGGCGAGCGCCAGGGCAACGAGTACGAGGGCGATAATACCGGCTTCCGCCAACGCCGCCATCGCCTCCGCCATGATCTCGTAGTTGCCCGGGAACCGGGTGCTGTATCCGGGCGGCAGCGGCGCGCGTTCCTCGAACCGCTTCAGCAGTTCGGCCGCCGCCGTGCCCAGCGGAAGCTCGCGGGCCAGATTGACATAAACGCGGGCCACGCGCTGCTTGTCGGTGCGGGGGATCTGCACCGGTGTCTCGCGCTCTTCGATCCGGCCCAGCCCCTCGAGCGTAACCGGCATCCCGGGCGCCCCCGGAAACAGGAAATCGCGCACCTGGTCGCGCCCTTCCCGGGGATCCATCTTGACGACCAGGTCGTAACTGCGCCCGCGTTGCTTGAACACGCCGGCGGTGAGCCCCTCAATATTCGCGCGCAGCGCCGCACCAAGGTTCGCCGGGGCAAAGCCCAGATCCGCAAGCACCGCGCGGTCCGGGCGCACGCGCAGCTCGGGCTTCCCCGCGCGGACCGTCGTGTCCGGATCGAGGATGCCCGGAATGCCGCGCGCCGTATCCCGGGCCGCCAGCGCGAGCCGGTTGAGCGTCTCGAGGTCCGGCCCCGCAATCTCGAATTCCAGATCCGCGCCCTGGCCGCCGCTCGCCGGGACGCTCACCGTGATAATCGCGCCGGGTACGCCCTTCAGGCTTTCGCGGGCCATGCTGGCCAGATCGTGGATGCTCTCGGCGCGTTCCGTCCGCTCATTGAACCGGAGCAGCATCTGGGCGAGGTACACGCCCTCCGAGGTCTGGCCGACCACGCCTTCCACCTTCCCGGCGGTCGTCAGGATGTGCCGCAGGTTCGGCAGGCCGTCCAGGCGCGTTTCAAGAGCGCGAAGCTCCGCCACGGTGCGCGGCAGGTCGTAGCGCGTCGGAAACTCGACGCGGACCGAAACTTCCCCCCGGTCGACGGTGGCCATCATCGACGATCCGAGCTGGCCCGCCGTGTAGAGGCTGTGTGCGAAGAGCAACGCGATCGCGGCGATCAGCCCCAAGGCGGCCGCCCGATGCCGCTCCAGGAAGTTCAGCATGCGGCGATACGCCCCGGTAATGCCGCCGAGCGCGCGATCCCAACCCCGTTCGAACGCCGCGATCGGGCCCCGGCGATCGGCGGCGCGCGGCTTCAGCAGGATGGCGCAAAGCAATGGCGTGAGCGTGAAGCACATGAACAGCGAGACCAGCGTGACGATGATCATGGTCACCGCGAAGGACCTTATGAACAGCCCGAAAAGTCCGGGCAGCGCCGCGATGGGAAGCAGGACGACCACATTGGTGCCCGCGCTCGCGAGCACCGCGGTAAAGGCGTCGGCGGCCCCGCGCCGCGCGGCTTCGTTGGGGGGGCTGCCCCGCTCCAGGTGGGAGGCGATGGCCTCCAGCACGACGATGGCGTTGGTCACCAGAATCCCCACCGACATGCCGATCGAGAGCAGGGTGGGGGCATTCAGGGTCAGGCCGGCCAGGTGCATGAAGAACAGCCCGATCAAAATCGTAAGCGGCATCGTGATCGAGACCACGACCGTGGTCCGGAAATCGTGGAGAAAGAGAAAGAGAATCAGCGCGGTCAGCAGGATGCCCTGCCCCACGTCGGTCCACGCGCTGCGCACCATGGCCGCGGTAAACGCGCGATCATCCGTGACCCAGACGAGATCCATGCCGCCCGGCAGGTCCGCGCGGATCGATTCGATGGTCCTGGAAAGTTCGTCCACGACCTTCACCGCATTCGCTTCGGCCTTCTTCACCACCTTGATCGCGACCGCCGGGCTCCCATCAATGAAGGCCGCCTGCCGCACTTCGGCCGACGCCATCCGGACCTCCGCCACATCCCGGACGTAGCAGCGCCGCCCGTCCCGCCCCGCGACTTCGATATCGCCAATCGGCGCGATTTCGCTGAAGTCCGCGTCAAACTTTACGGCGTACTCGGTCCCGCCCGCGCGGATTCGGCCCGAGGGTATCGTGCGGACCCCGTTCTGAATTGCGCGCACCACATCGAGCGAGGTCAGACCGCGCGCGGCCAGCCGGTCGCGGTCGATGGCGATGTGCACCTCGCGCTTGCTCCCCCCGATCAGATCCACATTCGCCACGCCCGGCGTCACGGTCAGGCGGTCCTTCAATTCGTTGTCCGCGTAGTCGTAGAGCTCGTCCAGCGGGACCGATCCCGCCAGCGCGAGCGTCAATATCGGCGTGGCGTTGATATCGAACTTCAGCACCTTGGGATCTTCCGCCCCCTCGGGAAGATCGGCGCGGATCAGGTCCAGCTTCTCGCGGACGTCCATCGCCGCAATGTCGACATCGACATCCAGGTCGAATTCGAGCAGGTTCTGGCACATGTCCTCCATCGCCGTGGAGTTCACATGCTTCAGCCCGGAAATGGAGACCACCTCGTCTTCAATCCGGCGCGCGATCTCGGTCTCGATCTCCTCCGGCGTCGCGCCCGGATACACCGTGATGATGGTCACATACGGAATATCGACCTTGGGCAGCATCTCCAGGCCCATCTTTCGATAGGCGTTGATCCCCAGCAGCGCCAGGCCGATGAAGAGGCATCCCATCGCCACGGGGCGGCGGACGGCGGCGTTCGAGAGAAACATCAGCCGCCCCCTTCCGCCACGCTCACCGCATTGCCGTCATCGAGCATGTCCTGCCCGGCGACAACGACCGGCGCCCCCTCGGCGAGCGCGCCGCCCGAGACCGCGATCCAGCCATCGCTGGTCGTTCCGGGGGTGACCGCCACCTGGCGCGCAAGATCGCCGTCCACAACAAAAACCACGGGCTGGCCGTCGCGCGTCTGTATCGCATCGCGCGGGACACCGATCGCCTCCTCGCGCGCCAGCGGCGCGGACACCTGCGCCATCGCGCCCGGCGCGACCCCTTCGGGCGGCGGCGAAAGCACGCAACGCACCTCAAAGGTGCGCAGGGCGGGATCGATCGTCGGGCTCTTGTACGAAACCGGATGTTCGCCCGCGTCGATCACGCCCACGGCCACCCGCAAGGTTGACGTCCCGGGGACGATGGCGGCATAGTGCGCCGCCGGCAGAAACGCCGACACCTCGAGCGCGCCGGTATCTTCAATCCGCACCACCGGCTTTCCCGGTTCCGCGATCTCGCCCGGCTCCGACATGCGCTGCGTAACCACACCGCCGATGGGGGCCGTGACCGCGGAGTCGTTCAGGTTCTTCCGCGCGATTTCCAGCGCGATTTCCGCCTGCACGCTTCGCTCGCGCGACAGCGCCACCACGGCCTCGGCGTGCTTCCGCATCGCTTCGCTCTGGCGATAGCGGGACTCCATCTGCTCCAGGGTCTCGCGTGTCGCCGCCTGGCTGGCGACCAGGCGCTGAAAGCGCTCGAAATCGAGCGTCGCTTTGTCCAGGTCCGCCTGAACTCGCTCCAGGTTCGCGGCCGCCTCCGTCTCGGCATGCCGGGCGACCGCCAGGTCCTGCTCGGCGATGCGCGCGGCGCGCGCCAGGTTCTCCCGATCCACCTGGAACAGCACCGTCTTACCCGCTTCCACGGGATCGCCCTCGTCCACAAACACCGCGTCCAGCGGGCCGAAAACCCGCGCGGGCACATCCGCGAAGGTTTTCGCCGTGATGTTTCCCTGCGTGGCGACCGACGTCTCAAAAACGCGCCGCGCCGTCGGCATGGTCCGCACGGCGTGTACGCGCGCCTCCGCGCCGGCGGAGGATGCCCCGTTCTCACCCGGGCCCGCCCCGGGCAGGTAGCGCGCGAACAACAGGGTGGCCAGTGCGGCCAGCAGCATCGCGAATAGTCCCAGCGACTTTCTTTTCATGCGCCATCGCCTCCTGGTTCAGGGGTCCACGGCGCCCCGGTCGCGTGGCGGAGCATCGCCTCGCTCAAGAGACGCCGGTACAGCGTACGGGTAACGTCGAGGCGGGCCGCGTCGCGATCCGCCAGGGCGCCGAGTTGTTCCGAAGGCAGGACGAGCCCCTCCGCCGCCCGCGCGCGCACCGCCTCCAGGCGCGCTTCCTCGACCGCCAGCGCGTCCGCGGCAACCTCGTGCCACGCGCGGGCGAGTTGCACATTCAGGTGGCTTCCGAGCACGCGCAGCAGGATCGCCAGCGATTGCGCTTCGCGCTCGACATAGGCTTTTTCAGACCGCATTCGCGCCATCCGGTACTCCTGCACATTGGCGAAACCGTCGAACAGGCTCAGCACACCCCCGACGCCGCCGTAGAGCGTGCGCCCGGGCAGGCTCGTGCTGTTGGAGGTGCCGGAAAGCGACGCGAACGCCGACACCGCGGGCAGGAAGGCCGCAATAGCCTGCTTGACCCGCGCTTCCGCCATCGCGGCCTGACGATCGGCAAGGTGCAGCGCGGGGTGGGCCAGAAGCGCCCGGTACATGAGTTCCTCCACGGGCGCCAATACGGAATCTGGCGCCGGCGCGGACGCCAGCGTGACGGGCGCGGCCGGATCCAGCCCCATCGCCTCCAGCAGGGCCGCGCGGGCCAGTCCCGCCAGCCCCTGGCGTTCCAGCAGCCGCGTTTCCAACGCCCGCACATTCGCCAGCGCGCCGTCGCGTTCCCAGTCCAGCACCAGGCCTTCCGCATGCATCGCGCCGATCTCCGATGCGAACGCGCGGGCCGCCGCCACCTGGCTGTGGAGCGCCTCGGCCTCGGCTTCGCGGGTGAGCGCTTCGAAATAGCGCGAGGTCACGTCCAGCACTACCGCCTGGCGCGCCAGTTCCTCCGCCAGCAGGCCCGCCGCCGCCCCCTGGCGCCGCATCGCGTAGGCGAACCACGTCGCGGGGACAAACACCGGGAGCTGCGCGTCGACGCTGTATTGCCGCAGCGTGCGATCGTGCATCGGCGCCTGGATGAACCCGCCGATGTTGCTCGACGGCTGCTCGCTCCACGCCGTCAGGTTCGCGCTCGCGGCCACGCGCGGGAGAAAATCGGCGAACGCGACGTTGACGTCCAGCCGCGCCAGGGCCGCGTCGATGGCGGCCGCCCGGATCGCCAGGTTGTGTTCGAGCGCGATGCCGATGCAGTCGTGGAGCGCCAGCGGCCTTTCATCGGGAAGGGCCGCGGCCGTGCGCGCCTCGAGATCGGTCAGGAGTTCCGCGGCCTGCGCTTCCCGCGCGCGCGGTGCGAGCGTGGCGCAACCCGCCCAGGGGATCAGCGCGATGGCCGCGAAGACTGAAAGGAAAAGGGACCGGCCTCGCGAGTTTGCAGTCGCACGGGCCATGGCCGATCTCCTTCAGGGTATGAAACTAGTCGAAGCGCTCCGGCCACAGGGCGCCGGCCATCAGGCGGGCGCTGTAACGGGCCACATCGTCCAGGTACGTCGCGGGGTACGCATCCCAGCGTTCGACATCGAGAATTACGTTGCGGGCGAGCGCATACACCACTTCCTGCCCGAACAGCGCGTTGCCCCAGCGTTTCGCCTCGTCTTCCGTCAGGGCCGGATTCCACGCGCGCGCCACCGCGATGATCTGCCCCATCTGCGGCTCAAAAACATCGCGAAGCAAAGCGCGCGCGGCGGGCGAAGGCTCGAGCAGGGCGCGCAGGAGCAATTGCGTCTCCCAGACCGGGTGTCTCCCGCTGAGAATTTCCTCCAGGCGCTGCCGGAGGGTGCTTTCGAGCGCATCCGCCACCGGCGTCCCCGATTCGGTCAGCGCGCGCGCGGCCTCCAGCATCTGGCCCCACGTGCACTGGGATTCCAGCACCCGCTGGAGTGCTTCCAGGTAGAGCGGCTCCTTGCCGCCGAAGTGGTACGCGATCGACGCCATGTTGGTGTTCGCCCGCCGGGCAATGGCGCGCGTGCTGGCCCCGTCATAGCCGAACTCGGCGAACAGCTCCCCCGCGGCCTGGAGCAGCGCGGCGCGCGTGTCGGGCGGGTCCTGAGTCATGGCGTTGTAGTTCCCCCGGGCCCGGCGGAAGCGCCGGACACGTCTACAGGCACTATACCGCGCGGCGACGATTATGTCAATCGATTGATTGAATTCGAAAGCCGCCGACAAGGGACGGGTGCCCGCTCCAGAGCCCCCCCGCGAAGCCACCGGGCGCCCAGCCAAAGGAGCGGGCGCATTCCCAGTTAGCGCCAGCGTGCGCGCCTGTCCCGACGGGGGTCGCGGTCAGAGGCTGGATCATGCGGCGCAGCCCGTTTTGACCCCAATTCGGGCGCACAACGCCCAACCGGCGGGTCTGTCCCGTCGCTCGCATCGCCATTATGGGACAAACCACCCATATTACGCAGGAAAATACAGAAAAACCGGCGCGGAGCCGACCGGAAACCGTTCGCACGGACCACCCGAATCTTTTATTGACACCCCGCGCTATCTGGTGTAGGGTCGGATTAACGCGGCCGGACAGCAGACCAAGATCTTTGTGACCAACGCCAGCGGTATCGGCCCGGAGAGAGCATTGGCGTGCGCGCGGCGACGGCACACGCCCCGCCCGGATGCGCAAGGGCTGTTGACAATGAAAAGCGAAGGTGGGAAAGCGGATAGCTCTTGACCAAACGGAATTGAGGGCCCCTGTGGCTTACAGCCATGTTCTGAATCGGGACGGAATTGCCCGCGGCGTGGCCTCAGGACTGACTGTATGCTTTTTGCGGACCGATGTAAGAGGAAATGGACGATGCATAGTCTCGGAATCTCGCTGAGCCCGTTCTGTTTATTGGGTATGCTCGCACTTGGGACGCTCCCTCAGCCAAGCGCATGGAGCGAGCCCGCCCTGGCACTGACCTACCAGGATTTCAGTACAGACCCCGGGTGGGACAACTACCAGAACCGGGTGGTGGGCACGAACATGCCCGAAAGCATCCAGGACTTTGGATGGCGTTCCACCTCGCACGCAGCCCCGCCAAACGCGCCCGGTGAGATCGGCGGAAACATTTCCAACTCGCGTGTTCCCGCCAGTTACGCGATGCCCTTGGGGCGCCCGCTCACGTTTGATGACAGGATTTCGGTTTCCGGCCGGCTGGCGCTGACGGAAGTCGGAACGCGTGGGGTCTCCTACTTCGGCTTTTTCAATAGCCGGCGCCACACATGGCGGGTTTACTCCTCAATGGCAATTCGTCTGTGGGAAGAGCGGGATGTAGCCCAAGTCATGTTCGACTGGATGTCGAGCGACTGGCGCGGACGTTTCTCAGAGACAGATATCCTTATTCCACCGGACGGTAGCGTTCACACGTTCAGCTTCGTGTACGAGCCCGACGCGCGCCCAGACCCTATATGGCCCGATACCCTGTTGGAGAAACACATTACGGAAGAGACCGGAAACATGAGGCCCATCGAGTTGCAGGGCGAGGAGTTCATTTTCGAGCGCGCCTCCCAAGACGAGCCGGGCCTTACCCGCGAAGACCTCCTCCGCCGCCTGATTGACGCGCGGGACCGCGGGCTCGTCGTGTATTTCCATCGCCGCGGCCAACATCGGTGGTGGAAAATGCCCAACCCGGAAAGGCTTCACGGTCGGGTCACGCTCGAATTCAACGGAGAGACACCGTACGCCATTTGGTTTGACGAGGAAATCAGGAACTCACCTGTGGAGCTGGACCGATTCGGCCTGTTTAACATCTGCCGCTATGGAACGGGCCAGACGGTCTACTTCGCCGATCTGATCATCAACGGTGAGAGCATAGACCTCACACAGAACCCTCACTGGATTGGCGCCAACAACCGCGCCTCCTGGATAGAGCCCGACTTCCACTCGATGAACGATTTCGGCTGGACCCAGTCCAACTGGGCGGGTCAGGCTCCAGGTGAGCTCGGCGGCTTGCTCTGGCGCGTCCAACCCGAGGACCCCGGCTTTGGTTACTACGCGGACGAGGTGGGCACGCTGACCTTGGACGACCCAATTCAGTTTGATGGGCAGATCTGCTTCGTGGACGGAATGACCGATGCCTCGATGTTTTTCGGCTACTTCAATAAGGACGGCTACATGCGCGCGCCTGACAAGGATTGGAATTTCAGCAACACACCCTCGATGATGGGTATCGAACTCAACGATCTGACCGCTGTGGGCTACTACTTCGGTGTTCTCTTGCGCGACGCGTCGGGTCGGACCGAGTCAGAGGATAGGCGTCATCGGTTCCTCCCCGACCGGAAACCGGTCCCCTTCAGCTTCGACTACGATCCGGACGCCAACGGCGGAGTGGGCCGCGTAACGTATACCATCGGAGGAAATGAAGGAGGGTTCGACCTGAGCGCGGAACAACGCGAGGCCGGAGCGCGTTTCGACCGTTTCGGTCTTGCGTGCGTCCGCAGGGGGGGGAACTCTATTGAGATCTACTTTGACGATCTAACCTACACCGTGCGCCGCAATCCATCCGCTCCTCATGTTCACCACGAGCAGACCGTCGTTGAGCGCCCCTATCCCGTGAGGCGTGCTGGCCGCGAGTTCTAAATCGGGAAAAACAGGGGAGATGCGCCAGGATGAACCGGCAAGATGTTAGAAACTTTCTTGTGCCAAGCGCGATCGGGACCGTGGTGGCGGCGTTTGCACTGGAGTACGTGTACCGGGAACGCCCGCTGGGCGATGCGATTTGGCGCGGGATGTGGTTCTTTGTGTTCTATACCGCGGGACACTTTTTCTTCGAAGGGATATCGCGGATTCACGAGATGTGGAAGGACGCCGCCGAACGCGTCGGCAAGCCCTCATCGGACTTTGATCTGGACGCGGCGATAAAAAAGTCTGCCCTGGTCAGTATGGTCATCCTGCTCGCGCTGTATGCGCGGGATAAACTCGTGGCTTTTGCGCTTCTGGCGCTCTTGGCTGGTCCCGTCCTGTGGAAGGACTGGAAAAAGTCAAGATAATGCTTGCGCCGCAACGTCTGGCGCCTGTGCGCGGGTACGTCCCTTGGCGCCGCCAAGGGACGGGTGCGCGCTGGAAACCTCGAACCCGCGCACGGAGACCGGCGTTCCGCGCATGAGACCGCCGCCCTACGCAAACACCGCCGGTGCGCGCGCCTGTCCCGGTCGGGGTAGCGGCGGGAGGCATGACTGTGGTTGGGGCTTCGCACGGGCAAGCCCTTGCGGGCTTGACCGTGGCACACCCGGGGGCAGTTGACAGTTGGCAGTTGGCAGTTGGCAGTTGGCAGTTGGCAGTTGGCAGTTGGCAGTTGGCAGTTGGCACAGGGGTGGCGAAAGGGTGGATGCAGGCAGGATGCCCTGCCTCCTGGGAAATAGGGACAGCCACCTATATTATGAATGCATTGCAATAGAGGGCTTACGCCCAGCTCAGCTCGCCGGCTTCCCCGCCTCCAACGGGCCGGGGCCTGAGCGCGCCTCCTGCATGGGCCGCGTTGCCATGGTCGCCAGCGATCACGGCACAGCCCAAATCGCGGCCTGGACCGAATACGTGTCGCCGTCTTTCGCGTAGAACAGGGTGAGGATCGTGCCGTCGTTCCGCTCGATGCTGGCGGGGTAGCCGCCGTCGGATTCCGGCATGGCCGCGATATCGAGGGTTTCCCCCCAGGTCTTGCCTTTGTCCGCGCTGATGCGCGCGCGGACCCCGAGCTGGCCGGCGCGGCGGTCGCCCGCGGTGAGGACGATGCGCCCGTCCTCCAGCCGCAGCAGGTGCGCGGGGTACTGGCGGTCGTCGGTGACCGCGCCCTCGTCCACCCAGGTCAGGCCGTCATCCGTGGAACGAAACAGGAAGGTGGCCGTACCGCGGATGGCCGCGAGCCATTCCCCGCCGCCGAGGTAGAGCAGGGCGGTTTCATTCAGGCCATCCGCAATCTTGGAGCGGACCTGCCACGAGGCGCCGTTGTCCTCGCTCGTCAGAAAGTAGGGCATCCACGGGCCGGGCTTGTCCCAGTACGTGGTCCCGTAGGCGGAGGCGTTCAGCCGGCCCCCGTCGGAGACGACGATATCGCCGAAGGCGACCATTTCGCGGCCCAGCGGATCGGCCGGGAAGTTTTTGTGCACCCGCCAGGTCCTGCCGCCGCCGTCCGACTGGCACACCCACGGGCGGAGGATGGCGTCCCGGAAGACATTGCGCTTTGGCGCGCCGGGCTGCTGTTCGTCCGTCCACCCGCCGACCAGCGCGATCAGGTTGCCGTCCGCGTCGAGACCCACCGCCTGGTTCATGCGCACCGTGTTCGGCGCGTGCTCGGTCAGCGTGCCCCGGTGCGTCCAGGTGCGGCCCTCGTCCGTGCTGGCCCAGCAGGCGACATCGCCCTCGACCTGCCCGTGGCTCGGTTTGTTAAACCCCGCAAGCAGGAGGGTCCCGTCGGGAAGCCGGGTCAGGTTGGGCCACACCGTGGCCCCGGACACGGCGGTAAAGGTCGCCGCGATGGGCGCGCGGGCCTCCTCCGCGGCGGCGGTGGCAAACGCGCCGATCAGCGCGGCGCAAAAAACGGCAAGGCCATTCATGAACGACTCCAGGCGGCGGCGGGCCAAATCAGCGCGGATCGCCGGCCCGCACCCATTCCTCGTTAAAATGCACGTGCTTGATGGTTTCCAGGTTGTAGCTGTAGGTCGCGTGGAGCGTCCCGTCGGCCGCCTGGATGATGCTCGGGTAGTCGTAGCGGGCGCCGTCGGTGTCCTCGATGTGCCGGGTCCATTTCCACGTCTTCCCCCGGTCATCCGAGATCGAAACCGCCAGTTTGTCGCGCGGGCTTTCCTCCACGTCGTTGTAGATCATGAGGAGGTTCCCGTTCTTCAACGCGAGCGCCTCGATGCCCGCCCCGGGGTGCACGAGATCCGTCACCGTAACCGGGCCCCAGGTCATCCCGCCGTCGGCCGAGTCGCTCCGCTTGATGCGCCGCTCCGGGCCGCTGTTGCGGAAGAAGGCGCTGATGTGGCCATCCTCGTATTCGACCAGCGTGGGCTGGGTGAGGCCGGCTTCGGGAACCGGGTTGGAGTAGGTCCAGGTCTCGCCGCCGTCCTTCGTGATCGCCATCATCGCAATATTGACGTTCTCGTTGCTCAAGGGAAGAACGACGGCGCCGTCGCGCCGGATCAGCGGATGGGCGCGCGGCATCCAGCCCAGCCGCTGCACGAGCGGTTCCTGGAGCCGCTCTTTCATGCGCTCAATGTAGCCGAGCACCCGCTCGTTGCCCTCGCCGCCGCGGTCGCGCCAGGCTTCCGCCGTCGCGTCGATCACCGCCTCCAGGCCGGTGGGATGCGGCACGAGGATATCGCTCTTCGCCCACGCGGGCGGGCCCTCCCCGGAGAGATCGGTCGCGATGCGGTAGCGCACCACCGCGCTGCCCCAGGTCCAGTCCGGCACCCCGAGCAGCGTGGGGTAGACCAGCCAGAGCCGTTGCTGCTGGTCGATGGCGAGCGTGGGGTTGTTGTCGGAGACCCCGAAGGTGTCCGCCATGACGAACGGCTTGCTCCACGATCCGCCAGCGGGCTTGCGCGCGCCGCCGATGCGCACGTCGGAGCTCTTGTCCCGGCGCTCGTAGTAGTAGCGCGGATCATCGATATCCACGCCATTCTCGTACCAGACCGCGATCAATTCACCCGAAGTCGTCTCCACGAGGCTGGACGCGTGCACATGGTTGGGCGTGTCGTACGCGAAAATGTGCGTCTCCTCGTAGAACGGCGCGGCGTACGTTGCGGACACGAAGGCAATCAGAAAGAGGGGCAGGAGCGGGATACGCATGGAACACTCTCCTCGGCGCGCGCGGGCGCGGTTAAGGCCTGGGCCCATTGGTAATTCTTTAGCCGTCTGAAGCAGTCACCGCCGTCGCACCGAACGGTGGCTACTCTCGATGATCGAACACCGTCATCCCCACGAATGTGGGGATCCAGAGACCATGCAACGTTAACCTCGCAACCCCTCTGGATTCCCGCCTTCGGGGCTGTTGGTTTACTTAACTCACCCTACACTATAGAACGAATGAGCAGATCCGTCATCCCCGCGAACGCGGGGATCCAGCGACGCGATCGCACAAACCTCCGAATTCCACTGGATTCCCGCTTTCGCGGGAATGACGCCATAGGGCGTTAGCACAAAATTGTAGGAAATGCGCTCACCGCACACGTTAAATCGACAGCCCCCTTCGCGGGAATGACGAATACATCCCGTGTAAGTGAGGCTTATCGTATCGGCGAACGCCTTACTTCAGACGCCTGAAGTACTACGCCCATTGTAACGGGGGCGCGCCCGAAGTTCCACGCGCCGCGAGCGGCAGTCGTGTATAAACTTCGTGAACGAGCCACTCGCCATTTGAACTACCGGGAATCGGGTAATTGGCGCGTGTTGAAGCGCCGGCATCCCTGCCGGCCGAGATGCCGTCACCCAGATACACCCACGCGCTTTGATTCGAGGTCCCAATTCGCCAAGAGCGAACACCCATCTGCTTCGATCCAATCCCAATGCGATTGCCCTGACGCCGCGCGATTGCAATTCTCGCGCCGCGCGGGATACTGTGCGCCTGAATCGACACACCATCCGGAGGGTTCCGCCCATGAAAACCTGCCCGCTCGCCGATACCGGCATCCAGGTATCGCGAATTCTATACGGCTGCATGGGGCTCAGCGATCGCTGGGACGCATCCCCCTACACGCCCGCCGAAGTGAAGCACGCCACCGCCCTGGTCGCGACCGCGCTTGAACACGGCATCAACTTCTTCGATCACGCCGATATCTACGCCCGCGGGAAGTCGGAGCAGGTATTCGGCGAGGTGCTCCGCGCGCTTCCGGGCCTGCGCGATCGCATCATAATCCAGACGAAATGCGGCATTCGCTTCCCGGATATACCCGAACCGGGCCTGCCGGGCCGCTACGACTTCAGCTTCGACCATATTGTGGCGTCCGTGGACGGATCGCTCCAGCGCCTCGGCATCGAACAGATCGATGTGCTGCTCCTGCACCGCCCCGACCCGCTCATGGAGCCGGACGAGGTCGCGCGCGCCTTCGACGCGGTGCACCGTGCCGGAAAAGTGCGCTTTTTCGGCGTGAGCAATTTCAGCGCCGGCCAGATCGCGCTCCTGCAGGCGAGCCTCGACCATCCCATCGTGGCGAACCAGCTCGAGATCAGCCTGGGCCACCCGCACCTCATCGACGAGTGCGTCGGCGTGAACCAGACCGGCTACACCTACACCGGCGGGCGGGGCACGCTCGACTACTGCCGCATGCACGGCATCCAGGTGCAGGCCTGGACGCCCCTGGCGCGCGGGCGCATACTCGATCCGCCCGAGGACGCCCCGGAGGCGGCCATCGCGCTGGCGGACGCCATCGCCGATCGGGCGCGCGAATCTGGCGTCTCGCGCGAGGCCATCGCGCTGGCCTGGCTCATGCGCCATCCGGCGGGCATTCTCCCGGTTATCGGCACGACGAAGCTGGAGCGGATCGCGGCCGCCTGCGAGGCGGATCGCGTCGCCCTGAGCCGCGAAGCGTGGTACACCCTGTTCACCGCCGCGCGCGGCAAACCCGTGCCCTGATCGCCGCGGGTTTACGCGCGGTTGAATGCCGCCGCGTTTATTGCTACGATGACCGGACACTGTACAATCTTGGGCGTCCCATCCGGGGCGAGTATTCTTTACCGTGCAATGAAGGCTGCCGTACCATGAATCAACTGTTTCGCTGCTCCCGCGTATTACTCGTTGCGCTGTTTCTCGTATTCGGCCTTGCCGTGGCGGCGGAACCGCTCCACATTTACCTGACCTATTCGGACGCCCCGGAAACGTCGATCGACGTGAACATCGTCATGCCGCGGGCGAGCGACACCCTGGAGCTTCATTTCGACACCGCGCCGCATGCGGAGCCCGGCGAGTACGCCAACCGCGTGCGCCCCCAGTACGTGCAGACCCCGATGGAGCTGAGCGATCGCCGCACCATGTACGTCGCCGCGCTCAAGGACCTGGCCCCGGGGACCGTCTACCACTTCATGACCACCGACGAGGACACGGGCCCGTCCGCGCCCCGTTCCTTCCGGACGCTCCCGGGCGGGAACGCGCCGCTTCGCATCGTGAATGGCGGCGACATGGCGGTGGATGGCAACGCGATCCCGCTTTTGACGCTGGCCGGCAAGCAGGACCCGGATTTCGCGGTGATCGGCGGGGATATCGCCTACGTGAACGGGCTGCTGGGCGGTTTCGCCACCTGGGACCTGTGGCTCAAGAACTGGAGCGAGCTGATGGTGACGTCCGACGGCCGGATGATCCCGCTTGTCTGCGCCATCGGCAACCACGAGACGAACCGCTACAACACCGAGGACATCGCGCTGCGGGCCCCGTGGTACATGAGCTTGTTCGGACGCCAGGCGGGCGATCTCTACTATTCCCGCAAGTTCGGCGACAACCTGATCCTGTTCGTGCTTGACAGCGGCCATCTCCGCCCGCACGCCGGCGCGCAGACCGATTGGCTCGCCGCGGAGATGGAGAAATACAAGGATGTGAAGTACAAGTTTGCGGCATACCACGTCCCGCTCTACCCCGCGCATCGTCCCTACGAGGGCGAGGGTTCGGCGCAGGGCCGCGTGCATTGGGGCCCCCTCTTCGATCAGTTCGGCCTGACGGTGGGCCTCGAGCACCACGACCACGTCCTTAAACGCACCAAGCCGCTCAAGGGTGGCCAGGTGGTCGAGCAGGGGACCATCTACATTGGCGACGGCACCTTCGGCCGCGGCGCCCGCACAGTGGATCCGGAACCCCGCTGGTACAACCAGGTGGAGGCCGCCGCCCAGCACTTCTGGGTGATCGACGTGGCCGACGACAAGCTCTCGTTCAAGGCCATCGATCCGGAAGGCGCCGTGCTGGACGAATTCACCCTGCCCTGAGTCCGGGCTTGCCATGTACCCCCTGATTTTCCTGATCGCCATCGCGGCGTCCGCGACGCCCGGCCTGCCCGACGTGGCGAGCGGCGTACTGCCCGATTTCGCCCGCCTGAATGACGCCGCGACCGTTCTGGTCGACCATCGGAACGCGCGCGCCATTCGCGTCGACTTCGGCCACGATGCCTCCTGGCCGAATATCGCATTCGACGCCGGCGACGCGCCCTGGGACTGGTCCGCGCACGCCGGAATCCGCGTGGGGCTGTTCAATCCGGGAAACGAGTCCGTGGCCCTCAATCTCCGCGTGGACAACGCCGGCGCCAACGGGATCGACCACTGCAACACGGTGCAGCAGCGCATTGAGGCGGGATCGGCGGCGGAAATCGTCCTCTATTTCAACACGGCGGACCGGAAGCGCTTCTGGGGCATGCGCGGCATCCCCGTGCGCGGTCCCATGGGTACCGGCGCCCCGCTGAATCTCGCCGCCATCACCGGCTGGCAGCTCTTTCTCAGCCAGCCGGAAAGCCCGTCGTCCATCCTGATTACTTCGGCGGAACTCTTCGGCCAAGGCGGGGACCTGGCCGAGAAAGTCCCCTTTCCCTTCATTGATCGCTACGGCCAGTACCGGTACATGGACTGGCCCGGCAAGGTGCGCACCGACGGGGATCTGCGGCGCGTCTACGATGCCGATCGGCGCGAGGATCTCATCCCGGATAGAGACGCCTATGGCGGCTGGACCGGCGCGCCCGCCCGCGAGGCCACGGGCTGGTTTCGCACCGAACAGATTGACGGGCGCTGGTGGCTGATCACCCCCGAGGGCCACCGGTTCTTTTCCGCCGGCGTAAACTGCGTGGGGACCTGGGAGCGCACCTTCATCGAGCAGCGGGACGCGTGGTTCGAGTGGCTGCCGGAAGCGGACGACGGTCGCTTCAAGGCCGCGTTCGGCTACGCGCGGGGCGCCCACAGCATGGCCGAGACCATCGGCGGGGAGGGGCGGACCTTCGGCTTCTACACGGCCAACCTGATCCGCGCCTTCGGGCCGGACTGGGCTCCGAAATGGCGCGAGACCGCAATCGCGCGGCTGCGCGGATGGGGCTTCAATACCCTCGGCAACTGGAGCCAGCATGACGTTATGCGGGACGGCGATCTACCCTTCGTCGCAAGTCTGTCGATAGCCGGCGTGCGCCCGATTGAAGCGGCCAGCGGCTACTGGGCGCGGATGATGGATGTCTACGATCCCGGCTTCGCGCCGGCCGTGGACGCGGCGGTTCAGCGCGGCGTCGAAGCCTGGCGCGACAACAACCGCTGCATCGGTTACTTCGTGGACAACGAGCTGGCCTGGGAGGGGATCCTCGGCGGCGTGCTCGCGAGCGGACCGGATCAGCCCGCGCGCCAGGCCTTTGAGGACTTCCTCGCGGCGCGCCACGGCGATATCGGCGCGCTCAACGCGGCGTGGGGGACCAGCCACACGGAGTGGGCGGAAATTCGGGAGGCCGGGGCAAGCCAGGCGGCCCGGGAGGACCTGGACGCCTTCTTGCACGCCTTTGCCGCGCGCTATTTCCAGACAGTCAAGGAGGCCATCGCCCGGCACGCGCCCAACCAGCTTTACCTGGGCGCGCGGTTCGCCAGCGCGCCCGCGCCCGCCGTGCGCGCCTGCGCGGATCACGCCGACGCTGTCAGCTTCAACCTGTACGCCCCCGAACTGAGTGGCGATCGCGCCGCCCACTACGCGTCGCTCGGAAAACCGGTAATCATCGGCGAATTCCACTTCGGCGCCACCGACCGCGGCATGTTTCACCCCGGGCTCGTGCCGGTCGCCAGCCAGGAAGATCGCGGCGCCGCCTACGTTCGTTATGTCGAGTCGCTGCTGCGCCACCCCGCGGTCGTGGGCGCGCACTGGTTCCAATATGTGGACGAGCCCGTGACGGGCCGCAGCTACGATGGCGAGAATTACAACATCGGCCTCGTCGACGTGACTGATCGGCCCTACGCGAAGCTTGTGGAATCGGCGGCGGATCTGCACCGGCGCATGTACACCGTCCGCCAGGCGGCGCAATCGCCCGCGCCTGAAGATTGATCGCGGCCCCGGCGTTTGGTATACTCTGCCCTCGTTCAAATTCGCATCGACTACGTGTTGCAGACAGCCGGTGGCCTCCGGGCCTTAAATATCCTGCCGAGACCGTGGGACGGATGAATTCATTCTGGATTTTCCACCCGTGTTGTCTGTCTTCATGACAACACGGGTTTTTTATTGCGAACGCGATTGAAAATCTCTTGAGAGGAGGTGATTTTTTTGGCAAAACCGGAAAAGATAGCGTCGGTATCGGAAATCAAGGAACGCCTTGAGAAGTACGAGATCGCCATCGCCACCAAGTACGTGGGCATCAACGTCGAGCAGGTGACCGAGCTCCGGCGGCGGCTTCGCGAAGCGGGCGTGGAATACAAGGTCTACAAGAATACCCTGACCCGGCGCGCACTGAAGGAACTCGATCTGGAATCGGCCGCCGATTGCATGGAAGGCCCCACCGCGTGGGCCTTCTCCGCGGACCCCGTGGCCCCGGCGAAAATCCTCAAGGAGTTCTCGAAGAAGTCCAAGCAGGTTGGCATGATGGGCGGTGTGCTGGGCGGAAAGCCCGTCACGGCGGACCAGCTCAACGCGCTGGCAAGCCTGCCGTCGCGCGATCAGCTCCTGGCCCAGGTCGTCGGCACCATCGCCGCGCCCCTGCGCAACCTGGTCGGAACGCTCAACGCCGTGCCGCGTAACCTGGTCAGCGTTATCGACCAGATCCAGAAGAAGAAGGCAGCCGAGGAAGAGGCGGCGTAATCGTGCGCCTGCCCTCGTACCCATGTTACAAACACCATTTCTAACCCGTATGGAGATTACAGACCATGTCTGAGAAGTTGGATTCGATTATTGACAGCATTGCGGAGCTTTCCGTGCTTGAACTGAGCGAGCTGGTCAAGGCGCTGGAAGAGAAGTTCGGCGTCGAAGCGGCCGCCCCGATGATGATGGGCGCCATGCCCATGGCGGCTGCCGCTGGCGACGACGGCGCCGCTGCGGCGGGCCCGACGGCCTTCGACGTGATCCTGAAGGAGCACGGCTCCCAGAAGATCGCGGTGATCAAGCTGGTGAAGGAAATCGGCGGCCTGGGACTCAAGGAAGCCAAGGAAATCGTCGACGGCTGCCCGAAGACCATCAAGGAGAAGGTCTCCGCGGACGAGGCGAACAAGATCAAGGAGCAGCTCGAAGGCTCCGGCGCGGTGGTCGAACTCAAAGGCGTCTAATTCGCGCCATCCGCGATTGCGTTTTCACGCGCGGTCCGTCTCCACGGCGGGCCGCGCGTTTCTTTTGTGCGCCGCCGCGTTTCCCTGAAAACACAAGCGGCCCGGATACGCGATACCATCGCGTTTCCGGGCCGCATCAACGTTTGCGGTTAGTCAGCCGCCGCCGTCACGGGCGCCGGCGTGCCGGCCAGCCCGCCAGGACCAGCAGCGCCAGGCCAACCAGAAACATGTCGCCGACAATCTGGCGCACTTTCGCGCCCGTCTCGCCGGTGTTGCAGCAGCCCGGCGTGACCGGCAATATCGCCGCCTCAAGCTCGGCGCGCGACAGGAAGCCGTCGTTGTTCGCGTCCAGCGTGTTGAACTGGAACTCGGTCAACGGCGGATAGACGGTTCGCGCTTCGGCCAGGGTCAACAGGTCGTCCTCGTTGGCGTCGGCGCTCGCGAAATTATTCAATAGCAGCAGTGCGATGGCTTTAAGATCCAACTCGCCCTCGCCTTCACCCTCGCCTTCACCCTCGCCTTCACCCTCGCCCTCGCCTTCGCCCTCGCCCTCACCCTCGCCCTCACCCTCGCCTTCACCTTCACCTTCACCTTCACCCTCACCCTCACCCTCACCTTCACCCTCGCCCTCGCCCTCGCCCTCGCCTTCGCCTTCACCTTCACCCTCGCCCTCGCCCTCGCCCTCGCCTTCGCCCTCGCCCTCGCCTTCGCCTTCACCCTCGCCTTCGCCTTCACCCTCACCCTCACCCTCACCCTCACCCTCACCCTCACCCTCACCCTCACCCTCACCCTCACCCTCACCCTCACCCTCGCCTTCGCCTTCGCCTTCGCCCTCGCCTTCACCTTCCGCCGCGCAGTCGTCGAGCACGGTGACGGTACGCGTCGCCATGGCCTCGTTGCCCGCGTTGTCCAAGGCGGAATAGGTGATCCCATATACGCCGGGATTCAGGGTGTCGACCACTCCGGCCGCCTGGACCGCAACGGCGCCGTCAATCGCATCCACCGCCGACGCGCCGGGATCCACATAGCCGCCGCTCCCGCAGCTGACCACGTTAAACTCCGGCAGGTCATTGAGCACGGTGATTACCGGGGCCTGCGTGTCCACGACCGTCACCGATCGCGTGGCCGTTGCGACGTTGCCGGCGGAGTCCGTGGCTTCATAGTCCACCGTGAACACCGTGCCCGGGGCCGCCGCGGGATCCACCGTGTCCCCGCCAACGGTCACCTCAACCGCGCCGTCCACCGCGTCTTCCGCCGTTGCGCCGGGCTCGGCCCAGGATCCGCCGGCTTCCACCGTGGTCGTCTCGGGATCTGTCAGGGTGATGGACGGGGCCGTGTTGTCCACCGTCACCAGGGCGCTCGGGCCCGCCGCGGCGGTGGGATTGCCAATCGCGTCACTGGCGACGCCGGCCGCGATGCCGATCCCCAGTGTGCCGTCGCCGGTGATGTCGCTCAACACCACGGTGGGGCTGGCCGTCGCGCCGTCTTGGACGGATACAGTGGCCCCCACGGTTCCCGAGGTGTCGAGTAGCACATCCTCCGCGCGAAGATCGATGGCGCTGGCGTCCGCGATAGTGATCGCGAACACCACCGGCCCGCTGTTGGTCAACGTAACCGAGGGCGCGCCAATTGCAATGCCGGGCGCCGTGTTGTCCACCGTGAAGGTCGCGCTTGGCCCGGCGGCGGATGCGCTGTTGCCCGCGCCGTCGGCCGCCGTACCCGCGCCGATGCTGATGCCGAGCGTCCCGTCGCCGGTGATGTTGCTCAGGGTCACCGTCGGCGTGGCGGTAGTGCCGTTGGAAACCGCGACCGCCGCGTTCGCATTGCCCGTGGCGTTGAGCGTGATGTCGCCCTCGGCCAGATTGACGCTGCTGGCCCCGGTGTAAGTAACGGCGTAGCTCACCGGCCCGGCGGCGGTCGCCGAAGCGGACGGCGCGCCAATCGCAACGCCGGGAGCCGTGTTGTCCACCGTGAAGGTCGCGCTCGGCCCGGCCGCGGGCGAACTGTTACCCGCGTTGTCGGAGGCGGCGTCCGCATCGACGCTGATGCCGAGTGTCCCGTCGCCGGTGATGTTGTTCAGGGTCACCGTCGGAGTCGCGGTGGTCCCGTTGGAAACCGACACGTCCGCCGAGGCGCTGCCGGTGGCGTTAAGCATTATATCGCTGCCGGTCAGGTTGATGCTGTCCGCGCCCGTGAACGTGACCAGATAGCTGGCGGGCCCGCCGGCGGTCGCCGAAACGGATGGCGCGCCGATGGAGACGCCGGGTGGCGTGTTGTCCAGGGTGACCGCGGCGCTGGTCACGCTGGAGTCCAGGGCGTTGCCCGCGAGATCCTGAATGTCCGATATCAGGCTCGCCGCGAGCGTAAAGGAGCCGTCGCCCGCCAGGCCGGAAACCGTGACCGTATACGTATCGCCGCTTCCGCTGAAGGACACGCCGGAATGCGACGATCCGCCCGTGTGGTTGATGACCACATCCGCCGCACCGTCAAAATTAAGGATCGATTCGCTGAAAACAACCGTAAAATCCACGGAATCCGCGTTGGTCGGCCCGGTGGTGGCGGGCGTGATGGTATCGGTCGTCGGCGGGACCGCGTTTACCGTGACCGCCACACTGGTGGCGGCGCTGGTCCCGCAGCCATTGCTTGCCGTCACCGATACGTTTCCGGAATTGGCCAGGAAGTCGACCTCGATGCTCTGCGTCCCCTGGCCCGATACAATCGTGGCGTCCGCGGGTACGCTCCACGTGTACGCGATCGCGCCCGGGACCGGGGCGATGCTGTACACCTCGCCGGACGTGCTGTCCGGAACCGAGGCGGCGCCGGTTATGGCGCCCGGCTGGGCGGGCGCGCTGTCCGCGAGCTGGATGTGGGTGCGGAATATCAAGTCCCCATTGGCCACCGGGCCGCCGCTGTTGCCGTACGTCCCCTGGCCGTAGATGTTGCCCGAGAAGAAGTCCACGCCCTGGGCCACCATGTTGTCGCGCACCAGCTCCCACGTATACACGTTCCCCTTGGTCACCGCAATGGGGGCCGTCAGGATATGTGAATTCCCGCTGGACGCCAGGACTTCGGACTGGCCCGCGTTCAATTGCACGCCACCGTTTCCCGTGCCTTCGTAGATGTTCAGTGTCCAGTTGCCGGTGGCGCCGAGGGCGGTATCGATCTGGTAAAGGTCGCCCGTCAATCCAGCCGTAAACGATTGCCAGTGCAATACGCTGGCGCCCGCCGTCCCGTTGCCCACCTCCTGCACCTGATCCGGAACCACGCCATCCGAGACATAGGTCCGGAAATAGATGTCCGCCGCCACCACGGCCCCGCCACTGTTGCCGTAGGTCCCCGCCGCGTAGAGATCCGCCGTGCGGAACGGGATCGCCCCGCCGATCATGGCGTTGTCGGCCAGTTCAAACGTGTAGATATTGCCCGAGACGACGTTCACCGTCTCGTCCAGTATCAGCCGGTCCTCGCCCCCGGACAGGACAACCGCCTGGCCCGAGTTCAGTTTTGTGCCGCCATTCCCCGTGCCGCTGTAGATGTTCAGGGTCCACGAACCCGTGAGGCCGAAGCGCGTGTCCACCTGATGGAGAACCCCCGTCCGCCCCGCCGTGAAACTCTGCCAGTGGTTCACCGAGCTGGCCGACGTGCTGTTCGTCAGCGTCTGCGACTGATCCAATACGGCAATCGAAGTCAGGCATACGCCCGGAAACGGCGCGCCGCCGGTCTGTGTCCCGGGCGACGCCACCGCGACTGCGTCCACGGTCTCGGTGAAGTGCTTGACGAGCGTGTCGCTGCCGGTAATATCCGGCGAACGCACCAGGGATTCGCCCCCGTCGGCCGTTCCCGCAAGGAGTGTATATGACGCCATCACGGAGGAAGCGTCGTCGCGGAGCGTAATCGTATCCCCGGATTCCGTCAGGTGCAGCGCCCCGCTGCTGGCGACTTGAACGAGCGCGCCGCCAAAAACCGACGTCGCGGGCTGCCCGCTGAAACTGCTTCCGGGGTTGCCGCCGCCAAACACCACGATCGCCGTCAGCGGGGCGAGTACCGTGCCCTCGGGAAAGGTGTGGCGCACCGACGTGTTGTCGCTCAGCGTCCAGCCCGAGAGATCGATGGCGTCCGAAGGCGACGTGTTGACCAGTTCCACAAATTCATCGTTCGACGCGCTCACGACATAGTCCCGGTTTGCGTCGCCGCAGAACACGGCCCCCGAAGGCTCGCCAAACGCGCCGCATTCGCCATCGGACGTCACGTCGGCGTATATTTCGTTGAAGACAACCTGGGCTTGCGCCGCGCTGAATGCCATAAACAGAGAGACCGCGAGCACGCAATAACGGTACATGTAATACACTCCGTGAGGGGATGGGGCCCGCGCTCGACCGGGCGGTCCCAGGCGAATGACAGGCGATTATAACAATTCAGTATCGGATATGCGGCATCCATGTAAGGCGCCACCCGCTACATTGTACCACGTGATCTGTTGCCGGACCGATAGGATCAAGATGCCCGGGAGGAGAGGCCGAGGCCGCCCATGTGCGCTTCGTGAGACGATTTGCATGGGCTGTACAGGTTGGATTACATTGTGTGATAGAATTTCTTTTGTAAAGAGATTACCTTGACGCGTTGGGAGTCGGGCATGACGAACGAAGAAGCCAAAGCGCTGTATATCGACGCCGTGAAACTCTTTGAGGCCCAGGCGTACGCGGATGCCCTGGACAAGTTTGAACACCTGGACGCCGAACGCCCGAACAGCCGCCACGTGACCTACCACCGTTGCGTTTGCCTGGCGCATTTGGACCGGAAGGACGAGGCCCGCGAGCACTTCGCCCGGATTGACGGCAAGTTGGAACGCGACAAGGACCTCGAACTGAAGCGCCTTCTGAAGGAACAGCCCCCGCATTCCGATTCCGGCTACGATTTCCCGGAGGCCCCGCCGGCCGACAGTTCCGCCGACCTGACGGGAAATGTGCTGGTCATCGAATCGGCCTTTCCCAAGTCCACGGATGAAACCACTATCACCGGCCATGTCAAGTCCGGCGCCTTCCGAACGGGCGATTCCCTTACCCTGGTCACCGAGAGCGGCATGCCGCTCGTCGCGCCGATCGTTCGCATTGGCACGGCCGAGACCCCCTTGAAGATGGTCCGCGCCGGCCAGAAGGCCATCATGCTGATCCAGGTCGAGCCGCACCACGTGGTCCCCGGAAGCATGGCGACCTGTATCACTCAGGAAGAGTCCTACGCGGAGACGATGGTCGTCGGTATGAACGCCGACGCGCCATCCACCGCCTCCCAATCCGAGGGCAAGCTGCTGGAGCTCGAGCGCAAGCTCCGCCAGGGCGACTACGCCGGCGTCAAGGACAAGCTGGCGCAGGTGCTCGCCGAACAGCCGGACAGCTGCCCGGCCCACCGGCTCATGGCGCGAATCTATCTGGAGGGGGGCGAGGGCATCCAGGATCCGAAGCGCGCGCTGGATCATATCCGCCGCGCCTACGAACTGGGCGGCGCCGACGACCCCGTGGTGGTCGATACCCTGGCGCAGGCGATGGCGGCCAATGGCGAGGCCCAGCACGGTCTGCGCTTCCTGGAGCGCCTGTATAGCAGCACCCGCGAATTTGAGGCCAAGAACGCCCTCGCGCAGCGGATCATTGAATTCCGCACCCGGCACAAGCTCGGCCACATGTGGGAATTCGCGGACAGCTACGGCGACGTCATCTTCGAGGCGAGCGAGATTCACGAAATCGTCCGCGCCATCAAGACCGGAACCGTTCCCAAAACCGCCCTGTGCAAGCGGGATCGGGTCGGCGAATGGCGGAAAGTGGAAGAGACCCTCGCGCTGGAGTACCCGGATATCGGGGCGCTGTTCAAGGCGGAAGCCGCCGGAAACCGCTCCGTGCTGCTCTACGTAGTCATCGCCGCGTTGGCCGCCGTGCTTGTCTTTGTGCTCATCAACCTTTCCGGCGGCGGCGCCCCGCAGGGCTGATCGCCGAAAAAGTCCAATGGCTCCCGCGCGCTGGCGGGCCGTCGCGCGCGCCCCCGCACCGCAGCCCACAGATAAAGGACCTCACCCTCATGCATCGATTCGCCATCCTCACCCTGGCCGCCGTTTCCCCGCTGATTGCCCCGGCATGGGCGGAAAAGCCCGAGCCGAAGCCGTACAAGGGCAAGATGCAGGTCATCCCCGGGGTGGTGGAGGCGGAGCACTTCGACGAGGGCCCGGCGGGCGTCGCCTACTTCGATGTGGACGACGTGAACCATGGCGCGGATTACCGCGAACCCACCGGCGTGGACATCGAGGCCCGGCCCGACGCCTCCAACAAACACGGCATCGGCTGGATTCGCGAAACCGAATGGCTGATCTACACCGTCGAGGTGAAAGAGGCCGGCGAGTACGTGCTGGAGATTCCCGTCGCCTCCAACAAGCCCGGCGGAACCTTCCATATCCAGTTCGACGGCGTCGACGTCACCGGGCCCATCACCATTCCGGATACCGGCGGCTGGGACAAGCTGGAAACCTTGAAAGTGGAGGGCGTCACCCTGAAGGCCGGCGTCCAGCGCATGAAACTCATGATGGACAAGGACGGCGAGTCCGGCGGCATCGGAGACATTGACCTGGTGCGCTTCAAGAAGGCTGAGCCCGCCGAGTAGTCCGCCGCCACGCCCCCCAGCCCGAGGCAATCGCTTTCGACCGGATTGGGCATCCGCATCACACGCGCGCTGTTCCACCCGCAATGGGCCACCGCCCTGTAATCCGCCCTCTCGAACTCCGTCATCCGCTTGTGCGGTGAGGGTGGGCTTCCCGTCCCATCTCGACGCCCGTCGTGAATACACAAATGCCCCACACGTTCATCACCCGCCAACGTGGCCTGGCCTGCCGGGCCGAGGCAGGGTGAGCGGCGGGTTCGAACAGCCCATTGATGCCGTGAACACAGCCTCGGGTTTCCAAAGCAAAACGCTCCCTTCTTCATTCGTGTCCATTCGCGTTAACATACGAGGAAGCGCGGCAAAGGATCGCGGACATTCCTGTCCGCGGCAACGGGAGCCACCCCCAAAAAGTTCCCCTCACCCCCGCCAAAACCACCCCGAAGGGAAAGTGGCACAGCTCCATGACGCGCCGGAGGCGGGCGTCCTGGCTGTGTTCAGCGCCGCCAGGCGCAAATTGTAGGATAGGCGTCCCGCCTGTCCAATGCGCCGAGAGGCGCAAAGGATCGCGGACATTCCTGTCCGCGGCAACGGGAGCCATCCCCAAAAAGTTCCCCTCACCCCCGCCAAAACCACCCCGAAGGGAAAGTGGCACAGCTCCATGACGCGCCGGAGGCGGGCGTCCCGGCTGTGTTCAGCGCCCAAAGGCGCAAATGTAGGATAGGCGTCCCGCCTGTCCAAGCGCCGCAGGCAAGGATCGTGGACATTCTTGTCCGCGGCAACGGGAGATCGGGAAATAAAGCGACGTGAGTGGTCTGGAATAGAATCCCGGCGTCCCCAGGACCGAGAGCATTGGGGACCCGCGCCTCTTTACGTATACATCGATCACGAGATGTCGTGCGCCCATCCTGCCGCGGACAAGAATGTCCACGATCCTGCTACTCACGCCCGTCATGACCCAGATTCGTCTCCAAGGCGGTGGGTGCTTCATTCCGCTAAAGTGTTACTCCTTCTCCAACTTCTTTCCTTCGTGATCTTCGTGCCCTTCGTGGTGATCATTTCTTCGGTTGCGGCCCAAGGTTGCGCTGGGTTCTTTGTGTTCTTTGTGCTCTTTGTGGCTCCCAATCCGATCCGCCACGCGCATCGATCTCGCACCCCGACCCGGATCGCCGCCTTACACTTTGGCACGGAGAATTCCCCCTCAAGAGACTTCCTTCCTTCGTGGTCTTCGTGCCCTTCGTGGTGATCATTTCTTTGGTTGCGGCGAGGGCCGCCCTGTGCCAATTCCTGCTTCACATCCTCCCGTCCCCTATCGGTTGCGCCTTGAATTCGTGGCGCTTGCGCTGACCGTCCGCCGCCCAAAACTTGCACCCCCCCGCACCAAAAGGCGATCATATTCAGCCCGGCGTGTTTTTCCATGCTATTTCCTTTCGCGTGCCGCGAAATCCTTCTTAAATCGTCTGGAAGTGTGCATGCCGATTTGATTTAGCAATAATGGCCGCCGCCCGCGGGACTTCGGGCGGAGTGATGGCGGGGAGCGTGTTGCGGCCCCGCCACCATCCGCGCGAACGCCAGGCGCCAGTGGATTTCCACCGGTGGCCTTTCGGTTGCCGCCGCGCGGCGATACCACAAGATTTCAGCCAGGAAAGCATTTCTCATGCGTAAAGAAGCCTTTGAGCCCGTGCCGTCGCCGTTTAACTTCTCCCAGGCGGAGAAGGAGATGATCGCGTTCTGGAAGGAACACCAGACCTACCACAAGAGCCTGGCGCAGCGTCAGGACGCGCCGCGTTTTGTGTTTTACGAGGGGCCGCCGACGGCGAATGGGATGCCGCACCCGGGGCATTGCCTGACGCGGACGATCAAGGATATTTTCCCGCGTTACAAGACGATGGCGGGCTATTTCTGCGAGCGGAAGGCGGGCTGGGACACGCACGGGCTGCCGGTGGAGATCGAGGTCTGCAAGGAGCTGGGCATCATCGACGGCGGCAAGGAGGCCATCGAGCAGTACGGCGTGGAGAAGTTCAACCGCACGTGCATCGAGTCGGTCTTCCGCTACAAGCAGGAGTGGGAACAGCTGACGGATCGTATCGGGTTCTGGGTGGATCTGGACGAGGCCTATGTGACGTTTCACCAGAGCTACGTGGAGAGCGTGTGGTGGGCGTTGAAACAGCTTTTTGACCGGGGCCTGCTCTACCAGGGCCACAAGGTGGTGTGGTGGTGGGCGCAGGGCGGCACGGCGCTTTCCGCGGGCGAGGTGGGCGAGGGCTACCGGGACACGGACGATCCGGCGATCACGGTGCGGCTGGCGCTGACGGACGCGGGCAAGCAGGCGCTGAACCTGGAGGGCGAGAATGCGAGCCTGCTGATCTGGACGACGACACCCTGGACGCTTTCGAGCAACTGCGCGGCGTGCGTGGGCCCGGAGACGGACTACGCCGCCGTGAAGCACGCGGCGGAGGGGGGCGCAGAGGTGCTGATCCTGGCGCAGGCGCTGGTGAGCAAGTACTTCGGCGAAGACGCGGAGATCGTGGAGACCTTCAAGGGGAGCGACCTGCTGGGCGTGGCCTACGAGCCACTGTTCGACTATGGCGCGCCGGTTTCCATGGAGAACCCCGATCAGCCCTCCGGGAAGCATTGGATGGTGATCGCGGGCGATTTCGTCGATCTGGAGACCGGCACCGGCATCGTGCACATGGCGCCGGCCTTCGGCGAGGACGACTACCGCGTGTGCAAGGAGAAGGGAATCGGCTTCCTGTGCTACGTGAAGCCCGATGGAACCTTCGACGAGCGCGTGAAGGACGTGGACCCCTACGATGGGTCGGCGATCGCGGGGCAGTTCTGCAAGGCGGCGGACAAGGCGATCATCCGCCTGCTGAAGGAGCGCGGGCAGCTGTTCAAGCACGATCAATACCGGCACGCGTATCCCTTCTGCCCGCGCGCGGAGAACGACCCGCTCATCCAGTACGCGCGGAAGAGCTGGTTCATCAAGACCTCGCAGTTCAAGCGGGATTTCCTGGCGAACAACCAGGAAATCACGTGGCAACCGGCGCACATCCGCGACGGGCGCTTTGGCAACTTCCTGGAGAACAACGTGGACTGGGCGCTCTCGCGCGAGCGCTACTGGGGCACGCCGCTGCCGGTGTGGATCTGCGACACGACGGGCCACATGGAGTGCGTCTCGTCGTACGCCGAGCTGCTGGCGAAGCCGGACGTGCGGGGCACGGAGGTGTGGGAGAAGGCGAAGGCGGATAGCCCCGAGCTCAGCGAGCACCTCAAGGTGCACAAGCCCTACATCGACGCGGTCCATTACCAGAGCCCGAAGGACCCCGCCGGCCGGATGCGCCGCGTGACGGAAGTGATCGACGTGTGGTTTGACGCGGGCTGCATGCCCTTCGCGCAGTGGGGCTACCCGCACCTGCCGGGTTCCGACGCCAAATTCAACGATCGCTTCCCGGCGGACTTCATCAGCGAGGCGATCGACCAGACCCGTGGCTGGTTCTACGCGCTGCTGGCGATCAGCACGGTGGTCCACGGCGAGGAAAAGGGCGGCTGGCCGCATCCCTTCAAGAACTGCATCTGCCTGGGCCATATCCTGGGTGAAGACGGGCTGAAGCTGTCCAAGCGACTTAAGAATTACAGCGAGCCGGGGATCCTCTTCGAGAAATTCAGCGCGGACGCGTTGCGCTGGAGTTTCATCGCGAAGAATCCGCCCACGAACAGCAGCCGCCTTTCCGAGCGCATCGTGGAAGAGTCCCAGCGGGAACTGCTCCTCCGCTGGTACAACGTGTACAGCTTTTTCGTGATCTACGCGAACCTGGACGGCTTCGACCCGTCGGGCGCGCCCCACGCGGTGCTCCGCGAGATCTACGCCGACCCGGTGAAGGCGCCGAAGGGCGGCTCCGGCGGCGAATCGGCCTACCGCGCGCCGGCGGAGCGCGCCGAGCTCGACCGCTGGATCCTCAGCGAACTGGACCGCGTCATTGTCGAGGTGCGCGCGGCCATGGACCGCTACGAGACCTACCCGGCGGCCCGCGAGATCTCGGGGTTTGTGGACAGCCTGTCCAACTGGTACGTGCGCCGGAGCCGGGCGCGCTTCTGGGCGAGCGGCTGGAGCGCGGACAAGGCCGACGCCTACTGGACGCTCTACGAGTGCCTGGTGAAGCTCGCGCGCCTGGCCGCGCCGTTCACGCCGTTCTTCGCGGAGGTGACGTGGCGCAACCTGGTGCGGCCGGTTCCGGACGCCGCGGACAGCGTGCACCTGGCGGCCTACCCCGAGGCCAGCGCGATGAACATTGATCACGGCCTGCTCGAGGAAATGGCCCTCACGCGCGAAGCGGTTACGCTCGGCCTGAGCGCGCGCCGCGCGGAGAACATCAAGGTGCGCCAGCCGCTGGGCCTTTGCGAGCTGGTGGTGGCGAATCCGGAGCACCGGCAGGCGCTCGAAAGCCACCTCGACCTCATCCGCGAGGAGCTCAATATCAAGGAAGTGGCCTTTACGGACAGCCCGGAGGACTACGTCTCCTACGAGGTGCGCCCGAACTTCAAGGCGCTCGGCCCGCGGTTCGGAAAAAACGTGCAGGCGGTGCGCCAGATCCTCGCGAAGGCCGACGGCGCCGCCCTGGCCGCGCAGGTGCAGGAGGGCGGCGTCACGATCGAAGTCGACGGCAGGCCCGAAGTGCTCACCGCCGAGGAGGTGGACGTGCGCCTGACGCCCCGGGAAGGCTTCGCCGCCGCCCAGGGCAAACAACTGGTCGTGGTCATCGCCACGGAGATCACCGAGGAGCTCAAGCAGGAGGGCCTCGTCCGCGAGGTGGTCCGCGCGCTGCAGGACATCCGGAAGGATCAGAACCTGGCGTACGACGCGCGGATCCGGGTGACCATCGAAACGTCAGACGACGCGCTCAACGCCGCTATCGCGAAGCACCAGGACTACATCGCCCAGGAAGTGCTGGCAAGCGCGCTGGCATGCGGCGCGGCGGGTGATGGCGCGAAGGAGGTGGAGATCGAGGGCAGCGCGGTGAAGCTGGGTGTGGTGGCGTGAGACGTGAATCGACAGCCCCCTGAACTTTGAAATGAAAGCTGACGCCAGCGTATTGTTAGGTTGGAATGCAACGGCTAGATTGGGGTACTTACCATGAAGGCAATGACCGAGCAGTGGTCGATAGTCATAACGGGCCAGTGGAATCCTCACATTTTCAGTGCGGAGTGGGTTGCAAAGAATTTAATCGAAAAAGATGAAAGCGATATCAAGATCCAAGTCGGATTCAGCAGGGGATTCCCTGTTCGACTTCGGATGATAACGGAGCGCTTCACTCTCGTCCCCGCTCAAGATCGCATCGTGTTTCATCCCGCGGCCGGCAACGAGGAGGACTTAAAGATTCTCGAAGATGTCGCTCTAAAGACACTCGAAACACTTCCCCACACACCGGTAACAGGCTATGGGGTCAATTTCCATTTCCTTGATGATTCGAGTGGAGGTTTTGATCACAGCCTCTTCAATGCCGACGACTATGAGAAGTATAGTAAGTTCGATTGCGAGACTTTAGACAGGAAAATTTTTCGAAAAATAAAAATTGACGACCAGACAATTCTCAATCTCACGCTGGCCTTGATCGAGGACGTCAAGGTAGATATTGATATGAACTTTCACCGGTCCATATCAGCAAATGACCGCCCTGACGAATTGAAGGAAAAGCTGTCCGGATCGATAATCTCGCGATACGAGAAAGGACTCGAATTATTGAAGAAAGTCTACAACTTTGAACTGGACTTGGAGGATTTCAACGATGACTAGTACGATCCCAGCAAATGGCACCTCTAACGAGGTATACGTTGATGATTACAAGGAGGTCGATGAAGTTCACCCGGATGTGCGCGCCAAGTCTGGCAAGGGAAATGGAGATAACTTGCCGGATAGAGAAATTGTGATCCGGGCTGATGCAGCAATCGATTTGCAGGTCCGATACGATGTTCAATACGAACGCATACGTATTCTGAATCGGCTCTACAATTTGGGCGTACCAGAAACCGAAACTACTACAGATTTCTAAGGGGCTTTCGTTCTGGGTGGCGCACCAATGGATGCTAATCGACCAAATCCTATCCACTTCACGTATGCTGCGCCTAACGGAGATCTCCAGCAGGGAGATTTAATTGAGCGAAAAGAATTGGAGCAGTCCGGCGTCATTGCAGAACTTTCCACCCTCCCTCCCAATGTAGAGTATATTATTGTTGTGACCCAGAGTTGCGACATGGTCAAGCAGCGTATAAAGGCAGATCATATAGCATTAGTTCCAGCGATTTCGTTGAGTGAAATAATTGGAGAGAGAATCTCCAAAACTCAGACCCTTGAGGTTTCCAAACGTGCTGGCATATGCGGAATAAACCACAAAGATAAGCACGCCGGTTTTCTCAAGAAGCTGCTAAACAACAATGAGCCCCAGTACTTCTATTTCCACGAAGAACATCAGTTTAGCCTTGAGAAGCCGCTTTGTGCCCTATTGCGCAGGCAGGTGGTGGTTCCTACCGAGCCGTACTATGATAGAATTGTTGCGGCCCGCGTCCTCGCGCTTAATGAAGAGTTTCGAGCCAAACTCGGGTGGCTGGTCGGAAGTATTTATGGTCGAGTTGCAACTCAAGACTGGCCGGAGGAGGACGCAGATGAAGTAATCGAAACCATACTGACGGGTGCCTGTGGCTGGGAAAAACATGATCGGCTAAAGGCAGCCGAACAGGCGCGAAAAACTGGTGAAACAATCCCAACCGAGAAAACCGCGCTGGCCGAATACATTCGCAATATTCACATCCCTACCAGGCAGGAACAAATCCTGAGTAGTGTCAGAGAAGTCATGAGACGCGTGGTGTTGTCAGGGAAGAGCGGTGAAGAGGTTGCGGAGGAGGTGTGCCGGAAGCTGGCGGCGGACGCGGCTTTCAAGAAGTCGACGAAGCAGTAATAATTCGACTTATTCTCGCTATGCCGCTGTTTCGCGACCTGCGGAATTCCGCATGAAACCGAACCTCACCGGTGCCCCAATGAACGGCGCCAAGTTGCATTCTAAGATTGGATCGGTTGACTCTCCTCTCCAGCACTCTGGCGTGCGGCCCAGCCTGCGAAAGCGCCTGGGCATTGGACCCAAGAATCGCGGGGCCGCTTCCCGAATCATACGCCAGACAATCGAGGAAGGTCTGGTGAAACTCTACGACGAGAGTGCTGGCAAGAAACACATGAGATACGTGCCCTATTGGGCTTAGCTCAGTGGACACCCTTTTGTGTCACTTGATGAGACGAATGCTCCTGCTGACGCTCTAAGAATACTGTAAGTTGTTATAATAAAACACTTTACCGACTTCAGTCTTATATGCCATGCAATTGGTCACCCCTTGTTCGCTCGATTGTTATTGTCGGTTTTTGCCGAAAGGGTAGATATCCCCAAGCCGTGATTCGATGGTGGACGGAGCCACGGTGGCTGCGTGCCGAAGGAATCAAGGATGAGCGGTCCCGTTCGCTCGAAGGGAAAGGGCGCAACCATGACGGATAAGCAAATCGCCATCGTTACGGGCGCTACCGGCGCCATCGGCCAGGCGATCGCCCGCCAGTTGGCGGCGACGCCGGGTTTCGAGGTGGTGCTGGCCGCGCGCGATTCGCGGAAGGCGGAGCGGGCGGTGGCGGAGATTCAGGAGGCGACCGGCAACGAGGCGGTGCGATTTGAGTTGGTGGACGTTTCGCGGAAGGCGTCGGTGGAGGCGTTCGCGGCGCGCTGGACGGGGCCGCTGCATGTGCTGGTGAACAACGCCGCCGCCACCCCGCGGCGCCGGGAGGAAACGCCGGAGGGCATTGAGCTTCAATTCGCGACGAATGTGCTCGGTTATTTCTGGATGATCGAGGCGTTCACGGCGGCGCTGGCGGCGGGCGCGCCGTCGCGGGTGGTGAACGTGGCGAGCTATTGGGCGGGCGGCCTGGACCTGGACGACCTGGAATTCCGGCGGCGGCCCTACGACAACGACGCGGCCTACCGGCAGTCCAAGCAGGCGAACCGGATGCTGACGGCGGCGCACGCGGCGCGGCTGCGGCCCCACAACATCGTGGTGAACGCCTGCCACCCGGGCGATGTCAATTCGGCGCTGAGCAACAACCTCGGGTTCGGCGGCCACGAATCCCCGGACGAGGGCGCGGCGACCCCGGTGTGGCTGGCCACGGATCCGGCGGGGCTGGAATCCACCGGGCGCTATTATGAGCATGGGCGCCCGCGCGCGTGCCGGTTCATCGAGGACGCAAGCGCCGTGGAGCGCCTGTACGCCACCTGTGCGGCGTACTGACCACGCTCCCTCTTTCTGTCCAACGCGTTCAGCCCCGCCGGCGCGCCCAGATCACCATGGACGCGGCGCCGCCAACGTGGGCCAGCGGTCGCACCCGCGACGTCTCCTGGTAGTTGTGCGATTTTCCGAGCTGCACGTCGAATCCGGCCGTGTCGAGGATGCCCAGGATCTTCGCGAGCCGCCCGCGCGCGAATCCGGGGCCCTCGTGAAACTCGCAGAAGAGGTTTTGCACGTTTCCCAACATGGGCGCGGCCTCTTCGAGCACCGCGTCCTCGGCGCCCTCGATGTCGAGCTTGAGGAAATCCACGGGACCCCGGAGGTAGCCGCTCAGGCGAGTGCACTCAACCTCGATGGGTTCCAGGGCATCGCCCATTTCCGCCCGGTGGGCTGATAGCGACCCCGCCATGCTCCAACTCCGGGAGCGGTGGAACGTGGCCCTCCCCGCCGCCGACGCCAGGGCGAAGGGCAGGATTTCCACGTCCTCCCAGCCATTGCGCGCGACGTTCTCGCGCGCCAGGTCGCACAATTCCGGCACGGGCTCGAACGCGGTAATCCGCGCGTGGGGGTAAAGCGCCTTGAAGTAGTAAATCGCCAGGCCCATGTGGGCGCCGGCGTCGATAATCACCGGGGCATCCGAATCGCACGTAAAGTAGTAGTCCTCGTTCAGGAGGATCTCGTGGATCTGGGTCCAGAGCGCGTGGCGATCCGAGAAACGCAGCGCGCCGTGCGCCAGATGAACCACATCGCCGTCGGTAATGGCGTCGAGCACGCGCCCGCGTACGTGTTCCGGCGATTCGATGGCGTGCAGCGCGGCCCGGTAGCGCGCGCCGATATCCGGGCGATCGCGCGCCACGATGTCTGCCAAAGCTTCCCATTTCGCGGCCAGCGCGGCCATGGCGGCGGCGCGCGGCGCGGCGAGGGCCTGCTCCAGTGCGGCGGGCTGCGCGTCAAAATCGGCGGCGGGGACGCGCGCCCCGTCTCGAATGAGCTGGCCGGCGATTTCGTTGCGCGCCGCCTCGGAGAGGCCTTTCAGGTAGCGCCTGTCCTCCGCCAGCACCGGCGCGAGCGCGCCGTCGCCCTGGTGGCGGCAGGTGGCCCGAAGCAGCTCGGCGCCGTTTTCGAAGAGCACCGGCGCGATCGCGCGGCCGCCGCGCGCGCGGGCGAGGCGCCCCAGCCAGGCGGGGTCCAAATCCAGCACGACCGCCTTCAGGGCCTCGCCGCCGTTGCGCGTCAGGGCCTCCCGCAAGGCGCGGTAGGCGTCCGCCCGCAACAGCGCACGGAGGGGGGCGGCGTCGCGAGAAAGGGCGTAGCGTTGAAACGCGCGATCGCCGTCTTCCGAAAGCAGTTCGTCGAGGAAGGCCTCCAATTCGCGGGACGGAATGGATTGGAGCCCCTCGCGCAATGCGCGGCCCCCATCGCGGCGCAGCAGCCGCCAGAGCGCCGCGCGGAGACCGGGCCGCGCATGGAGCGCCGACACGATGGCGTCGGACAGCCCGCTTCTTTGTTCGTGCTCGTTCATGCTCTCCCTCGGCCTCGCGCCGCCCTCGGCGCGCCCCCATCTTACCACGCGCCCGGCGCGGGACGCCGGACATCAAAAATCCCGCCGGGCGCTTTCGGGGGCGCGCGGCGGGATGAACAATACATATGGCGGAGGAGACAGGACTCGAACCTGCAAGCCCGAAGGCGGCGGTTTTCAAGACCGCTGCATTACCAATTATGCTACTCCTCCGCGAGTAGGCTGTTGCGGTATTTTACGCGAATCGGGCCGGGATTTCCATGGGCGCGCGGGCGGCGCAGCGGGCTTGCGCAAACAAAACCCAAGGTGACCCCTGAGACGATGGGCTGGCGGAAACCAATTCGACAATCCGTCGTGTGGTTGCTTCTTCGGCAGATTTCTTGAACCAGCAACCCATATACGCATATGGGAAAAACGGGCGAAGTTCTGATATTGCCGCATACAGCGTATGGGAAAGCCAGGAAATCCCGTTTGCTGAAGTTCACCGGCAACCCACCATGATACGGCTTTCAGCCTTGGGCGAAATCTAGTTCAATTGTGCGGGAAACCTCTACGGGAGCCTCAGGCCCGCGAAGGCGGATATGCGAATGCGGCGCCTGAACTACCCAATGCTTTCCCTCGATTGCGGGAAAGGCGTCCAGTCTTCCTTTGGTTTCGGCCAAAGGCTGCCCTGCAATCCGTGGTCACAAATTCTGATCGCCGCCAGAGGCTGCCCAGTGCTCTCCGGGGGCGTCCATGCGCACGGCGGGCGGGTCTTGCGATCACTCCCGAGTTATGCTATCTTCCGAAAGAGGGGATGGGGGGGCGGGACGAGGTCGAAATCATGCAAGCTTCAGCCGATAGCCCCTTTGTCCTGAGCGACGCCGTATTGAATGCGCAGCGGCGACGCGTCTTCAGCATCAAGGTAGATGGCGCGCGCTTCTTCGTGAAGACCGATAGGGTGCGAAAATGCCACATGGGCCACCGGGTGCAATCCCTGCTCTATCGCGCATCGCGCAACCCGCTGATCGCGCCCACCATATTCCCCGATATCGCCTCCTCCATGGCCTACGAAGTCAGTAAGCTGGCGCGGCTGCGCAATAAGAAGTTCCCCGTGCCCGAGGTCGTATTTCGAGCCTCTCGCTATTTCGTCACCCGTGATGTGGGTGAGCCCCTCCACAAGGTCATCGGTAAAGATCAGGAGAATGCGGACTACTACGCACTGAAGGCCATGAGAGTTTTGGCCCGCCTCCACCGTGACGAGATTGCGCACGGAGGCGCCCAACTGAAGAACTTCACATATAAGGATGAGTCCGTTTACTTGATCGACTTCGAGGAGAATGTTGATCGCGCACATTTTGAGGACATGCGGCTCCGCGATCTCATTCTGTTCCTGATTCACGCCGAAAGCATGCGATTCGAGGTCTCCTACGCCGCGCTGATCGGTCAATACGAAGCGATATCGCGAAACGCCATCCGGCCATGCCTCCTGGGAATAGCGCGGCGCTATCGCATGTTACGCCTCGCCGAAAACCCCTTGCTGAATCCGTTCGGCATGAAGGACCTGCGCGCCTTCGCGCGGGTATTGACGAAACTGGCTGCGCTGGAGGGGGCCTGAATCTCCGTGTGGGGTCGCCTCCCGGCGCTCCGTACGGGGAGGCTTGCGCATCCTCAGTTCGGAATGGCCCATACGGCGATGTGCCGGGAGCGTTGATCTGGCGTCCCGCGGATCCCACTCACACGTGGTTGGATTCCGCTGTTGTGATTTGAGATTGAGCTGTGTTCCTCGTATCGGCGAACGCCTTACTTCAGACGACTTAAGTTATACTTAAGGCTGAAGTATGACGCCTTCTACCGATCACCGGCGCCCGCCGGCTTCCGAGAAGGGCCGGTAACCGGCCAGATCGAGGCGGCGCATCGCGACGTCAACCACGAAGAGCAGGAGCGCGGCCACGAGCAGCCAGGGGCCGATGTCGCGCCGTATGCGCACCGATTCATCGGCGTTTACGATGAAGAGATCCTCGATCGCGGGATTTACCGACCCGCCGGTATCGCGCGCGAGCGCCTCCAGGAATTCCGTGTTGGTTCCCAGATGGCGGTACTCGGGCTTGTAGGAGATTGTCAGCCCGCGGGTGAAGTCGGCGTACACGTCTTCGCCGGCCGCGTCCTGGGTCTGCCGAATTTTGAATAGGTAGCTGCCGGTTTCGCTGGTGTCCATGTCCGCCTCATAGCGGCCCGGCGCGGTCTGGCGGAGCGCAACCGTCTCGATCTCGCGGGATGGCCGCACCATCTGCACGGCGCCGTGCAGGCCGTTTACGAAGTCCCCGGCATCCGTCGCCGCGTCGACGATAATGCGCCCCGATTCACCGCGGTGCTCGATGCGCGTCTCGATCCCCCGCTGCCGCGTGTCGCGCAGGGTATCGCGCACGACCTGGGCCCAGAAGCGGCTGTAGCCCGGCCAGCCGAGCCAGTCGGCGGCCCAGCGGCTTTTCGCGTCCGACATGAAGGCGACGCTCTTGCCCAGGCCGAAGCGCCACGAGGCGAGCAGGGGATCGCCGCGCTCGGTAATGAGGGGCACTTCCGCCGTGGGCTTGGCGGTGCACACGACATAGCCCAGGAGGAAGGGCGTGCTGTCCCAGTCGATGGATTGAATGACCGGCGCGCTGCGCGTGACGATCGGAAGGAACGGCTCCTCCACCAGCGAGGATTTCGACGCGGACATGGTCTCCTTCGTGAAGATCTGCGGGATGTCGAAGGGATCGGCGGTGAAGTAGTAGCGGCCGCGGCCCCACCGCGCGATCTCCTGGAGCAGCGCGGTGTCCGCGCCATCCCCGACGGCGACGGTGGACACGGTCACCTGGCCGTTGACCATCCGGTTGACGATTCCGGCGTAGTCCCCGGGCTGCGACTGGCCGTCCGTAAGCAGGATGGCGTGCTTGAGCGTGGCGGGGACGGAGGCGAGCGCATTGGCCGCCTCTTCGAGCGCGGGGGCGATGTGCGTGCCGCCGCCGGCCTGGAGCTGCATGATCTGCTGGATGATGCCGGTCTGGTTGCCCGCGCCCTGCAACTCGACAATCCACTGCGGGGCCCCGTCGAAGGCGACCACGCCGGCGTAGTCCCGGCTGCCGAGCAATTCGACGGCCGCTATCGCCGCCTCCTTGGCGAGTTCGATTTTGTCGCCGCCCATGCTGCCGGACTTGTCGATGACAAGCATAATGGCGATGCTGGGCGTGTCCTTCTGCCGTTCCGAGCGCATGCGGACGGGCAGGGCCTGCTCGATGCTCGTGCGGTAGTAGCCGCCGAGGCCGAAGCTCTCTTCGCCGCCGATCATGATGAAGCCGCCGCCGAGATCCTCGATGTAGGAGCGTAGCAACTCCATCTGGCGGGCGCTGACGTCCGTCGCGGGGACGTCCGAGAAGATGATGGCGTCGAATGCGGCGAGTTCCTCCAGCGCGGCGGGCATGCCGCGCCCCTCGCGGTAGTCCACGCGGATGTTTTCGGCCTCCAGCGCGCGGGCGAGGTGGCGCCCTTCCCGCTCCTTCCCTTCGAGCAGGAGTATTCTGGGCTCGCCGGCCACAAACACCACGCCGGAAGACACATTATTGTCGGCGAAATGGTCCTCCGGCGCGGCTACGTGCAGCTCGTACTTGACGAGGCCGTCCGGGGCGCTCGTTTCGTCAAAGGTGATGGTGTTCGCGCCCGCTTCAAGCGCGATCTCCTGTTCGCCGGCCTTGAAGCCGTCCCGGTAGAGCGTGAAAGCGGCGGTGGAAGGCGCGGAGGCGTGGGCGACCGCCTGGATCCGGAAGGACTGCCCGCGTTTTACCTCGGACGGCACGGCGAGATCCTCCAGGAGGACCTCCGGGCGATCCGTTTGCTCCCAGGCGCGCGTATACACCTGTACGCCCCGCTCCGCGAGCCGGCGCGCCATCTCCCGCGCATCGCCGGCGGTTTCGTTGCCGTCGCTCAGGAGCAGCACGCGATTGACGGTGTCCGCCGGCATGGCCTCGCGCGCGAGCCGCAACGCATCGGCCAGGCGCGTCTCGCCGCGGTCTTCCGGCGGCGCGATGGCCTCGGGGAACTCGGGATTGCGCGTCACCGGGGCAAGTATCTCCGGCGTGGCCGCGATCAAAACGAGGCCGGCCCGGGCGGCGGCGGGCCTGGCCGCCTCGATGTCCGCCAGGATCGCGCGGGCCTGATCGGGAGCGTCCTCGGGCGCGGAGTCCGAGAGATCGGCGATGACCAGCACCGCCGGTTCGCGGCTCGCGCGAAGCCAGTGCGTGCCCGCGAGCGCCAGCACGATCAGCGCGATGACCGTGGCGCGAACTACGCCCGACAGGATCCGCTGGGCGAGCGGGCTACCGGCCAGCGAATACCGCAGCACGCCAAAGATGAGCGGCAGGGCGGCAAGCAACGCGAGGAGTCCCGGGCTTTCGAGCGCAAACGCCATGGGCTACTCCACCCAGCGCCGGTGGAACAGCCACCATTCGATTGCGAGCAGGGCCAGGGCCGCGTAGGCGAGGATCCGCCAGGGCGCGGCGCCAGCGCGGAAGGCATCGGGGATTTCGGGCAGGGGCTCGGCGGTCTCGACGGGCATCGATTCAGACACGTCGAGATTCGATTCGCGGCGGTGGGAAAGACTCGCGCCAAAGAGGGGAATGGTGTCCCCTTCGCCCGTGACGCCCTGATAGATGCCGGTTTTGTTGACCGCTATGCGGATTGGGGCCGGCGGCGCCTCGGGCGGCGCGCTTTCGCCGGGCGCGAGCACCCGCGCGATATCGAGACCCTGCGTCCACGGCGCGAGTTCGTCCAGCCCGAGCACCGCGCCGAGGGGCGGCCCGCGCCAGGTATCCTCCGCGCGAACTTCCGCGAGATACTGGATCGCGTTGGCGATGAGCATGGGAAACGCGGCGCGCAGGGGCAGGTCCGATTGGGCCGTGTTGAAGGCGACCACGAGCGCGCGGTGTTCGGCGGTATCGTCCAGCAGCACCAGCGGCTGGCCGAAGGAGGAAACCAGCGTCGCAAAGTTATCCGGTGCGGCCAGGCGGGGCGCGCCTCCGATCGTGATGTTCGCCAAGCTGAGCCGCCGGTTGATGGGGTGGTCCCGCTCCCAGTCCGTGATCATGGGATCCGCGATTTCGCCCTCGGCGGCGATGCCGAGCGTCGCGGGCCAGCGGCCGATATAGATCGCGTGCGCGTCCGGCGGGTTCTCCGGGGCCCATCCGTCGAAGACATAGACGGCGTGGCCGCCTTCCGCCGCGCCCGGAGCATAGGCGGCGGGCGGCGCCACCGAGAGGTCGATGCCGTCGGCCGTGGCGAGCGCGCTTTCGAGAAAGAGGTTGCCCTCGGTTACCAGCACGACCCGGGTATCCTCGACCGCCGGGAGCACGGCGTGGGCCGTGTCGTCCAGCGGGAAGGCGTCGCCCGTTTCCAGTTCGAGGCGCACCGGCCCGCCCTCGGGGCTGAACTGCCGTATGGAGCGGTGGGCCGCGCCGCGCGCCGGAATGGTCACTTCGTTGGCGTCCACGAGGTTGTCGCCGACGAAGAGCGCAAAGGGCAGCGTCCGCGGCTCGTCCGATTCGTTCACCACCTCGAACAGGATTTCAAAATCGCGCGGGGACGCGGGGAGCGGACGCGCCTGAAAAGCGACGATGCCGATATTGTCCTGGCGGGATCCCGCCGCGAGAAAGGCGAAGCGCATGTCCGGCGGCGGATCGAAGGGAACGGGATCCAGGGATCCGTCGCTGACCACATACACCCACGTTTCACGCGGGTCCGGCGGGAGCTGATGCAGCAGGTGGAGCGCGGCGGACAGGTTGGCGGGGGTGTGTTCGGGTTGGACGGCGTCCAGGGCCTCGCGCAGCGCGCGGCGGCTTTCCGTGAGGGGAACGACAATATCCGGCTGCGGGCCAACGGCCACGAGCATGGCGGCGTCCCCGGAGGCCAGGCCGGCGATGACGTCGTGAGCGTGGTCCCGCGCGATGTCGAAACGCGTCCGCTCCCCTTCGCGTGCGTGCATGCTTGCGGAAACGTCGACCAGGATGACGACGCGCCTTGCGCCGAGCGCATCGCTCGCGAGAATGGGCCGGGCGAGCGCGAGGATCAGTAGGAGCAGGACGAGGAGTTGCAGGAGGAGCGAAAGCAGCTTGCGCAGCCGCGTCACGGAGGCGACGCGGTGCTCGTCGCGGAGGATGTCGTCCCAGAAGAGCAGCGTGGAGACGGTGACCCGCGCCCGGCGCTGCTTGAGGAGATAGAGCAGGATCACGGGGATGAAAAGCAGGAGCCCGAGAAATGCGAGGGGGTAGAGGAAGCTCATGAACGCGCCCCCGCGAGAACTACGCACCCGGCGAAATGACCTGCGCGCGATCTATTTGACGGTGATAATTGGGAGCGCAGGTCGAAGATGCGCCGCGGTGGACGGCTCGCCTGCATCGCGCAACTTCGTTGCGCCGTGCCGGCAGCGATGCCGGCGCTCCATCGCGCGCACTGTCGTTGGGTCGGGCTATTGCGAGGACGCCCACTTTCCGCGCTGGGATTCGTGCAACATTGTTGCCCCTTGCAGGCGGGCGGTTGATTGGCTGGCGCGGTCTTGTGGCTCCACGAGGCGGCGCGGGCGACCGGGCGACCGGGTTGCCGCCGGCTACGCTCCTCGTTGCCGCGCGTGTAGCTTCGTCCCGTCATTGCAAGAGCTTCCCGCGCCGTAGCATCTGCACGACGGTCTCCTGGAAGGGGGTGCTGGTGACACAGCGCGCGTAGCCCATGCCGTGCGAACGGCAGTAGCGCTCGACGCGATCGCCGTGCGCCGCGAAGGCCTGCCGGTAGCGCCGCAGGAGTCCCTCGGTCACGGTGACATCGCGCGCGCGCCCGGTTTCGCCGTCGATGAGGCGGAGATCGCCGAGCAGCGCCGGTTCGGCCTCCTGGGGCGAGACAATGTGAATGACGTAGGGGTCGAACTTCTGGTAGCGGAGCGCGTTGAGTCCGGGGATGACGCCGTCGCGATCGTAGAGGTCCGTGAACAGAATCACCATGCCGCGCTTCCGGCGGCTGGCGCCGAAGCGCCGCAGGGCGGCCGCCATGTCGGTCACGCCGCCGCTGCGCCGGCCCTCAAGGAAGTGCAGCAGCTGAAAAACCTTGGCCTTGCCCCGGATCCGTAGCGTATCCGCCGCCGCCCCGGGCACATCGTCCACAAACGGGATCACGTGCACGCGATCGAGGCTCGCGAGGCCGAGGTAGCCGATGGCCGCGGCGAGGCGCCGGGCGTAGAGAAATTTGTCGGGATCGCCGAAGCCCATGCTCGCGGAGCAATCGAGGAGGAGGTAGATGTGGAGATCTTCCTCCTCCTCGAAGAGTTTGAGGAAGAGATGATCCGTGCGGAAGTAGACGCTCCAGTCGATGAAGCGAAAGTCGTCGCCCGGGGCGTAGGGCCGGTGGTCGGCGAACTCCACGCTCACGCCCTTCTTCCGGCTGCGGCGCTCGGCCTTCAGCTGCCCGCTGAGTATTTTTCGGGCGATGATGTTGAGGTAGGCCAGCGTTTCGAGAAAATTGTCGTCGAAGAGGGGCTCCCCTGCCGGCGCGGACCGGGATTCCACCGGCGCCCGGACGCCCCGCCCGCCGCTCATGCCACCGCCACCTTCACCTGCGCCAGGATTTCCTCCACGATCGCGTCCGTGCTGATTTCCTCGGCCTCGCCCTCGAAATTCAACAGGATCCGGTGGCGCAGGGACGGCTTCGCCACAGCGCGGATGTCGTCCTCGGCGACATTGAAGCGGCCATCCAGCAGCGCGCGCACCTTGCCGCCGAGAATCATGGCCTGCAACCCGCGCGGGCTCGCGCCGTACTTCCCGTATTGCTTCACCATCGGGGTGGCCCGATCGGAGGACGGATGCGTCGCGACGAGGATGTGCGCGGCGTAGCGTTCGACATGTTCCGCGATGGGCATATCGCGCACGGTGCCCATGAGCTGGACCACTTCCGAATCGCTGAGCGCGACGCCCGCGCGCGGCATTTCGCGCACAGTGGTGCGCCGGGACACCTCGACCAGGTCATCGACCGAGGGAAAGCGCACGTAGAGCTTGAAGAGGAAGCGGTCCAGCTGCGCCTCGGGAAGGGGGTAGGTGCCTTCCATTTCCAGGGGGTTCTGCGTGGCGATCACGAAGAACGGGCGCTCCAGGTGGCGGGTTTCCCCCGCCGTGGTGACCGATCGCTCCTGCATGGCTTCCAGCAGCGCGGACTGCGTCTTCGGCGTGGCCCGGTTGATTTCGTCCGCCAGCAGGATCTGCGTGAAAACGGGGCCGGGCTGGAAGGTGAAATGCTTCTGGCCGGACTCGTCCTCGATCACGATCCGCGTGCCGATGATATCGGTGGGCATGAGGTCCGGGGTGAACTGAATCCGGGAGAAGCCGCAGGAGAGGGTGTCCGCGAGCGTATGGACCATGAGGGTCTTGCCGATGCCCGGGACGCCTTCGAGGAGCACGTGGCCGCCCGCGAAAAGGCCCGTGAGGATGTCCTCGACAATGTCGCGTTGGCCCACCACGACCCGGGCGATCTCGTCCCGAACCCGGTTGAAGGCGTCCACAAACTGCCGCGCCTCCTGCTCGAACTGGCTGTTCACCGCCATGGAATCGCTCCCTGCCTGATGTTGCGCGCCTCGGCCGCGGTTCACCCATGTCTCGACAGGGCGCCCGACAGCGGAAAGAGCCCCCATGCTACCCCCGGGCGCGGCGGGTGTCAAGGCGCGATAGGTCGGCCGCGCGCGCCCGGCCGGCTACTCCTCCTCGGGCCGGATGGCCTGGAAGTAGCGCTTGACGTGGAATCGGTGGCTCAGGGGCACGTCCTCGCGGTCCAGCGCCTGCTCCGCCACGCCGGCATACTCGTTGTAGACCTCCCGCGCGCTTCGCTGGCTCGGCGCCATCTGGCCCCCGGTCATTTCAACCTCACTCGTCACCGGGCCGTCCCCCGCCGTCCCCCGCACCTGGAGCATTTCGCGGTAGCTGTCGTTCAGGCGTCGGGCATCCCCCAGGGGATCGGCCTCGCCCCGCCCCGCGCTCGTGGACGGGTCATCGCTCAAGCGGTTGTCCTCGCCCTGCCCCAAGCCCTGGCCCGGCTTCTGGCCGTCGCCGCGCTTGGCCATCATTGAGCCTGCCGCGCCCAGCCCCATCTTCCCCAGGGCCAGGCTGTTCGCGGCGTCCTTCATCGCCTGATAGCCGTTGCACTGTTGCATCTTGCCCTGAATCGACTGAAAAGAGCGGGAGACGCCGTCTTTATCGCCGGCGCCCACGGACTCGGACGCCGCGTCAAAATCGGCGATAAGCCCGCCCGATTCCTTGTCGCCCGACGCCTGCCGCATGGCCGCCGCCGCATTCGCCATCCGCTGGGCGAGCTGTTCCCGGTTCTCGTTGGAAACGCCGCCCTCGTTCAACTCCCGCGCAAGCGCTTCCATCGCGCGCGCGGCCTCCCCATGCCGCTTCTCGCGAATTGCCTCGGCCACCGGCCGCGCGGATTCGCTGGCCATCAAATGGGGAACGGCCTGGTCGAGCTGGCTGCTGACCTCGTCCAGCCCCGCGGCTTCCATCCGCGCGTGGAGCGCCAGGTCGAGCCGGGCAAGCTCGATCATCACATCGCGCGGGTCCAATTCGTTGCGGGCGAAATTCTGTTCGATCTCCCGCAGTTTCTCCGCGATATCCGCCAGGGCCCTTTCCTCTTGCGCCAGCGCCTCGATTTCCTCCCGCACCTCCGCGACTTCCGCGAGCTGCGCGTCGCGAACCGCGTCCGGTGTGGGGGCGGGGGCGATCTCGGAATACGTTGCGGGGACAAAAAAGCTCGCGATAAACACGCCCAGCACTACGAGCGCGAGATAGGGCATTCGCGGATTCTGCAGCCGGACCAGCGAGGCCAGATCGGTGTCGTAGGCCGTCCGGATGGCGTCGCGCACCTGCAATTCCTGCTCGCGCGTGAGCGACTCCTGGCTGAGGAACTCCCAGGCGCTCGAAATCCGGTCCTTGAGCGCGCCGCGCTCGTCCATCTCGAAGGCCTGGTGCAGGCGGGTCCCCTGATGCAGGAACGCATAGCCAACCGGCACGAGGGCGAGCGGCACGAGCGTAATAAGCGCGATGGAAGGCGAGTAGTAGCCCCCCAACCACCGTTGATCGGCCATGATTGCCAGCGCCCCGAACGGAAGCAGCACCAGCGCCATGCGGCACAACATGCCTCCCCACGCCTCAAGAATCAGCCAGAATTGAAGCTGCCGAAGGAAAGTGGCAAGTGTTCGTTGCCAATCGCTCTTCATAATCAAATACCCCTGCGCTGCACCTCAACTTGCACCCCAGTGTAGACCTCGCGCCCCCTTCTGTCAAGTGAAAATCCCGACTTTTTTCGCGTGTATGCGGATCAAGCCCGCCCAAACCCCCGCGCCTCCACCAAAACAACCTCAAAAAAAAGTAGGATAGGCGTCCCGCCTGTCCCCAGCGCCGCCAGGCGCCCAGGCGCACACCCCGCCCGTACAACCCCACGCCAGCCACAACAAAACCAAAGGACACCACCCCGCACCCTCCCGCGAAAAGACCAATGGACGCCACCCCGAATCCGGGCGAAGCCCCGGTTCAACCCACATCCACCCCGACGGAGCGCCGGCATCCCTGCCGGCCCACACCGCGCCAGACCACCCCCACGCCGCCCGCACAACCCAGCCCAGAAACCCCGAACCCAGCAACAGAAGCGCGGACCATTGGGAGCGCGGACGGCCCGCCCGCATCGCGCCGCAAGGCGCACACGCCGCCCGCACAACCCCAAGCCAGCCGCAACAAACCCAATGGGCGCTACCCCACGCCCTGGCGAAGCCCCGGTTCAATCAGGACGCACCCCGATGGAGCGCCGGCATCCCTGCCGGCCCACACCGCGCCAGACCACCCACACGCCGCCCGCACAACCCAGCCCAGAAACCCCGAACCCAGCAACATAAACGCGGACCATTGGGAGCGCGGGTCGAAGATGCGCCGTGGTGGACGGCCCGCCCGCATCGCGCCGCAAGGCGCACACCCCGCCCGCACAACCCCAAGCCAGCCACAACAAAACCAATGGACGCCACCCCGAATCCGGGCGACGCCCCGGTTCAACCCACACCCACCCCGATGGAGCGCCGGCATCCCTGCCGGCCCACGCCGCGGAGCGGCGGGGACTGCATTCCCACGGAGACCGTGGGAACGAGTGGGGGAGAGGGGCTGCCGACAGCGGGTTACGCCGTCGCTTTCCGAACGTTCGCGCCGCGGAGGGCGTCTTCCACCATCCCGGCGACAAGCTGGATGTAGTCGATGCCGGTGGCGCCCGGCGGCCATTCGAACGACTCCACACCAAATTCTCCGTTTGACATGACCCCATCAAACGCTATTCAATTGGGTTCGTCGGTCCACAACGTTGAACAAAGTGCTTCACCGCGAGACCGAGCCGAGATTAAGGAGAATACGATGGCCCGCAAGCGCAAAGTTGTCCAGGCTGCTGTAGCCGCTGCCGTGTTGTGCCTCCTGGGCGCGCTGTCTTTCCCATTGGCCGCCGAGGATCCCGAAGAAGGATTCGTGAGCCTCTTCGACGGCAAGTCCCTGGATGGCTGGCACCTCATGAACGGCGCGCAGTTCTTTGTGGAGGATGGCGTCATCAAGCACGATGTGGGCCGCGGCTGGCTGCGGAGCGACAAGCAATATTCGGACTTCATCTTCCGGGTGGAGTTCCGCTTCCTCGAGCCCATGCAGGACGGCGGCGTCTTTCTCCGCGCCACGATGGAAGGCGAAAGCCGGCCGGACAAGAAGTACGAGGTGCAGGTGGAAAACAGCGCCCGCATGGCGACCATCTTCGGCGCGGAGCATGAACTCGACGTCGAACGGGTGAAGAAGGTGCTCAAGCCCGACGGCGAGTGGAATGAATACGACATCAAGATCGTCGGGCCGAGCATTGAAGTTCGCCTGAACGGCGAACTCGTCGCCAGCTCCAAGGCCGCCGACGCGCTGACCCGTGGCTATATCGGCCTCCAGGGCGAAGATGGTGCTCACGAGTACCGGAATTTCCGGATCAAGGACATGAGCAAGTAGCGGCCTGCGCCGCCCCACGCGACCCGCGCCCCCCCCCACACCCCGACCGCACAACCCTGCGCCAGCCCCAACAAGACCAATGGACGCCACCCTGACCCCGGGCGAAGCCCCGGTTCAACCCACACCCACCCCGATGGAGCGCCGGCATCCCTGCCGGCCCACGTCGCGCCAGACCACCCACACGCCGCCCGCGCAACCCAGCCCAGAAACCCCGAACCCAGCAACAGAAGCGCGGACCATTGGGAGCGCGGGTCGAAGATGCGCCGTGGTGGACGGCCCGCCCGCATCGCGCCGCAAGGCGCACACCCCGCCCGAACTACCCCAAGCCAGCCGCAACAAACCCAATGGGCGCTACCCCACGCCTTGGCGAAGCCCCGGTTCAATCAGGACGCACCCCGATGGAGCGCCGGCATCCCTGCCGGCCCACACCGCCCAGACCACCTACACGCCGCCCGCACAACCCCAAGCCAGCCGCAACAAACCCAATGGGCGCTACCCCACGCCCTGGCGAAGCCCCGGTTCAATCAGGAGCGCACCCGATGGAGCCATCCCTGCCTGCCACGTCGCGCCAGACCACCCACACGCCGCCCGCACAACTGCCAGCCGCAACAAACCCAATGGGCGCTACCCCACGCCTTGGCGAAGCCCCGGTTCAATCAGGACGCACCCCGATGGAGCGCCGGCATCCCTGCCGGCCCACACCGCGCCAGACCACCCCCACGCCGCCCGCACAACCCCACGCCAGCCCCAACAAAACCAATGGGCGCTACCCCACGCCTTGGCGAAGCCCCGGTTCAATCAGGACGCACCCCGATGGAGCGCCGGCATCCCTGCCGGCTCGAGCCGCGGAGCGGCGGGGACTGCATTCCCACGGAGACCGTGGGAACGAGTGGGGGAGGGGGCCTCGCGAAAGCGGGTTACGCCGCGTCCTACCAATTCCATAGCGCCACGCCAACGTCAACCTCGACCGCCGCGGCGCGCTGCGCCACCAGTTTCCACAAGTCAAATTGCGTCAGAATTAACCCTAGACAAGTGAAGCGCAAGCCATGCTACGGTAGCTGTGTAGCGCGACATTCGAGAAGTCACCCACGGCAGACCCATCAATTGTCAGGGCAATGGCGAGTAGCTCCATGAACTGGTTAATTTCAGCGAATGAAAATATCTAGTTTCGGTGTCGGAAAGCCGTAGTGACAAAATGAAAAACAAATGGCCTACTCCCTTTGGACAAAAGAACCGTGGTGGCAACCACGGAAAGGAGCAGGCCATGAGAACGAAAACTGTGAGTCAAATGTACCTGGATTTTGTGCTGCCGTCAAGTCCGACGAAAGTGGTGGCGGCGTACCGGAAGAAATACGGGGCCATCAACGAGCTTCTGCTGGCGAATCCGTCCGTGCTCGACCTTGTTCACGCGGATTTCTGCCGGTGGCTCTCGACTTCGGAAAAGGGCCGGCGCAGCGAGTATACCTCGGAGGAGATTCTGCGGTGCCTGGTGGTGATGTTCGTGGAGGGGGACAGTTACCGCAACCTGGTGGTGCGCATCGAGAACAGCGATTTCCTGCGCGGTTTCGTGGGGCTCGGCTTCGCCAAGCCGATGATGGATTTTTCCATCGTGGGCAAGGCCTTCGCCGCGCTGTCGGCGGAGACCTGGCACGCGGTGAACCAGTCGCTCGCGCAGCACGCGAGGGACGGCGCGTGGATCAGCGGCGAGAAATTGCGCACGGACACGACGGCGTATGAGGCCAACATTCACTACCCCACGGACTCCTCGCTCTTGTGGGACAGCTTCCGGGTTCTGTGCCGGACCCTGCGCCGCCTGCAGAAGGCGTGCCCGGAATTGGGCCTGGCGCACCGCTATCACGACAAAGAGAACACAGAAGTTCTGATTGAACCGCGAATTAACGCGAATGGACACGAATTAAGAAATGATTGATTCGTCGTGGGATTCCGAGGCTGTATTCCTGACTTCCATGGGCCGTTCGAAGTCGGCGCTCACGCTGTCTCAGCCTGGAAGGCTAAGCCACGTTGGCGGACGTTGAACGTGTGGGGTGACGACGGCTCTGCGAGGCCAATTCGGGATATCTTGCCAAAAAAAAGTTGACGGATAGTAAGCACGGATTGCATTGCCAACCGGCATCGTCCATAATCGATGAACACCACGCAAAAGGGAGCTTTCGCATATGCCCGTTGTCGTTCGCGCAGCCCGCTACACACGTTTCGCTCTCCTGGCGGCCCTGCTGGCCTGGACCACGCCCGCCGCCGCGGACACCGAAGCGGGGGGTAAGGACCCGATGCAAACAGGATTCCTCCAGCAGACCATCGAAGTGCACGGAAAAGCCCACCGCTACGTGCTCTTTGTGCCCGAGGCCTACACGCCCGAATCCGAGTGGCCGCTCATCGTCTTTCTGCACGGGGCCGGCGAACGTGGCGACGATGGCCTCGTGCATTCGAAGGTCGGCCTCGGCCCCGCCATCGAAAAACACCCCGATCGCTTTCCGGCGCTCGTCCTCATGCCGCAATGCCCGAAGGACGCCAACTGGGACACGCAACACGACGTCCTCGAAGCCCAGATGGCCGCCGTGCGCGCCGCGTATGCGGTCGACGACAAACGCGTTTACCTCACCGGGCTCTCCATGGGCGGCTACGGAACCTGGCTCTGGGGCGCCATCCACACCGATACCTTCGCCGCCCTTGTACCCATCTGCGGCGGAGGCGACCCCGCCGATATCCAGCGCCTGCTCGGCACGACCGGCGGGAATCCCTACGGCAGCCACGCCTCCCGCGTACGCGCCCTGGCAGCTGTCCCGATCTGGGCCTTCCACGGCGGCGCCGACACCGTCGTGCCGCCCGACCGCTCCCGCGCCATGGTGGAAGCTGTTCAAGGCGCCGGCGGAAACATCCGATACACCGAGTATGAGGGGGTTGGCCACAATTCCTGGGACGCGACCTACCGGGATCACGACGTGATCTCCTGGTTGCTTGCGCAAGGCAAGTCATGAGCTATTCCTACGACCATCCCCGGCCCATGGTGACCGTGGACATCGCCGTCCTTCGCCAGGGGCCGAACGGGCCCGAGATCCTGCTGATCCAGCGAAAGAACGAGCCCTTCCAGGGCGCCTGGGCCATGCCCGGCGGCTTCGTCAACGAGCAGGAAGATCTTGAGGACGCCGCCCGCCGTGAACTCCAGGAGGAAACCGGCCTGACCGGACTACCCCTGAGCCAGCTGTACACCGTCGGCACACCCGGGCGCGATCCCCGCGGACACACCATATCGATCGTGTACGTCGCGGCTTGCCCCGGCAACGCGGAAGTCACCGCCGGCGACGATGCGGCCGCCGCGCGCTGGTTCGCCGTGGACCGGCTTCCGGAGATGGCCTTTGACCACGCGGACATACTCGAACACGTGAACATACGCACGGAGGAGGATGCCTTCGATGAAAGTGAGTGATTCCGACGCCCTGATTGTCGTGGACGTGCAGAACGACTTCTGCCCCGGCGGCGCGCTGCCCGTGCTCGGCGGGGAAGGGGTCGTCCGCGTCATCAACCCGCTCCAGATGAAGTTCGGGAAAATCTACTTCACCCGCGACTGGCACCCCAACGACCACTGCAGCTTCAGCGAGGCGCCTGAATTCACCGATATGAGCTGGCCACCTCATTGCGTCCAGAACTCCCCCGGGGCCGAGTTCCACGGCGACCTGCACGTCCCCTCCGACGCCACAATCATCAGCAAGGGCGCCGATCCCACGCGCGAGGCCTACAGCGGCTTCGAAGGCACGGATCTCGCCCAGCGCCTCCAGGCCGATGGCGTGCGCCGCGTCTTCGTCGCCGGCCTCGCCACGGACTACTGCGTCAAGGCCACCGCGCTCGATGCGCTGCAGGCCGGTTTCGAGACCGTGCTCGTGGAGGATGGCTGCCGCGGCGTCGCCGATGAAACCGCCGCAACGGCCCTGGCGGAAATGCGCGCCGCCGGCGTCCAGTTCGCGCGCGGCGCGGATATCGTCCCGTGAGTCCCGATAGCCCCTGGTTCCGCCGCGAAGGCCTGGCGCTTCTCACCGATTTCTATGAAATCACGATGATGGCCGGCCAGTGGAAGGAAGATCGCGCCGGCCAGCGCGTCGCGTTCAATTATTTCTTCCGCAATCTGCCGCCGCACACTGGCTTCGCCGTGTTCGCCGGTCTCGGACCCTTTCTGGACTACCTCCAGAACCTCCGCTTCACCCGCGACGACATCGAGTACCTCCGCTCCCTGAAGGTCTTCGGCGATGGCTTTCTCGAACACCTCGAAGGCTTCCGGCCCCGCTGCACGGTGCAGGCCCTGCCGGAAGGCTCCCTCGTCTACCCCTACGAGCCGATCCTCCAGATCGAGGGCACGATCTTCGAATCCCTGCTCATCGAATCCGCCCTCCTCAACATCCTCAATTACCAGACGCTCATCGCCACCAAAGCCGCCCGCGTCTGCCTCGCGGCCAGCGGCGATCCCGTCATGGAATTCGGCCTTCGCCGCGCGCACGGCCCCGATGGCGCCGTAAGCGCCTCCCGCGCCTGCTACATCGGCGGATGCAACAGCACCTCCAACGTCCTCGCAGGCAAGGTCTACGGCATCCCCGTCGCCGGCACCCACGCGCACAGCTGGGTCATGAGCTTTCCCTCCGAGTTGGAGGCCTTCCGCACCTTCGCCCGGCATTATCCCGATCGCTGCGTGCTGCTCGTCGATACCTACGATACCGAAACAAGCGGCGTGCCCAACGCCATCACCGTCTTCCAGGAGATGCGCGAAGCCGGCATCCCCGTGCGCCCCGCGATCCGCCTCGATTCCGGCGACCTGTCCCGCCTCAGCAAAATCGCCCACCAGCAAATGCTCCAGGCGGGTCTGGAGAACCCGCTCATCGTGGCCTCAAACGATCTCGATGAGGAACTCATCGTCGACCTCAAGCGCCAGGGCGCCAAGATCAACGCCTGGGGCGTCGGCACCCACATGGTCACCGCCTACGATTCCCCCGCGCTCAGCGGCGTCTACAAGCTCGTCGCCATCGAAGAGAACGGCGCCTGGCAGAGCCGCATGAAAATCTCCTCCAACATCGAAAAGGCCACCGACCCCGGCCGCAAGCGCCTCGTGCGCTACTTCGACGCCGACGGCCATCCCGTTTGCGACGTCGTGTGTCTCGACGACGAGGAATTGCCGGAAACCGGCCTGGTGCGCGGACGAAACCGCATGTGGCCGAACCGCAAGGTCAGGTTCGGCCCCGCAACCCGCGCCGAAGACCTCCTGAAAACCGTCTTCCGCGATGGGGAACGCACCGGTGACGCGCCGCCGATCCACGCCATCCGCGATCACGCCCTGAACCAGATCGCCGCGCTCCCCGAAGAGCTCAAGCGCATGCGCAACCCCCACATCTACCAGGCGCTCCTCTCCGAAACCCTCGGCGCCATGAAAGATCGCATGCTCAGCAACCCCGAACTCGCCTAGCCCTTCCCCCGGGTTTCCCAGGAATGCCCGAGTCCCTGGGGTCAGGTGTAGATTTGGGGGACGAGTTTTCCGGCGACATCGGTGAGGCGGAAGTCGCGTCCGCTGTAGCGGTAGGTGAGGTCGAGGTGGTTGAGGCCGAAGAGGTGGAGTATGGTGGCGTGGAGGTCGTTGATGTGGACGGGGTCCTTGACGATGTTCCAGCCGATGTCGTCGGTTTCGCCGATGATGGTTCCGCCTTTGGTCCCGCCGCCGGCCATCCAGATGGTGAAGGCCATGGGGTGATGGTCGCGGCCGGTGTTGGCTTCGCGGAAACCGGCGCGGTTCTCTCCGAGGGGGGTGCGGCCGAATTCGGAGCCGAAGATAACGAGGGTTTCGTCGAGCAGGCCGCGCTGTTTGAGGTCTTTGATAAGGGCGGCGATGGGCTGGTCGCACATTGCGGTGGTGTATTCCATCTCGTTGTCGAGGTCGCTGTGGTGGTCCCAGCTGGCGTGGTAGATATTGATGAAGCGCACGCCGCGCTCGACGAGCCTGCGGGCGAGGAGGCAGTTTCGGGAGAAGGCGGTGAAGGTGCCGGGACCGCCGGCGCGGGAGGCTTTGTAGCCGGATTCGGAGCGGTCGACGCCGTACATATCGAGGGTGGCCTGGGACTCGCCGGAGAGGTCGATGAGTTCGGGCGCGGCGGCCTGCATGCGGTAGGCGAGTTCGTAGGAGGAGATGCGGGCGAGGATCTCGGGGTCGCGGGTTTCCTCGTAGTGGATCTGGTTGAGGTCGCGGACGGTGTCGAGGCCGAGGCGCTGGCATTCGTGGGGCATGCCGGCGGGGTTGGCGAGGTGCAGTACGGGCTCGCCCTCGTTGCGGAAGAGGACGCCCTGGTAGTTGGAGGGGAGGAATCCGCTGGTCCAGTTGGAGACGCCGCCGGAGGTGCCGCGTCCGGCGGTGAGCACGACGTAGCCGGGGAGGTTGTCGGCATCGGTACCGAGGCCGTAGTTAATCCAGGCGCCCATGGAGGGGCGTCCGAAGGTGGGGACGCCGGAGTTCATCATGAGCTGGCCGGGGTGGTGGTTAAAGGCTTCGGTGTGCATGGAGCGGATCATGCAGATATCGTCGGCGCAGCTGCCGATATTGGGGAGCCAGGTGGAGAAATCCATGCCGGATTGGCCGAATTTTTTGAATTGCTGGTTGCTGCCGAGGACGGTGGCGGTTTCCTTCTGGATGAAGGCGAAGCGCATGTCTTTTGTGAGGGATTCGGGCAGTGGCTGGCCGTTGAGCTTGTTGAGCATGGGTTTTGGATCGAAGAGATCCATCTGGCTGGGGCCGCCTTCCATGAAGATGAAAATGCAGGCTTTTGCTTTGGGCGTGATGTGGTTGGGGCGTGGCGCGAGGGGGTTGACGCCGGGAATTTTCGCGCCGGCCTCGCGCCCGAGGAGTGCGGTGAGGGCGAGGCCTCCGATGCCGCCGGCGGCGGTGGTGAGGAACTGGCGGCGGGTGCGCAGGAGCTGTTCTTGGATGGGGTGCATGGCGGATTACCTCGGCCTTGGTGGACGGGGGGACGGCAGGGACCTGAGGGACTTCAGGAAGCCTGGGAACTCGGGGGCTCCGGGAAACTTCGGGGTTGCGGGCGGTAGACTGGCTTGCATGGGACTTATTCTCTTGTGAGGAATTCGTCGAGGTTCATGATGGAGCGCGCGAGGATCATGTGTGCGGCGGCTTTTTCGGGCGGCATGTTTTCGGGGAGATAGTCGCCGAGCAGCGTTTTGGCTTCTTCGGGGTACTGCTTGAAGAGGGCTTCCTGTTCGGCGATGAGCTTGACGAGCAGATCGAGCTCGCGGTCGATGGGATCGCGGCCCATGCAGAGGCGGAAGGCCTCGCGGGCGCGTTCGGGGCCGGTTCCGGCGGGCAGTTCGAGCAGGCGCGTTCCGAGGGCCTGGGCCGCCTCGACGAAGACGGGGTCGTTGAGGAGCGTGAGGGCCTGGAGGGGCGTGTTGGAGCGGTTGCGGCTCAACTTGGCTTCATTGGAGTCGGGGCAGTCGAAGGCCACGAGCATGGGATAGGCAACGGTGCGCTGGAAGAATATGTAGAGGCCGCGGCGGTATTTGTCGGGGCCTTCGCTTTCGGGCCACTTGACGGAGTTGGCGTAGCCGAGATTGGCGACGCCCTCGGGAAGGGGCGGGCGGACGCTGGGGCCGCCGATATCGTCGACCAGGAGGCCGCTGGCGGCGAGGAAGAGATCGCGGGTGATTTCGGCTTCGACGCGGAACCGGTTCTGGCGCGCGATGAGGCGGTTGGCCGGATCGCGGTCGAAGAGGTCTTCGCGGATGTGGGAGGACTGCCGGTAGGCTGCGGACATGACGATGGCCTTGATGAGGGATTTCCGGCTCCAGTGGTGATCCTCAATGAAGCTTGCGGCGAGCCAGTCGAGCAGTTCGGGGTGGGTGGGGTCTTCGGTGCGTGTGCCGAAGTCTTCGCTGGTGCGGGCGAGCCCGTCGCCGAAGAGGTGCTCCCAGACGCGGTTTACGGCGACGCGCGCGGTGAGCGGGTTGGCGGGGTCCACGATCCAGCGTGCGAGGTCGAGGCGGTCTGGCGATTCCCCGCGGGGCTGAAGCGGGTGGAGCACGGCGGGGGTGTGCGGCCCGACGACGGCGCCGGGCTGGAGGAAGTCGCCGCGGTTGTGGACGCGGGTGACGGGCGGATTGGGATTCCGGGCGATGGCCATGACGATGGAGGGGATCGGCTTGGGCGGATTGTTCTGGAGGTCGCGCAATTCGCCTGCGGGTTTGACGTAGGTTTCGTCGTTCTGGCCGTGGTAGTCGAGGAGGGTTTTGATCTGTTCGGCGCTTCGGTCGGCGGCGGGGGTCTGGAGCGCGGCGACGACATCGTCCGGGTAGAGGATGTTTTCGGGGTCGTTGGTGGTGAGGGCGATCCGGAAGCGGCCGAGGTTGTACATCTCGCCGTAGCGCTGGTCGAGGGTGATGGTAAAGATGGTTCCGCGGTCGAATCCGGCGGGCGATTCGAAGGTGAATTCGGCGGAGCGGTTCTGGTTGGTGTTGCGCCCGTCGAGGATGGCCCAGCCGGTGACGGGATCGCCGTCGAAGGCGGCTTCGATGGGGTAACCCTCCTGTTCGAAGGTGGCTTTTGCCCGCGCGATTTTGATGTTTTCGGTGCTGTGGGGGCGTCCGGCGGGCGCGGCGTTGACGGTAATTTCCGAAAGCACGAAGTTGCCGTTGTGCGCTCTTCCCGGGCCATTGAAGGTGAGGGAATTGTGCGTGAGGACTTCGAGGCGGAGGCCGCGGACGCCGATATCCCCGGAGCGAAGGACGACCGTGTAGGTATCGGTGACGCCGTTTTCTCCGCTAGCGAGAATGGAGCGGTCGTCTAGTTCTTCGAGGGCGGCTCCGCCGATCGAGCTGAAGGTGACGGGGTCCTGGATGTTCCAGCCATCCTCTGGCACGGCAATGGCGGCTTCCCATTCGGCGAGGCCGCCGAGGAGGCTGGGGCGGTAGGCGTCGAGTTCGGCCTGTTTTGCGGCGACTTTGGCTTCATGATCCGCGACGGCGGCGGCGTGGGCCTCTTCCTCGCCCGGCAGCGGCGCGGGGATGTTCTCCTCCATGGCGGCGTCGAAGAAGGCGTACATGCCGAAGTATTCGCGCTGGGTGATGGGGTCGTACTTGTGGGTGTGGCATTGGGCGCAGGCCATGGTGAGGCCCATGAAGACCGCGCCGGTGGTGTTGGTTCGGTCGACGGCCTGCTTGACGCGATCCTCTTCGGGGTCGATGCCGCCTTCGCGGTTGGTGAGGGTGTTGCGGTGGAAGCCGGTGGCGGCGCGTTGCGCTAGGGTGGCTCCGGGGAGGAGATCGCCGGCGAGCTGGTGAATGACGAACTGGTCGTAGGGGAGGTCTTCGTTGATGGCATTGATGACCCAGTCGCGGTAGCGCCAGGCGTAGGGGCGGGGGCTGTCCTTTTCGTAGCCGTCGCTGTCGGCGTAGCGTGCGAGATCGAGCCAGTGGCGGCCCCATCGCTCGCCGAAATGGGGCGAGGCGAGGAGGGAGTCGACGAGTTTTTCGTAGGCTGCGGGGGCCGGGTTTTCGGCGAAGGCGTCGGCCACCTGGGGATCGGGGGGGAGCCCGACGAGATCGAGGTAGAGGCGGCGGACGAGGGTTTTCGGATCAGCCTGGGGGCTTGGGGCGACGCCGGCGGCTTCGAGGCGCTTGAGGATGAAGGCGTCGATGGGGCTATCCCCCCAGCCGACGGTGGTTTCGGGTATTTCGGGGCGGGTTACGGGCTGGAACGACCAGTGGTCGGACTGTACGGCGGGCCTCCCCCCCTCCTCTTCCGGCAGCTGGGCGCCGGCCTCGATCCATCGCTGGATGGCGGCGAGGTCTTCCGTGGTGAGGGGGTCGCCCTTGGGGGGCATGGCGAGGCTTTCGTGGAGCCCTGCGACGGCCTGGTAGAGGAGGCTGCCGGCGGGGTCGCCCGCTCTGAGGGGTGGCCCGCTGTCGCCACCGATGGCGAGGGCGGCTGGGCTGTCGAGCCGGAGGCCGGCTTTTTGTTGCTCGGGCCCGTGGCAGGAGACACAGGCGCGGGCGAAGATGGGTGCGATTTCGCGGGCGTAGGTTTCGCTGGCGCTTGCCGGGTTTGGTGGTGCGGTTGCCGCGAGCAGGGCCAAGGCGGCGGTTGCGGTGCAGATACGAGCAATCATGATGGTGGAATTCCGTTCAAAACTCACTGCGGCACGTCAAGTTACCTTAACACAGAATTGGTCGGGAATCCAGCGCCGTGGCGGGCGGGTAATGGGGAGAATAGTACGGAATTCGGCACAGATAAGTTGGAATATCACATGCACATACGGTATCCTTGCGGGTCACTGGCGGCTGTGGCCCCGCCAGCGCGCCGGGGGACAGGCACGCGGGCCCCGGGGCAGGCACGAACGGGTTGGGATGAACGATGACATTCACATACTGATTGTCGACGACAATCAACAGATCCAGGGACTGCTTCGGGAGCTGATGCAGGTATCGGGGCTTTCGACGGTGTCGGCATCGAGCCTTGCGGAGGCGCGGGAACGGCTGGGCGAGCGCACTTTTGCGTGCGCGCTGGTGGATCTTGGGCTTCCGGACGGCAACGGGCTGGATCTTCTGCCGTTTATGCGGGAGCACCATCCGCTGCTGGCGCCGGTTATCCTGACGGGGGACGGGCGCGCGGAGACGATCATCGACACGATGCGGGCGGGGGCTTTTGATTTTGTGATCAAGCCGTTTGTCTCCGCGACGCTTCAGGCGGCGGTGAAGCGGGCGCTGGAGTACCACGCGGTGCTGCTGGAGCGGGATGAGCTGGTGCGGCTGTTGTCGGAGGAACGCGAGCAGTTGAAGGTTCGGGTGGAGGATGCGACCCGCGATCTGCGGCAGTATGCGAACCATTGCGAGCTGGTGAGCGCGCGCCTTCACTCGCTGGTGCGCCTGACGCAGGTGGCGGCGGATTCTTACAGCGAGGAGCTCGTGTTCCGGAGCATCATCGAGGAGTTGGAGCAGTACCTGCCGCTTGAGAGCGTGGCGCTTGTTTCGGCGACGGGCCGGGAGTACGTTTGCGCGTGGCGCGGCGCGGACAACGAGGTGCATGTGGTTTCGGTGGAGACGCCGGAGACGGACGCAGGCGAGGCGGCGCTGCCGCAGGAAGCGGAAGAGCGGGTGCGCGCGCTCACGGAGCGATACGCGAGCGTGAATCTTCCGGCGTCGGCGGTGTATGTGTACCCGCAGAGCTTCTGGGGGAAGGAGGTGTGCTCGGTGGCGTTTTTTATCCCGCGGAGCTATACGGTTGATCTGGATTGCGACCAGTTTCTGGGGATGTGCGCGCACTTTCTGGGCTTTGAATGGCAGGACGCGCGGCTTTCGCTGCACGCGACGCAGCGGGCGAGCCTGGGGAATATTGCGGTGGAGATCTCGAAGGGGCTCATCCAGGGGCTGACGGCGATCGGCACGACGGCGGACTTCATCGGCGAGACGCCGGTATGCGCGGAGGCGCAAGAGGGGCTGAAGCTGATCCGGGACAATGTGGAGGGTCTGCACAGCCAGATCAAGGATTTCCGGAGCCTTTCGATGCCCCGGAAGGACTCGGTGGAGACCGTGCAGCTTTCGGAGTATCTGGACCAGGCGGTGGATATTCTTTCGCGCTCGATGAAGAACCGGGGGATCGTGGTGGAACGTTGCTACGAGCGGGATTGCGAGTGCGTGCTGTTGAATGGGGTGAGCCTTGCGCGCACGATGCTGGACCTTATCGCGGCGGCGGCGCGGACGCTTGAGGCGGGCGGCGTGCTTCAGCTTGGCGTGTGGGTATCGGAATCGAGCCACATCCTGGTGCAAATCCGGTATGAGGCTCGGGCCGCGGAGCTCTTTGGGCTCCCCTACCGTTCGGGCCAGGAGGAGCTTCCGATGTTGATCGAAAGCCAGCCGCAGTTCATACTGGCGCAGCGAGCGATCCAGAGTTGCGGGGGCAAACTACTGCTGAAACACGAAGACGGGCGCTGGCGGGCGTTTCACATCATCCTGCCGAGGAATCCGCTTCAGGCTCCGCGCAGCGCGGAAATACCAGCGTGAGTGTGATTGTGAAACCAGTACCCGCCAGCGAGACTCCCGACACCGGCGCGCCGCGACTTCTGGTGGTTGACACGGATCCCGGGGTTTGCTGGTCGCTCGAAAAGGGCCTCGGCCTTTCGGGCTACCAGGTTGTGTCGGCCAACAGCGCGAGCCAGGCGGCGCAACGCGTGGAGCGGGAGTACTTTGACTGCGTTCTTTATGAGATTATGCCGGAAGCGGGGCTCACGCCGGAGACGCTTTCGCAGGTCCTGGAGAGCAAGAACCAGCCGAGCGTGATCTGCGTTTCGATCGACGCGCCGCCGCATGTGGTGATCGATTGCATGCGGCGTGGGGCGAGCGATTTTCTGGTAAAGCCGTTCAGCCTGCCTGAGATCCGGGCGGCGGTATCGAAGGCGGCCACGCCGCGGCGCAACTCCTCGGCGGATGCGGCGGCGGAGGTGGAGGAGTCGCCCGAGCTTGCGGCATCGCTTCTGGTGGGGGTTAGCCCGCCGATGCAGGAGCTGCGCACGGTTATCAAGCAGGTTGCGCAGACGGACCTCAATTGCCTTATCCGGGGTCCGAGCGGTGCGGGGAAGGATGTGATCGCGCGGGAAATCCACCGCCTTTCTCGGCGCGCCGACAAGCCGCTGGTGAAGGTGAATTGCGGCGCGCTTCCGGAGCAGCTTCTGGAGAGCGAGCTTTTCGGCTACGAGCGCGGCGCGTTTACGGGGGCGGTTTCGGCGAAGCCGGGGCGCTTCAGCCTGGCGGACAAGGGGGTGATTTTCCTGGACGAGATCTGCGAGATGCACCCCAACTTGCAGGCGAAGCTGCTTCAGGTAATCGAGCACAAGGAATTCACGAAGCTGGGCGGGCGGCATTCGGTGAAGGTGGACGTTCAGATTATTGCGGCGACGAATGCGGATATTGAAGTGAAGACGGAGAACGGAAGCTTCCGGCAGGATCTGTACTTCCGCCTGAACGAGGTGTGCATCTGGGCTCCGCCGCTGAACAGCCGGAAGGAGGACATCCCGCTGCTGGTGCGGCACTTCGCGAAGAAGTACAGCAATTTCGCGGGGGACCGCCCTTTTGAAGTGACGGGCGAGGACCTGACGCAGCTTACCGAGCGGGACTGGCACGGGAATGTGCGCGAGCTTGAGAGCACGATCAAGCGGTGGCTTGTACTTGGCAAGACGGAGACCGTGACTTCGCACGGGCCGGGGCGGCGCGCCGCGCGCCCATCGCCGGCGGCGGCATCGAGCAGTGCGCCGGAACCGGCGGCCAAGCCGGAATCTCGGCCGGCCCCGCCGCGCGAGGTCACGCCAGACGAGATACTGGAGGCGCTCGAACAGCACCAGTGGAACCGGCGGCGTGCGGCCGAGGCGCTGGGGATCAGCTACCAGGTGCTGCGGCGCCGCATAGAGAAGCATAATCTGGATCAGCCGCGATGAGTCCAGGTCTTCGCCGCGGCGGCGGCGCGCCGCCGCAATCCCGACCTTTCCAGGAACCGTGACCATTGCTCGAGGCCAAGCACATCATTTTCTTTGGCGGGAGCGCGATCACATTGCCGATCGGGATCTTCCTGGCGGCGAGTTCGCGGCGGGCGCTGGACTTCGTGTTCGTTTTTCTCGTATTCGGGACGAGCATGCCGGCGGGGCTGTTTGGCTTTCCGACGGACATCAACTTCTTGAGCCGGGAATGGTATCGTGGGACGACGACGGGGATCGAGGTATCGTACCTGGATTTGCTGGCGGTGATCCTGCTTGTGGGGAGCCTGGCGACGCGCCAGCGCGAGGGCAAGCCGCTGTTCTGGCCCCCCACGCTGGGCTTGCTGCTGGCGTATTTTGGCTGGTGCGCGCTGACGGTGGTGGTCAACGATCCGAAGATTTTCGGCCTGTTTGAATTGACGAAGATCGCGCGGGCGATTGTGCTCGTTGTTGCGGTGTGCGCGTATATCCGCAGCCCCCGGGAGATTCATCTTTTCGTGTGGGCGCTTGCGGGGACGATCTTCTACGAGGCCCTGATCTGTTTGCGGGACCGCTACGTGCACGGGGTCTATCGCGTTCGGGGAACGCTCGCACACCCGAATTCCCTTTCGATGTACTGCCTTCAATGCGTGCCGATCTTCATCGGGGCCATGTTTGCGCGCAATACCCATATTGCGCTCCGCGTGGTGTGTATTCTCGCGTTTACGGCGGCGGCGGGCTGTGTGCTGCTGAGCGTCAGCCGGACGGGGTTTGCAGCGCTGATCGTGGTTTCCGGGGCCGGTTTCGCGCTTTCGACGGGCCTTCGGATAACACCGCGCAATGTGGTGATTGGCCTGGTTGGGGCGGTGTTGATATCGCTGATGGTGCTGAAATCGTACGACACGATCATGGAGCGGCTTGGGGGCTTCGATCTGGAGCAGGAATACCTTTCCGACGAGGGGGACCGCGGGAGCTACTTCCGGATGGCGTCCCCGGCGATTGCGGACCGCCCGCTGACGGGGGTGGGCCTGAACAACTGGAGTTGGGCGATATCGGGGCAGTATGGCCCGATGGCCGGCTTTCGCATGCTCCCTTATTTGAGCACGGACGGCGGGCCGGGGGGCGGTTGGCAGGTGGCGCCTGCGCACAATCTTTTTCTGATCACGCTTACGGAGGTGGGCGTTCCGGGCCTCGTGCTGTTCTTGCTGTTTCTGCTGCAGGCGCTATGGATATCGGGGATCAGCGTGATTCGCAAACGGGAGCAACTGCTGAACCTGGTCTGGACGGGGACTTTCCTGAGCCTTTGCGGGGTGCTGATGCAGAGCTGGACGGAATGGGAATTCCGCCAGACGTCGATGTTTTTCCTGGGCCACATCGTGCTGGGGGTTTCGGCGTCGCTTTACCATTACCTGCGAAAGGCGTGACCCGTTGGGCGAGCGCGTTGAGATAAGTAAGAGGCTGGTGCTGATCAACTCGGCGAGTTCGATCGCGACGCGGCTTCTGGGGCTAACGGTGCTGGTGTGGCTCCAGCAGTATCTGCTGAAGCGGGTGTCTCCGGAAGAGTACAGCCTGCTTGTGGTCCTGTATAACGTCATCATGTTTGCGCCGCTGTTGACGATGGTGCTGACGGGCGGGCTTGGCCGCTACGTCGTGGAGGCGTATGCGCGGGAGGACGACGAGCGGGTGACCCAGATAGTCTCCACGATGTTTCCCATCCTGCTCGGGGCGGGCGTCATCATGTTGCTGGGAGGCGGCCTTTTCTCGTGGTATATCGATTATGTCTTGACCATTGATCCGGGCTACCTTCCGGACGCCCGGCTGATGATGGGGTTATTGATGTTCAGCCTGGCGGTGCGCCTGCCCATGTCGGCGTTTACCGTGGGGCTTTACGTCCGGCAGCGGTTTGTGACACAGAATCTGATACAGGTGGGGTGCGAGCTGTTCCGGCTTGCGCTGCTTTTCGTGCTTCTGTTCGGCATCGAAATCCGGGTGCTCTGGATCGTGGTGGCCTCGGTGACGAGCGAACTCTTGAATCTGATAATCAGCCTCGCGATCTCGGTCCGGATCGTGCCGCAGTTGCGATTCCGCAGGGCCTTCGTATATTGGCCGATCGCGCGGGAGCTTACCGGCTTCGGCGGATGGAGCTTCGTGGCTTCGCTTGCGACCACGGTCCGGACAAGCGCGGATGCGATTATTTTGAACAAACTCTCTACCCCGTTAGAGGTTGCGACATCTCACGTGGGCACGCTGGCGTCTCGGCACGTGTACAACCTCTCCCTTTCGGCCCTGGCCCCGACTCAGCCCGCGCTGACGGCGATGCATGCGACGAACGATACCGCGCGGATGCAAAACGCCTATCTCCGCGGCGGACGAATCGCGCTTTGGGCGTCGCTGTTTCCGACGTTTCTGCTGGCTGTGTACAGCGGAGAGATCATGCATTTGTACGCCGGCCCGAATTTCCCGCACGCGGGGGCTGTTCTGGCGGTGTCCATGCTGCTTTTTCCGGTATCGTATGGGACGATAATGACGTCGGGCATCGCGAACGCGAAGGGCCAGATCCGGAAGTGGGCGCTGATCTCCTCGGCAATGAACGTCTTCAACCTGGCGCTAACCATCTATGTTGTCTATTGGCTTGGCTGGGGCGCGCTGGGCGCGGCGGCGTCGACGATAGTCTGCATGGTAGTTTTCTACCCGCTATTCGTGGTGCCGCTGGGGCTGGAACTTGTCGGGCTTCGATACGGGTCCTGGATCGGGGAGACGCTCTGGCCGGGCATGTTACCGGGACTTGCCGGCGCGGTGGTGTCATTGGTATACCGGAGCGCGGTGGACATCGACACCTGGCTGGCCATTGCAGTGTCGTTTATCCCGGGTTCGTTTGCATACCTCGCCGTTCTGGGCCTATGCTTGCGCCCGAGTGATCGCGACGACCTATGGCGCATCGTGCGCCGCTACCGGGCGAAGCTCCGCCCGCGCGGCGAAGCCGGATGACGGCGCCGGTCCCACGGGCGGCGCCCGGAGTCCAGGCGTTGACACCTCCGAAACCCATCTAGGAAGGCGTAATCATGTTAACGAATGTTGCGAGGAACTGCCTGGGCCGGCTGAAGAAAATCGCTCAAGTTCTGTTGCCGCAAGGGAGCCGGGACATGCTTCATGCGTTCCGCTGCCTGCCGCTTGCAATGCGAAACGGGGATCTTTACCGGTGCTACATTTACGATTTCAAACGGTTTTCCCGTTTCAGCGCCGCATCCAGCCCGGATCCCACGCAGGAAAGCCTCCGATCCCTGATCACGATCGACTATCACCGCCTCGAGAAGGGGCTTTCGCTTCGCGATTGCCGGGTGGGCTTTGGCCGTCCGGCCGCGGAGGATCTACTTCGCAACACCAAGACGTACCTGGCGGAGTACGGCGGTGACGTTATAACGGAAATCGCACTGAACGTTCTGCGGGAGTATGCGCGGTTCAATGGCGGTCACGGAGTCGACGTGGCGTGGCTGACGGGGGAACTGGACCAGATCTCGGCGCCCACGCCCGCCGGGTCCGAGCCCCAGGGAGGCACATATGTTCTCGGGCGGGATGAGTTGCTTGCCAAATCGAAGCGGGACCTGTCCGACTTTTTTGCTTCTCGCCACAGCATCCGTGATTTTTCGGACGAGGACGTTGACCCAAAGCTCATTGAGCAAGCGGTAGGCATGGCGCTGTCGACGCCATCGGTTTGCAACCGGCAGGCGTGGCGCGTGCACCTTTTTTCTGATCGGGAGGAGATGACGCGCGCTCTGGAGCTTCAGAACGGGAATGTGGGGTTCCGCCACCAGATCAACAAGCTGATCATAATTACCTGCGACCTTCGTTGCTTCGTGAAGAATGATGAGCGAAACCAGTCGTGGATTGACGGCGGCATGTTTTCGATGTCGCTCATATACGCGCTCCACTCGCTCGGACTTGGGACATGCTGCCTGAACTGGGCCGTGCCGCCATGGAACGACGAGATGCTCCGCGCGCTTGGCGCCATTCCCGAGAACGAAGTGGTGATGATGTTTCTCGCGGTTGGGCACCTCCCGGAGGAGTTCAAGGTCGCCCAATCGCGGCGTCGCGCGATCGTAGACGTGCTGACGGCGCACTGACGCGGGAATACAACGGTTGAAATCGGTCTCGCCCGGCAGGGCGGTCCACTGCGGGATACTGAGGAGCCCCAATGGCATGACAGCTTCTAACATTTGGTTTATAGGCAACGGCGGCTTCTACAACCGCGGTTGCGAGGCGATCTTCCGTACGACAGCCGATCTCATTTCGCGGGAGTTCAGCGGTGCGCGTTTCACGGCGTGGTCGAGCGACAGCGAAGCGGACGCCCGCGAGAGCAAGATGGGAAACGTTCGGTGGCGCGCGGACCAGGAGAACGGGTGGCTCTGGGGGGCGCGTTCACCGTGGCGTTTCGTTATTCCCGCCGTTCAGCGCGTCCCTCCGGGTGGCCTTCGCACAGCAGTTTCACGCGCGCTCGGTTGCCCGGATTGTGTGTTGTCGCTGGGCGGCGATAATTTCTCGCTGGACTATGGCCTCCCCAAGAAATTCGTTTCCCAGTGCGAGTATTTTCTGCGGCACGGCATTCCGACGGCCATCTGGAGTGCGAGTGTCGGCCCGTTCAGCGGGGAGCCCGAGTACGAGCGGTCGGTCGCGGAGTTCTTGAAGCGCGTGTCGCTTATTACGGCGCGGGAAAGCGGGACCGTGGACTATCTGGATTCGATCGGCGTTCGCGAGAACGTGGTGAAGGTGCATGACGTGGCCTTCGCGCTGGAACCAGAGCCGTATGCGAGCCCCGAGTCGGCGTTTTTCGAGGGCGACGATATCATCGGAATCAATGTCAGCGGGCTGATTCTCAAGTGGTACGCGAATGATGCCAGGGCTTTTCAGCGCGAGATCGCCGCGTTTATCGAGATGCTGCTCGGGAAGGGCTACCGGGTGGCGCTAATCCCACACGTGTCGAAGCCGGGGGGGCCGCTGGCGCTGAACGATCATGCGTTTCTACGGGAGATTCACGGCCAGATCTCGGCCGGCGAGGATCGCGTGTTGCTTCTGCCGGATGGGATCCCCACCCGGCAGCTGAAGTGGGCGATAAGCCGATGCCGGATCTTTTTCGGGGCGCGGACGCATGCGACAATTGCGGCGATATCGACCGGTGTACCCACGATCGCTATCGCGTACAGCGCGAAGGCGCGCGGCATCTGGAACGATGTTTTCGAGAACACAGACTACTTGCTGGACACGGACAAGGTCGCCGCCCATACGCTGACTGAGAAGTTTGAGTTGGTTCTTTCTGACGAGAAGGCGATCCGGGAGAGACTTTCCAGCAAGCAGGCTCTGATGCGGCAGGGCGCGGAAAAGAACGCGTTGGCGCTCCGCGAGCTTTTGGCAAGCCATTGACACAGGTTGGACCGGAGAACGCAACTATGGCGGAGAGCGCCGAGCCAGTCGAGTTAAGTCTTACCGTCATCGTCGCGACGTTCAACCGTTCGGCGGTGCTCCGGCAGACGCTGGAGGCGATGTGCGGGGTGGATTGTTCGGGGCTGGATGTAACTTATGTGGTGGTGGATAACAACAGCTCGGATGACACGGCGCCGGTGATTGATTCTTTTTCGGAGCGGCTGCCGTTGACGCATCTGTTTCAGCCGGTGCAGGGGAAGAGCAATGCGCTGAACCTGGCGCTGGAGACGGTTCCGCTGGGGGAGGTGGTGGTGTTTACGGATGACGATGTGTTTCCGGAGCGGGACTGGTTGCAGGCGGTGGCGGCTTCGTTGCGTTCGCACCCGGAGTACAGCGTTTTTGGCGGGCGGATCGTGATCCGCTGGCCGGAGGGTGTTTTGCCGCCGGCGTGGGCGCTGGAGAATGGTTTTCTCCTGGGTGCGGTGTGGGGCGAACATGACGAGGGGCCGGAGACGGCTCCGTATCCGGCGCACCGGCATCCGAGCGGTGGGAACTGGTGGTTTCGGCGATCGGTGCTGGATACGGGGATCACGTTTCGGGCGGACCTGGGCGCGGGCGACCTTACGATGGGCGAGGAGGGGGTGTTTGCGCTGGCGCTTGCGGAGCGGGGCTTTCCTTCGCTCTATTATCCGGCGGCGTGTGTGGGGCATTTGGGGCTGGATTGCTATTTTGACCTTGGTGTGCTGAAGGGCCGGATGATCCGGCTGGGTCGTGGCTTTGTGCATTTGCGGGGGCTGCCGGACCCGGCGTATTACGCGGCGCATCCGAATCGCTGGCGCGTGCGGCGGCTGGTTTCGATTGTACGGTTCCGTTTGCTTTCGGCGTTTGCGTGGCTGGTTCGGGACGAGGTCCGGCGGGTCCGGACGTATGTGGATGCGTGGTTGTGGGGGGCGTACCACGGGGAATCACTCCAGCTTTCGTTGCGCCGGGAAAAGGAGGGTCCGGATGCCGGAGGCGTCTAATGCGGTTGCGGTGCACCTGGTGGCCGCGTCGGATGACAACTATGCGATGCCGCTTGCGGCGATGGTACGGTCGGTTCTGGATAATCTGGCTCCGGGCTACCACCTGCATGTTCACGTGGTGGACGGCGGCATCACGGAAGAGAACAAGGCGCGGTTGCGCGCGTCGTGGTCGGACCAGCCGGCGACGGTGCACTGGCGTGACGCGTCGGGGCTTCTTCCGGACGTGATGGTTTCGGGTTATATGTCGGCGGCGGCGTACCTGCGTTTGCTGATCCCGGAGTTGCTGCCGGCGGAGATTGACCGGGCGATCTATCTGGATTCGGATCTGATCGTGCTTGGGAATATTGGCGAATTGTGGGACATGCCGTTTGACGGGTCTCCGCTGCTCGCGGTGCAGGACTGCGCGGCTCCGACGGTCTCTTCGCCGATGGGGCTGCTGCTGCACGAGGAACTGGGCCACGCGCCGGACGAGAAGTATCTGAACTCGGGGGTGATGGTTATGAACCTTGCGCTGTGGCGGGAACGCGGGATTGCGGCGGAGGTGTTTCGCTATCTGGAGAAGCATCGCGAGGCGGTGCAGTGCTTCGATCAGGATGGGATCAACGCGGTGCTTGCGGGGCAGTGGAAGGCGCTGGACCCGCGTTGGAACCAGATGAGCCAGCTGTTCGGGTATCCGTCGTGGCGCGAGAGCCCCTTCGACGAGGAAACCTATCGCAGGACGCGCAATTCGCCGTTGATCGTGCATTATTCGTCGCGGCGGAAGCCGTGGCATCCGGATTATGTTAACCGGAACCGGAAGTATTACTACCGGTATCTGGATCACACGGCGTGGCGGGGCTGGCGCCCGAAGTGGGTTCCGGAGGCGACGTGGCGCGGGAAGCTTGTGGCGCGTGTTCAGGGCGCGCTGCGGAAATTGAGGAAGAAGCGCTAAGCGGCGGCGAAAACAATGAGGCGCATATGGAAAAATTGTTGAATATCGGGGCTCCCTACATCGGGTTGAACGGGGGCGACAAGGAACGGGCGCGTTTTCAGCTGGATGCGCTTCGGGCCGCGTATGCGGTGCACAATCTCCTGGTGGCGCGGCCGGCGGAACTGTCGGCCACGATGCCGGCGCACGAGGCGGCGGGTCCGGCGTTGGGGATTCCGGGGGCGCCTGGCCGTGGGCTTCGTCCCGCGTCGATCTATGAGCCGGAGGCATCCGCCTTGCCGGCGCTGCTGGCGAAGCTGAAGGCGGAGCGCTACCCGGTTGCGTTTTTTCGCTACCTGGGCCCGACGCGGCTGGTGGCGCATGTTCGGCGCGCGCTGCCGGCGGCGCGGATCGTGATTGACGCGGATATGATCCTGTCCCGGATTGCGCAACAGGCGTGGCGGCAGGACCGGCGCCCTGGCAACCGTTTTTTTCTTTTTGAGACGTTTCGTGTGCGCCGTTATGAGCAGTGGATATTCAACGAGCCGCACCTGTTTCTGATGTCGAATCCGGATGAGCTGGCGTATGTGCGGGAGCATTTTGTGCGGGCGGGCGCGCGATCGCGTTTCGCGCTTGTGCCGAATGTCATGCCGGATGTTCCGGCGCGTGCGTTGCCGCCGGCCCAGGAGGGCCCGGGGGGCTACCTGCTGTTTTACGGGATGCTGGGGTCGGCGGTGAACCGGGATGCATTCCGGTTTCTGGTGGCGGAGATTTACGCGCGACTTCACGATGCGCTGGAGGCGCAGGATCTCCGGATCCGGGTGGTCGGGCGTGGTCTTTGCGATTTTCACCGGGATCTGGTGGCGCGCCACGGTTGCGGCCGGATCGAACTTGCGGGGGAGGCGGAGGATATCGGTGCGGAGGTTGCGGGGGCGCTGGTGTGCCTGGCGCCGTTGCGGATGGGGTCGGGGACGAAGACGCGCGTGCTGGAGGCGGCGGCGTATGGGACGTGCGTGGTGACGACGCCGCTGGGTGCGGAGGGGCTGGATTTTGATGCGGACGAGTTGATTGTGGAGGTTACGGCGGAGGGTATTGCGGGGGCGGTTCGGGGATTGCTTGCGGATCCGGATGCGCGGCGTGCGCGTGGGGAACGGCTTCGGGCGAAGTGTGTTGCGCGGTATTCGCGGGACGCGGTGGGGCGGCAGCTTCTGGAGGCGATTGCGGGGGCGTAGGGTGGGATTGGGTGTGGTAGGCGGATTGCTGTGCAATCCGAACCGAACACAGCCGGGACGGCTGTGCCACGTTCTTTTCGGGGTTGGGATCGGGGGTGGGGGCTCAATGGACGATCCGCACGCTCAAGCCTTCGCGGCGGAGCCGCGGAGCTTGAACGTCGGAGATCCGCCGCAGGAGGATGGCACCCGTGGCTCGCCTTTTGGGCGGCTACAGGCGCCCGCGATTTGTGCGCGTGACGGGACAGCCGCGCCGGTTGTCGGTGTAGCCGCTTTGTTGAGCTTGCTTTCGGTCCCGCGCACACTGCTCGTATTCGAGGTGACGGGGCGCCGCAGTCCCTGGGGTGCGTGGCACACCTCTTGCGGGTACAGGCACCCGCGATTCGGGGGTGATTGCGACGCTTTCGCGGCTGAGGTGGTTTATGTCGCGGGAGCCAGTCCCCATGGGTGGTTGCGACGCTTTCGCGGCTGAGGTGGTTTATGTCGCGGGAGCCAGTCCCCTTGTTATTCTCGTAGTGCGGTGGGCCAGAGGTGTTCGGGTGGCATCATATCGGGGGCGACGAGCAGGCCGAAGAGCTGGGCTGCGGGGGCCTGGTTCTCCCATACGGTGAATTCGTTGCTTATTACGAAGGTGTGCACGTCGCTCCAGCGGCGGAATGGGGGGCTGTTGGTGTAGCTTGGGTAGGCGAGCCGCGCGCCGTAGGTGTAGTAGCTGCTGGGGCGGAGGGTGTCGGTGGGACCGTATATGGGGATTCCGGGTACGGGTCCGAGGCCCTGGCGGATGTAGTAGAGGGAGTCGAGGTGGAGCGGGTACTGGGGGGAGCGGGATCCGAGCCCGGTGATCCAGGAGATGCCGGCGGGGTTGCAGCCGAGCATGAAGTCGGCGGAGAGGCTTATCAGGTCGAAGGCGTCCTGGAATTGCTGCGTGCTGGGATTCCCGAGCTGCATGCCGGCGTAGGAGCCGAAGAGGTACTGGCCGACGGCGGTTCCCTTTCCGTAGGCGAGCACGTATCCGGCGGGGCGCGCGTTGCGGTGGGCGTGCGCGGCTTCCATGACGTTTCTCAGGCCGCCGATCTGATTTCTGGAGCGTTCTTCCCACAGGGAGACGTGGGAGGCGACGGCTCCGCCGCTGAGCACGTAGGCGGAGACGTGGTCCCAGACGATGGGCTGGGATGCGCTGGTGAACGAGGAGGTCCAGGGGTTGTCGCGGGCGAAGACATCCGGGGCGAAGGGTGGCCAGGGTTTCTTGAAGGCGTCCCAGACGCGGATGAACATGTCGCGGTAGACGTCTTCGCCGGTGAGGCGATACAACTCGCCAGCGGCGTAGGCCATGGGCCCGCCGGCGGTCTCGTCGACGCCGTTGGCGATGGCGTAGTCGTAGGCGGCGATGGCGCGCTGCTCCAGCATGTGGGATCGGACGAAATCGTAGGGCTGTACGAGCCAGGCGGCCTGGGCGAAGAGGCCGGCGCACCGGGCGGTGAAGACGGGATCCTTGGAGTAGGTCCAGTAGAAGAGTTGGTCTTCGTGGGCGGGATAAATGCCCCAGGGGTGGCGGTGCGATTCGGCCCCGATGCGGACGCCGCCGTCCTCGTCCTGGAGGTATTCCCAACCGGCGACGCTCCAGAGGGCCTCGTCGAGGAAGTCGGGAATGCCGTTGCCGCTCTCGGGGATGATCAGCTGGCCATCCGTGAAGGCGGATTCATTGAGTTCGTAGGCGCGCATGAGCATCTGGGCGACGATGCCGTGGAAGATGCGGATATCGAAATCGCCGGCGTCATGGTGCCCGCCGAGGAGGGGCCGCTCTCCGGTGAGCGGGGTTGTGCTGGGGAAGAAGGCCCAGGGGTTGGTTTCTTCGGATGTGAAGACGGTCCCGTGGTCGGCGGGGCGTGTCCAGTCGGTGAATTCGGGCGCGAGATCGCCAGCCCAGCGGTTGTGAAAGAGGCCGCGGGCGACATGGTAGTAGGCTTCGAAGACGGCCTCCTCGCTGACGCGCGTGGGCCAGGAGACGCCGACGCCGGGAATGCGCACGCGGTAGACGGTGTCGTCGGATTCGGGGAGGGCGGCGAGACTGATTTCGCGCACTTCCGTTCCCGCGGCGGCGTCGGCGGCGGCGCGCAGGCTGATGGGCAAGCCGGATAGCACGGGCTGGCGGGGGGCAAGCGGGTCGGCGGGGGTGGCGATGACCTCCGCCTGCGCGGGGAAGGCGCTCAGGTTGAGCGGTCCGCCGGTTCCGATCCATCCGGAGACATAGGCGTAGCGCTTTGTGGCTGCGGGGCTGTAGCCGACCTGATTAACCTGAATCGCGGGGGTGGTCATATAGCGGTCGCTGAAGGGCACGAGGGCCGCGAGGGACGCGGAACGCGGCTCGCGCGCGAGGGACGCGTTCAGGATTTCGTAGTCGAAGGATGGGCCGGTTACCTCGAGTACTTCGGGGCTCCCGATGTTTTCGGCCAATTCGAGGTAGATCATGTGGTCCACGTCGAGCAGCTGGTCGAAGGTCAATGTTCCGAATCCGATCTCGTAGTAGGGGGCTCCGATCGGTACGGAGTGGCGGTAGACATTGTTTATGGGGATCTCGTCGCCGCTGGAGCGGCGCACGGTCCAGGTCCCCGTTTCCCACTGTGAGCCGGTGTAGCCGATAACTTCTTCGATGCCTCGGTCCCAGTTGTTGGCGTCTTCGCGGAACGAATGAACACGCGAATCGGTCAGGACGAGCTGGAGGATATTGGGGGCCACCAGGTGCACTTCCCGGAGCTTGTTGTCCAGGGCCGCGCCGGGGCCGCCGGGGGTCTGGATTGCGAGCGTGCCGGCGGCGAGTGGGACGCCGAGTGCGCTGACCTCGATGCGGACGAAGGCGTCCACGCCGGCGGCGAGGCCGGTCAGGGTGTATTCGCTAGCAGTTCCGGGCAGGCTGGCGACTTCGTGGGCGAAGGGCAGCGGCCCGCCGGGGGCCGCGGGCGGTTCGGGGCCGATGAGCACCCGGACGTTGTCCGCCGCGGGCCAGGCTCCCCAGGCCAGGGTGGCGGATGAGGAGGTGACCTCGACGGCCTCCTGGGAGAGGCGGCCCAACTGGCCGGCGGCAATGCCCTGGAGATGAAGCGGGATTGAAACGGTCGGGGAATCGGGCGCGTTGGTCTGGAAGGTTAGCGCGCTGTCGAGCAGACCGGCCAGAAGCGGCGAGGCGGTGATTTCGAATTCGACGGAGTCGCCGGGGTTTATTGCGAAATTGCTGGTTCCGGCGCTGAAGTTGGCGCTCGGGAGGGCGACCGACGAAATCACGAGGGGCGCGTTTCCGGTGTTGGCGAAGGTTATAAACTGGCGCACGGCGGCGGCAAGCGGAACCGCGCCAAAATCGACGTTGCTTCGGGAGAGGGCGAGTTGGGGCGCCATGCCGTCGCCGCGCACGGGGAGGAGTGTTTCGGCGCCGAAGGCGGTGTCGTTGTGCTTGAATGCGAGGGTGGCATCCTGAATGCCGGCGAAGGCCGGGGAGAACGAGACGGTGACATCCATGGCCGCGCCGGGCTGGACCTCAAAGGCGGACGGCGTTACGCTGAAGGCGGCGGATCCGCCGCCGCGGACATCGACGCCGGACACGCGGAGCGGGGATGCGCCGATGTTGCGCACGGTGACCCTTCGCGCGGCGGGCGCGGTTACGCTGACGAGGCCGAAATCGATCGCGGGCATAGGCCCGACAAGCGGCCCGCCCTCGGCGTCTACGCTGTCGAGGCTTACGGCCCAGACTTCATCGACGAAGAAGCGGAAATTGGCGTCGACGGGCCGGGGGCCGAAATTGCAACGTTCATTGAAGCGCATGGTGTAGGTGCTGGTCACGAGCCGGTTCATGGGGACGCGTACGAGGCGGTATTGGTTGTCGATCGGGCCGTCCGGCATGAATTCGGATAGCCGGACGGCGGCGCTGGCTCCCGTGTGGCTGGCGAACTCCATTCTCGGGTTTGCGCCGGTACCGATGGCCTTGACGACGAGCCAGATCTCGTCAAAATGGGAAATATCCTTACGGTAGTACTCGTCCCGCAGGGTGAAACCAAAGCCGGCGTACTGGTCGGGGATACCTTCGAGACAGCCCATACCGCGGAACTGTTCTTCGGTGTTGCGCCGGGAGCGGCTGGTTGAGGTGAACTCGTTTTCACCGTCGAAGAGGAGGGCGTTGGGGAACCGGGGAAGGACGGTGACTTCGGCGTAGCCGGTGGCTCCGCCGGGGCGCGCGGTGGCGGTGATGCGGACTTTCCCGACGCGCAATCCGGTCACGACGCCGTTCTGGTTCACCGCCGCGATGGAGGGGTCGGCGCTGCTCCAGGCCAGCTCGGTATGGATCGAGGAAACGGGGGCAAACAGCGGCACGATGCGGCCAATGCGCACGGTAGCCGTGGACGGGGTAACCGGCAGGTAGGGCACCACGCTGATTGTGGCGGAGCCGGCGGCTCCGCTGCGTGTTCCGGTGGCGGTGATGGCGACGGTTCCCCCGCCGACGCCGGATACAAGCCCGGAGGGGCTAACCGTGGCGACGGCGTTGCTGCTTGAAGACCAGGTGAAGGTGTCGGCGGAATCGGTGGACTGGGCTCCGAGCTGGAGCGTTTCGCCGGCGACGAGGCTGCCCGAGGGCGGGTTGACGACGACGCCGTCGCGGACGGAAACCTCGGCGCTCGCGGATTCGCCGCTCCGTACGCCGGTCGCGGTAATTTCCGCGAGGCCGCCCGCGACGCCGGTTACGACGCCGCTGGCGCTGACGGTAGCGGTTGCGGTATTGGAACTGGCCCACTGAAAGGCCTCGCCCGAGTCACTGGATGCGGCCGAGAGGGAGGCGGTCGTTCCCGCGAGGAGGGCCAGGGATCCGGGGGCAACGGAGACCGAATGGCGGGTGACGGTGACGGTGGCTTGCGCCCGCGCGCGGCTTCGCGCGCCGAGCACGGTAATTGTAGCGTCTCCCTCTCCCACGCCGGTGACCAGCCCAGACGCGTTCACGGTGGCGACGGCGGTATTATCCGACTGCCAGGTGAAGGTGTCGCTCTCGTCCGTGGAAACGGCGGCGAGGGCGACGGTAGCGCCGACGAAGATGGCGGAGACGGCGGGATCCAGCCCGATGGTATGGGTAACGGGCTCAACAACGGTCAGGGTTACGCCCGCCGAAGATCCGCTGCGGGTACCCGTGGCGACGATCTCGGACTGGCCCGGCGCGACGGCGGTGACGGTTCCGGTGGCGCCGACGGTGGCCACCGCGACGTTCGCGCTGGTCCAGGAGAAGGCATCCTCCGGATTGGTGGAAGTGGCGGCGAGGGATACGGTCTGCCCCACTTCGAGCGAGGGCGAAGCCGGGCGCACGGCCACCGTGTGGACCGCGGGCGCGGTAACGGTAATTGTGGCGGCCGCGGTGACGCCGCTGCTGGCTCCACGGACGCGCACTTCGGCGGAACCCGGCAGGACGCCGGTGACGACGCCGGTGCTGGTAACGGTGGCGATCGCGCCGTTGGAGGAGCTCCAGGCGAAGGTATCGGACGGGTCGGTGGAGGTCGCCGCGAGCGCCACGGTGTCCCCCGCTTCAATGCTGGCTCCGAGGGGCTGGAGTGTGATGCGGTGCGCGACGGGATCCACGACGGTGATGAGGGCGACGGCGCGCTCGTTGGCGGCGCCGCCCTGCGCGGTGATGGAAGCGCTTCCGGGGCCGATGGCGGTGACGAGGCCGTTCGGGCTCACGGCCGCGACGGAGGGCGTGTCGGAACTCCAGGTGAGGGTGTCGCCTTCGCGGGTGGTGCTTGCGTTGAACTGGAGGGTGTCGCCGGTGATCAACGCGGCGGCCGAGGGGGAGACAGAGACCTCGTGTTCGACGCGCGCGATAACGGTTACGATACTGCCGCCCGCGGCGCCGGTGATGGTTCCCGTGGCGGAGATCGTGGCGACGCCGGCGGCGGCCCCTGTGACGAGGCCGGATTCATCGACCGAGGCCACGCCGCCCGCGTCCGACGCCCACGTAAAGGCATCGAGTGCGTTGGAGGATTCCGCGGTGAGCGCGAGGGTTTCGCCGGTTTGAATGCTGGCCTCGGCGGGACGCACGAAGGCCTCCTCCACGACGGGCTCTTCCACGGTAATCGTGGCGGAGGCGGAGGCCCCGGATAGGGCCCCGGTGGCGGTAATCAGGACCGTTCCCGGGCCGGCGGCGCTGACCAATCCGGTGGAATCCACGGTGGCGACGTTGGAGTCGGCCGTGTTCCAGGCGATGGTATCTCCGGCTCGGGTGCTGGAAGCGGCGAGGCGGAGCGTATCTCCGATAGCGAGGGCGGCGGCGTCGGGGAAAACGCGGACCGTGTAGGCCGGGGGCGCGGTCACGGTGATGGTTGCGGATCCGGTGATGGCGCTGCTGGAGCCGAGGGCGGAGATCAACACGGCCCCCTCGTTCACACCGGTAACGACGCCGGTGGGGCTGACGGATGCGATCAGCGGATTCGCGGACGCCCACGTGAAGGTATCGGACGCGTCGGTCGAGGCGGCGTCCAAGGTCACATTTTCGCCGACGGCGATGGTGGCGGCGCGAGGCCGGACCGTAACATCCTCTTCGGCGGGAACGGTGACGGTGAGCAAGGCCTGGCCGGCTGCGCCAGAATCGAGCCCTTCCGCGCGGATGGTTGCGCTGCCGGCGCCGACGCCGGTCACGGCGCCGGCGCTGTCGACCGTGGCGGCTCCCGTGTTGGACGAGGACCACACAATGCGATCGCCGGGGAGGCTGCTTGCGGCGGCGAAGGAGAAGGTGTCCCCCACCTGAATCGCGGTGGCGGATGGGGATACGGTGAGTTCGTGTGCTATAGGTTCCGCGACGGTAATCAGCGATTGGCCGGTGGCTCCCGTCCGGGCTCCGACGGCGGTGATGCGGATTTCCCCCGGGGCCACGCCGGAAACAAGCCCGGTTGCGTTGACGGTAGCTATTTCCTCGTTCGCGGAGGACCAGGCGAAGGTTTCGGAGGCGTCGGCGGACGAGGCGGAAAGCTGTACGCTCCCCCCGGCGGGAATGCGGGCCCCAAGCGGGCGCACCGCGGCGATCCGAATACGCCCTTCGCGTACACGGACCATGGCGGCCCCGCGCTCGTCGGGATCGCCGCCCTGCGCGACGATGTTCGCTGTGCCTATGGCCAGCCCGGTGACGCGTCCCGCACCGTCCACCACGGCCACGTTTGTATCGCTGCTGGACCAGGCGAAGCTGTCGCCCGGGCGGGTTGTGGTGGCGTCAAAGCGTATGGTGTCGCCCTGATCGATGGTAACGGTGGCGGGCGACACGTTGACGCGATGCGCTACGGGCCGGGTGACGGTGATGACGGCGCTGGCCGTGGCCCCGCTGTTTGTGCCGCGCGCATTGATGACGACGCCGCCGGGGCCCGCACCGGTCACGACGCCGTTCGCGTCGACGGTGGCGGTTGATTCGGCTTCTGACGACCAGACGAAGGTGTCGAGCGGATCGGAGGAGGTTGCGGAGAGGGCGAGGGTCTCGCCTGCGAGGATGTTGGCGCCGAGGGGGTGCACGGTGGCGAAATGCACGGCGGGCTCGACGACGGTGATTGTGGCGCTGGCGCGCTCGGCGGGGCTGGCCCCGCGCGCGTTGACGACGGCCACGCCGGGCCCGACTGCGGTCACGACGCCGTTGGCGCTTACGGTGGCCACGGCTTCATTTTCGGAAAACCAGAGAAATTCGGGGTCCTCGCGGGTCGAGGCCGCCTCCAGGGTATAGGTATCGCCGACGGCGATGGTGGCGGCGACGGGAGACACGGCGACCTGAGCGACCTCCCCCGCCGGGGCGAGCACGGTCACGTTGGCGGAAATCTGGGCGTTGCTTCTCCCGCTCACGGCGGTGATCCGCGCGGTACCCGAATCAACCGCGGTAACGCGGCCGCGGTTGTCCACCGTGACGACGGCGGGGTTGCTGGTGCGCCAGGTGAAGAAATCGGTGCTGTCGGTGGACGAGACGGCAAAGGTGGTCGTCTGCCCGATATTCAGTTCAATGGAGAGCGGATTGATGGTAAGGCGGATGCCCGGCGTGCCGCCGCTCGGGCAGCCCGCCAACAGGAACCCCAGCAAGGCCAGGCCGATCGCGCTCGATAGTCTGCGCATTAAGGTATACTCCACACGCCCGGTGATCAGGCGCCTTCGCACGCTTGAGGAACGGTTCCCCAGTTCTCGCGGTTGATTCTTCTTGGCGAGAACCCACCAGATGTCAACGCGGCAATCGCCCTCGGATTGAGGCGGAGAAGCGCCGCGTCTTGGTTTATTCTCTCGCAAAACGGATAGCTTGTCAAAAGTTTCGGGGCGGCAAGGCATACCGGCATCTGAGTTGGCGTTGATCGGCGGCAGCAATTTGTCGGAATGACGCCAAACGGCAGGAATCTGCCGATCGTTGGATGTTTTTTTGGCGGGGGCTCCGGCAGAAAAGGCTGAGGTCCTGGTTGTCTGGGGTGGAGTTTTTTGAAGCGCTGATTCTCGAATTGCCCGGGCCGTTGGGGCGGGCTGATATGAGTGGCGCCTTCGGCGCTGGACAGGCGGGACGCCTATCCTACTTTTGCGCCATGGGCGCGGAAGACAGGCGGGACGCCCGCCTCCGGCGCGTCGAGGACCTATCCTACTGTTGCGCCTTCGGCGGAGGGACGATTTTGGTTGCGAGATTATCGCGATGGGATGCGCCGCGCTTTCCCCTGGCGCCCGAAGCATGGGACACTATGTTCGTTGTTTGTTTGTTTCGTGCGTTCCAAGGCGAGATCTGAATTGTGGGAATCCGTGTTCGTTCATGGTTGCGGGGATTGTTTGCGGCGGAAGGCGGCTTTTCGTTCTTTCGAGGCTTGAATGGGTCGCTACCGGCGCTGCCCGGATGGGCTCCGCTGGTTCTGGCGGCGGTGCTGGCGCTTCCGCGTTTTGCGCATACGACGCCTGATTCCGCGCATTATGTTGCGCTGGCGCAGTACTTCGGGGGCGAAGTGTCTCGGGAGGCGCTCCAGCCGCCTTTCGCTTTCCGCTGGGCCTTGCCGTGGCTGGCGTCGCGGATGCCGGTATTGCCGCCGGATACGGCGCTGGCGCTGTGCAGCCTTGGGAGTTTATTGCTGGCGATGGTGTGCATCCAGCGGTATCTGGCCGCGCTGGGGTTTGGCCGGGCGGAGCAGCAACGGGGCCTGCTGGTGATGGCGTGCTCCTTCCCCACGTTCAATTACGGCAGCGCGGTGCTGACGGACTCGGCGGGGTTACTTGTACTGGCTGCGGCGGCGCTGGCACTGGCGACGCGGCGGTATCTATTGCTGGGGGTGGTGGTCGCGGGCGGGGTCTGGGTTCGGGAGACGGCGCTGATCGCGCTTCCGGCGGTGTGGATCCATCTTGCGTTGCGGCGGGAATTCCGATGCTGGCCCGCCGCGACCGGCATTACGATCGCGACGCTTGCGGCGGCGGCCGGGGCGCGGTGGTGGTTCTCGGATCTCCACCCGTACGTCTGGTATCCCAGCTGGGAGCGGCTTGGGGCGAACCTGGCGCGGCCGGTCTCGTGGGCCACGGTGCTGCTTACCCTGGTTCCCATCCTGATCCTTGCGTGGCCGGGAATTCGCCGCCGGGGCGAACTGCCGCCAGCCACGCGCCACGTATTGACGGCGCTCGCGGTCCCGATGATCGCGCTGTTTGGGTGGAGCGCCGTGGCGGCGTTCATGAGCGGGCGGTTTGCGTGGCCGCTCTACCTGGTGCTGGTTCCGCTGGCGGCGGCCGGCAATGCGGGCCCCTCGGCCAGGCCGCCGGCCGCGCCGGAATCGGGCGGGGGGGCGAGGTGAATGAACCAGATCTCGTAGCCGAGATTCTGGAGGGTGACGCAGAGGGCCTGCACGAAGCCGCTGATCAGCAGGCCGGCCAGGAAGAGCATGTAGGCCCAGCGCAGGTAGCGGTACTTCCGGTAGGCCAGGAAGTGTCCGAGGGTGTAGATTTCGCGGACCATCAGCTCGACCGACTCGTCCGGGTTGTTGATGGCATGCTCGATGAACTCGCAGTATTCTTCGTAGGAGAGGTGGATAAAGGTGCCGAAAAAGAGGGGATTCCCCTTCGGATCCCGGGCAATGTCACCCCTGGGTCCCTTGGGCGGGGTCACGCCGCGCGGCATGGTGGTGTATATGGCGGCGATAATCGTGCCCATGCAGAACAGGATGAGGATCAAGGCGGCCCACTGGAATGCGGGGTCGGTCAGGTATCCGACGGAGAAGGTGAGCACGACGGAGGCGACGGTGAGCATCATGTTGGCCTTTACGTCGGCCATGGCGCTCAATTGGACGTGGTGCACGCGAGTCTGTCGCAGAAAGTGGTCCAACATGGAACTTGGGTTATCGATCTTCATCAGGGGAGGCTCCAGGCATCCAGGGGGCGGGGTTACGCCGATAGTATATTACTCGATTCATGGCCAATTCATCTCTCTGTACACCGGGCCGCAGGGGGCTGGACTTTCTGCGCGTTTCCGTGTAGCCTCAAGGTATGGCGCTCATTGGACTACACATTGGCGATCCGGCGAACCGTCTCACCCTGAAGGCGATGCTGGAGCTTGAAGGACACCGCACCGTGGATGGGGATGCGGGGGCCTCGCTGCTGATCACGGACGACATAGAACGGGCTCCGGGGCGTGTTGGCCCGGACACGATTGTGCTGGTATTGAGCACGTCGGAGGAAATTGGCCGCGCGGTGGCGGCGATGCGCGAGGGGGTTTATGGTTATATATTTCTCCCGTTCCAACCGGGCGAGGCCGGAATAATGGTCCAGCGCGCCTTGAACGCGATCGCGGGGGAGCGACCGGTCTCCGCCGCCCGTGAAACCGGGCTTCAGCGCCTGGAAGAGGTGGAATCGCAGCATATTCTCGCGGTGTTGCGCCGGTGCAAGAATAACCAGGCGAAAGCGGCGCGGGTGCTGGGGATAGGCCGGAACACCTTATGGCGCAAGCTCAAGAAGATCGAGACGCTCCGTAAGACGAACGGCATTGATCCGCTCGAGTAAATCGGGTTTCGGGGCGGGCTGTTCCAGGCCGGAACTATGCCCGCCTTTTTCTGTTATACTACGCCCGCACCAACCCGCCGGAGAACACCCGCCACATGGAAACCCTCGGATGGCACAGCCTCGGAACCGCATTTGACTGCCGCTGCGGGGAACGCCACGCGCTCCCCATCGAGCGTTGCACGGTCGGCCCGGGCGCGGCGCGGCGGCTGGCGGAATTCGCCCGGGAGCGTTGCGGGGATACGTGCCTGCTTGTGGCGGACGAGAACACGCTGGACGCGGCGGGGGAACAGGTGCACGCGGCGCTTTTCAACGCGGGTGTGCGGGTAAAGGACAAGACGTACCCGGCGGATCCGCTGGAGGCGACGCAGGAGCAGGCGGATATCGTGGCGGCGTCCGGCCAGCACCAGGATTTCTACGTGGTCGTGGGGTCGGGATCGCTTTCGGATCTGGCGAAGGACGCGGGCAGCAAGCAGGATAAGCCCGTGCTCCTCTACCCGACGGCGGCCTCGATGAACGGCTACACGTCGGCGATTGTGGCGCTGAAGGTGCACGGGCTGAAGCGCACGCTGCCGTGCCGCCCGGCGCTGGGCGTGTTTACCGATCCGGAGGTGGTGGCGACGGCGCCGCAGCGGATGACGGCGGCGGGGGTCGCGGATTTTCTTTCGAAGTGCTCTTCGGCGGCGGACTGGCGCGCGGCGCACCTGCTCCGGGGCGGGTACTATTGCGATCGGCCCCGGGAGTTCAATGAAGGGATCCAGGAGCGTATTTTCGACGAAGTGGAGGCCATCGGCCAGGGGGAGCCGGAGGGGGTTCAGCTGGTGATGGAGGCGCTGCTGCTGAGCGGCTTCGGGATGGTGATTGCGGGATCGTCCGCGCCGGCATCGGGCGGCGAACACCTGATCTCGCACTATCTCGACATGAAACACGCGCTTTACGATACGGGCCAGGACCTGCACGGGGCGCAGGTGGGCGTGGCCACGATACACACGCTGGACCTTTGGGAGCGCGTGCTTGCGCTGGATCCCCGCCTGCTGGACGCGGAGGCGCTCTGGGAGGCCCAGCCCGCCGAGACGGATATCGAGGCGGTCATTTTGGAGGACTGGGGAGACCAGGTGGGACGCGAGGTGTTGCAGCAGTGGCGCGAGAAGCGCCTGGATCGCGAGGCCTTTCTGCGGGAGATTGCGGCGTTTCAATCGATGCATGATCGGCTTCGAAACGAAACGGCGCGGGAGTTGCAGCCCGCCGGCGTCGTTTCGGAGTGCATCCGCGCGTGCGGCGGGCCGGTCACGCCGGATGATCTCTCGATTTCGCGGGTGGAATATGACAACGCGCTTGCGCGATCGCGGTACCTCCGCAATCGCTTCACGATTCTGGACCTGGCGGCGGAGCTCGGCCTGGGGTGAGCGGGTTCTGGGCGCTATGCATCCTGCTGGCGGCTCCGCTTGACGATGGATCCGCGCCGCGCCCGCCCGTCCCCGACTCGCTGGCGATACCCGAATCGTTAACGCGTCTGCTTGGCGCGCAGCCCGAGTTCCGCGCGCAGCACCTGGGCTACCTGCGATCGCTTGCGGGGCGGCCGGATCTGGCGGAAAGCGAGACGGGGTGGTGGGAGGCGAGCCGCGCCCCGGCCCTGCGCGCGGTCGCTGCGCGCTTCGATGAGGCGCTGGCGGGGAACGCGACCGCACAACTCCGCTTTGACGCGTTTTACCGCGCCATGTCGGAAGCGCCGGCCCTGCGGAAGGCCGTGGAGCACGTGATCCGGACGGAAATGGATCAGGCGCGCCACCGACCGGAACTTGCGCCGGCGCTGCAATACCTCCGTGCGAACCCGGATATCGCGTTGCGCTTTCTGAAAGATCCGCGGGGCCTGCGCCCGCTGCCCGAGGCGCTGACGCCCGCGTATGACACTTTCGTACGGGAGCGGGACTGGACGCGCGCGCTTTTCGAGGCCTACGACGCGCTGGCGCAGTCGCCGGGCGTGCACCAGGCCATTTTTCCGTGGTGGCGCGCACTGGCGGAGCTGGTGGACGGGGGAGGCGGGGCGCAAAGCAACCTGGACGCCCGCCTGTACCGCCAGCCATCGCAGTATTGGCTCTGGCACCTGCGCAACCTGAATCTTGTGGAGAATGAACAGGCCGCGCCGTGGATCCGGTACTGGCAGCGGCTTATCCAGCGGGACGGTGAACTGGCCCGGGAGTATGGGCCGTTTATTACGCGGCTGCTGGAGAATCCCGAGCAATTGCGGCAGCATCTGGCGGATCTGGTGGACTCGGCGCCCGATGACGTGACGGGACCGTGGCCGCCGCCGGGGGATCCGCCCGAACTGCCACCGCTCAAGGTAGACGATCCCATTGGGGAGATCCGGCGTCGCGTGGAACGACCGCGGATAGAACGACCGGAACGCCCTTCCGTGGAGCGGCCCGCGCGGCCCCAGGGTCCAAACCGACCGAAACGCCCCACCCCGCCGCAGCGCCCGGGACTTGACCGCGACTGAGGCCGCCGAACTCGTCCGGTCCGGGCTGTGCTTACCGGCGGCGCTGGAAACGCTGCGCGAGCGCCTCGACGGCGTGCCGGAACATGGCGCGTTCGTCCGCGTCGAGCGTGCCGAGAACGGCGTGCAGGGCGAAGTAGACCGCGGCTCCACCGGTGACCGCGAGCAGGAGGCTCCAGGCGGCGAGCCACCAGGCCACGGCCCCCATCATGGCGCAGGCGAAGAGCGAGCGAAGAATGAGGCCGGCGAGGCGCGCCCGGGCCAGGTCGCGGCGCATGCCGTACCAGTAGCAGGCGCTGACGGTGAAGTTCGCGGCGATCGCGACGGCGACGAGCCCCAGGAGGCCGTAGCGCGGGATGGCGACGAGATTCAGGGCAAGGCTGACGGCCGCGGCGGCAGCGAGGCTCGCGACGGTGTAGGCGTTTCGCCCGGCGGCGTAGAGCAATTCCTGGCCGATGCCGTTGAAGTAGAAGAGCGGCACGACGAGGGTAAGTAGCTGCAGGACCCGCGCGGATTCGGCGGCGTTCGCCTCGTCGCCCGTCAGGAGGAGCATGATGGGATGGGCGAGGACGGCCACGCCCATTCCGATGGGGCAGGCCAGCAGCAGCGCGAGCCGGAGGGAGGTGGCCTTGAGGTGGTCATAGTGCGCCTCGTCGGTGTGCGACAGGCGGCAGAGCGCGGGGAATACGGCGGTTCCCCAGAGGGACGCGACCATAAGCAGGGGCTCCATGAGGCGCTGGGGCGGGGCGTAGATGCCGGCTTCCCGCGCACCGCGAAACCACTCGAGCAGGACGATGTCGGACTTGAAGTAGACCCAGCTGAAGAGCATGGCAGCGGCGAATGGCATGGAAGCGCGGATCTGGGCCAGGGCGGCGCGGGGCCGGAGGTGCGGGCGCTGCCAGCCGCCGGTCTGGATGGCCAGGGCGATGCAGATCAGGAGCCCGGCGCCGTGGGCGAGCGCGATGACGGCATGGGCGCGGGCGGCGGTGGCGGTATGGACGGGATCGCCGACGCCGCCGGTTGCGGTATCGGGGAAGTCGAGCAGGAGGTAGACGGCGAGGAGTTTGAGCGCGCCCACGACGACGTTCATGGCGGCGATACGTCCGAGGCGCTCGTAGGCCATGAGCAGCGATTCGAAGGGCTGCTGCACGGCCCAGAAAAACACGACCCAGAGGCCGGCCCAGAAGGCGGCGGACTGGAGGCTGGAGCCCATCCGCAGGAGCCAGATCGCGGCGAGGCATGCGGCGGACAGGCCGCCGGTGGCCACGACGCCGGTCCAGACGTAGTCCCAGGCGATGGCGCGGTTTCGCGCGATATCGCGGACGAGCAGGCGCTGGATTCCGAAGGTGGCGGGGACGGTGAAGGCGGAGGCGAAGCCGAGGGCGGCTCCGAACTCTCCCTGCCCCTCGAGGGAGAGCGCGCGAAAGACGATCCCGCTTTGGACGAGGGCCATGGCCATGCCGATGATTCGGGCGGCGAACAGGATGCCGACATTGACGCCGACGCGTGCGGTTTCGCGGGCGAGGCGTCCTTCGCTGGACTCCGTGCGGCTCATGGGCGATCCAGCACGGCGCGGTAGGCCGCCAGGAGGGCCTGCGCGCTGTGGGTCCAGGTCATGGTTTCCGCGCGGGCGCGCGCCGCGGCGATGCGGGCGGCGCGGCCGGTTTCGTCGAATACGAGCCGCTCCAGCCCATCCACGAGGCGTTCCTCCGAGACGGGGTCCACGAGGATGCCGGTCTCCCCCACCACCTCGGGCAGCGAGGATACGTCCGAGGCGAGGACGGGAACGCGCGCGGCCATGGCTTCCAGGGCGGGCAGGCCGAAGCCCTCGTAGAGCGATGGATAGGCGCAGCCGAGCGCGCCGCGGAGGAGCGTGACGGCTTCCGCGCGCGGGAGGTAGTCCGTCCAAATTACGGCGCCCGCGAGTTTGTTGGCTTCGATCGCGGCGAATATGGGGCCGTACATCCAACCCTTGCCGCCGGCGAGCACGAGTTGCGGCATATCGGGATGGCGCTCGCGCAGGCGGGCATAGGCCTGGATCAGGCGGGGGAGGTTCTTTCGGGGCTCCAGCGTCCCCAGGTGGATGAGGTAGGGGCGATCGATGCCGAGGCGCGCCTTGAGGGCGGCCAGCATCGCCTCGTCCAGCGGCGCGTCGAACTCGGCGAGATCGACCCCGCCGGGAACGACGTGAACGCGATCGGGATCCGCGCCGAGCAGTTCGATGACGTCCGCGCGGCCGCTGTGGGAGATAGCGATGATCGCGCCGGCGCGGGGCGCGGCGTGTTCGAGGAGGCGGCGGTGCAGGGCGAGTGCGGCGTCCTCGTGCACGTTCTCGCGCCGCATCCCGGCCAGGTCGAAGACGGTTACTACGCGCATGGCGGAACGCGACGGCGGCAGGAGGTGGAAGGCGCCGTGCACGATATCGGTATGGCCGAGCAACGCGGACATCGGGGGCCATTCGGGTCCTGTCCAGAGGGCGTTTTTCCAGCGCGTTGGGAAGCGCAGGGCGCGGTAGCGGGCCGCGCGTTGGCGCCAGGCGGCGAGGTCCGGCGGGAGGGGCCTCGCGGCGGAGACCAGGACGCGCAGGTCGACGCCGGGCTGATCGCGCAGCAGAGACTCGAAGAGATGGCGGGTGTAGTAGCCGACGCCGGTCATGGGGCGCGAGGCGAGGCAGCTTAAATCCGCGGCAATGGAGAGGGACACGACGCGGGGACCTTCCGCTCATGGGTTGTGGGGGTAATGGGGTTGGAACTGGCGGAAGTATAGCACGGCGGGGCGTGGGGTCAACGCGCGCGGCGCGCGGGGGATCGGATCGGGGGCCACTGGGAGCAGAGGGAACATAAGAGATTTGTTGAACCGCGAATGAACGCGAATGGACACGAATGAAGAAAGGATGGGTTCGTGGTGGGATTCCGAGGGTGCGTTGGCGGCGTTGACGGTGCGTGGCACGGTTTTCTTAGACCGGCCTCTGGCCGCGACCAAAGAAATCATCACCACGAAGGGCACGAAGGCCACGAAGAGAAGAAGGTTTTGAAGGGGGGCCATGCCAAGGTATATGGAATTGATCCGAGTCGGGGTGCGGGGTTGATGCGCGGGGGGATTGGATCGGGAGCCACAAAGAGCACAGAGAACACAAAAGACTTGTTTGAACGACGAATGAATTCCGCGCGGCCTTTGTCCGAGATCTGGAATTTTGACCACGGATTACACTGATTGCACGGATTGAGACGGGATTCGATGGGTTCCAGTCGCGAATGGACACGAATGAAGGAATGATTGATTTGTCGTGGGATTCCGAGGGTGCGTTCGTGGCGTTGATGGGCCCTTCGATGGCGCCGCTTGCGCTGTCTCAGCCTGGAAGGCTAAGCCACGTTGGCGGTCGTTGAAGGATTGGGGTGATTGTGGAACCGCAAAGAGCGCATAGAACGCAGAAGAATCTTGCCTGTATTCGTGGAGGGTGGCTCGGCGCATGGTGGAACGGTGCGCCTCTGATGCCGATGCTCGGACGGTTCCCCTGGGATTGCGTGGGTTGTGGTTGCCGGTCCTTGAGAGGCTGTGGCATACTCGCGGCAGCAGTTGGAAGGCTCCCCCCCACTACCTGATCCGCGCCGTATTCCCGGCGCCGACGCCCGACGGGCAAGGAAACGCGTAGCGTGAATGTTCTTGTACTTGGCGCCGAAGGCCAGCTTGGCCAGGATCTGTGCGGGGTTTTTTCGGATGTTACGCTGCACCGCGCGGATCTCGATGGGGACTTCCACCACCTCGACATTACGGACGCGGCGGCGACGCGCGCGCTGATCGTGGAGGCCGTCAAGCCGGATGTGGTGTTCAATTGCGCCGCGGCGCACAATGTTCCCCAGTGCGAACAGGAGCCGGGCCTGGCGTTCGCGGTGAACGCGGCGGGCGCGCGCAACGTGGCGGTTGCGTGCGCGGCGGCGGGCGCGCGGCTGGTGCATGTGAGCACGGATTACGTTTTTGGCGATGGCGGCGCGCGCCCCTTTGTGGAGGAGGACTGCCCGCGCCCGCTGAGCGTGTATGCGGCGAGCAAGCTTGCGGGCGAGCACCTGATCGCGTCGGTGCTGGACGACCACCTGGTCGTGCGGACGGCGGCGATCTATGGTAAGTCGGCGTGCCGGGCGAAGGGGGGCCGCAATTTCATCGGCACGATGCTGCACCTGTCGTCCACGCGGCCGGAGGTCAAGGTGGTCACGGACGAGATCACGACGCCGACCTATACGCTGGCGCTGGCTCGGCAGATGCGGCTGCTGGCGGAACGGGGCGCGCCCGGAACGTACCACGCGACGTGCCAGGGATCGTGCTCCTGGTTTGATTTTGCACGGGCCATCTTTGAGGAAACGGGGACGGAGACGAACCTGGTTCCCACGACGTCCGCCGAGTTTCAGTCGCCCGTGCGCCGCCCGGCGTATTCGGTGCTGGACAATGCGCACGCCCGCGCGCAGGGGCTGGACATCATGCCGCCTTGGCGCGAGGCACTGAAGGCCTATCTGGCGGAGGTCGCGGCGGAGTGACGATCCGCGGTCCCGGTGGCCCGTTCGCGCCGGTTTGACTCGCCGGGACGGGTCTGCTTAAATGCGGGGCGATGCAACACGACACGCAACTGGGGAGGCGTATCGCGCCGCGATCACCGGGAAGGCCATCCACCGCATATGCCACGGATAGCGATCCCGGCGGCATGCCCCGATCGGGGCCCGCGCGCTCCCCGCGCCAACAAGGAAACGCACATGAAGACCAGCCGCAGAACCTTTTTGAAGGCCGCGACCGCCCTTTCGGCGGCGCCCTTCATCCTCCCTTCCAGTATTCGGGCCGCCGAGGTAAAGCCAAACGCGCGCATCGGCCTGGGCTTCATCGGGATGGGCAAGCAGAACAAGCATCTCATGGAGAATTTCCTGCGCCATCCCGCGTGCCGCACGTTGGCGGTGTGCGACGTGGACACGACGCGCCGCGAGGCCGCGCAGGCGCGGGTTAACGAATATTACACGGGCAACCCGGAAGCGGGCGCGCCGGAATGCGCGGCGTACAATGATTTCATGGAGCTCATCGCGCGCGACGATATCGACGCGGTGTGCATCGCGACGCCGGATCACTGGCACGCGATCCAGGTTATCGAGGCGCTGAAGTCGGGCAAGGATGTGTATTGCGAGAAGCCGCTGACGCACAATGTCCACGAATCGGTGGCGATCATCGAGGCGGTGGAGAAATACGGCCGGGTGTTGCAGACGGGATCGATGCAGCGTTCGATGGAAGAGTTCCGGGTGGCGTGCGAGCTGGTGCGCAATGGCGCGATCGGCAAGATCAGCCACGTGGATTGCAATTTCGGAACGCCGGGGATCCCGTGCGACCTGCCGGAAGAGCCGATGGAGCCGGGGCTCGACTGGGACCGCTGGATCGGGCCGGGGCCGATGCGCCCTTACAATTCCGTGCTCAGCCCGCGCGGGCTGCACGACCACTTCCCGATGTGGCGGCTGTATAAGGAGTATGGCGGCGGCATGGTGTGCGACTGGGGCGCGCACCACCTGGACATCGCGCAGTGGGGCCTGGACATGGACGACAGCGGGCCGGTGCGCGTGACGCCGCCGGAGGATCCGAATGCGCAGTATGGCGCGGTGATGCGCTACCGCAACGGGATCGAGGTGACGCACGTGGAGAGCGGGTTCGGCGCGCACTTCCACGGGTCCGAAGGCGAGGTGAAGGTCAACCGCGGGCGCTTCGAGTTCTGGCGCGGCGGCGAGAAGATTGCGGGCTTCACGAGCCGGGAGGATGGCGGGTCGCTCGAACAGGCGATCGTGTTTGTGGACAAGGAATACCTGTCGGATCCGAAGGTGAAGCTGTACCGCAGCACGAACCACATCAAGGACTTCATTGACTGCGTGCAGGCGCGGACAAAGCCGATCACGAACGAGATTGTGGGCGGGCGCACGGCGATCTGCTGCCACCTGATGAACCAGGCGTATTATAACCGCGAGACGATCAAGTGGAAGCCGAAGCGGATGCGCTTCGCGTGGCGCGGCGGCGAGAAGGCGTGGCTCACGCGCGACTACCGCGCGCCGTGGACCGTCTGAGGCGGTTGATAGAGCGATAACAGGCCCCCGGTGCGGGATTTGCGCCGGGGGTTTTTGTTTTGGGTGGTTGGTGGTGATTGGGGTGGTTTCGGCTTGAGGCGCTGCGGGCGGGATGCCTGAGTCCGTGTGCGCGGTGTCTCAGGGGATCGGTTGGGGGTACGGTGCTGTGGAGAATTGGGCTGGCTGCATGACAAGCGTGGACGCTTATCCCACGTTGGCGTTCGCCGTCAGATTGGGGTCGGCTTAGAGGGGCGGGGCTTCCGTTCGGGCCTGTGCTGGTTTGGCTTCCGGGTGGCGAAACGCCTGCCGCTATTGCACTTCGATTTTTACGATCGAGGGGGAGGCGGTTTTTGTGATTTGTTCGAGGGATATGGTTCCGTGGCCTCCGCCGCCGCGCGCGAGGTTGACGGGGCTGAGAGTTCGAATCAGCGGGTCGATGTGGGAGGATTTCAGGGCGTAGTTGAGGCCTTGCGCGACGGACTGCGAGGTCTGAAGGCTGTGGAGGTCGTTGAGTTTTTGCGATACGACGCCGACCCAGCGCCCCTGCTGGTCGAGTACGGGGCCGCCGGAGTTGCCCGGGTTGATGGGCGCGGTGATCTGGAGAAAGCGCTGGTCGCCGTCGATGCGGCTGGTTGCGGCGATGTTGCCGCTGCCGACGATGGGGTCGTTGTTGTCACGGATGCCGCCGAGGGGATAGCCGAGGCAGTAGATGGTTGCGCCGACATTGGGCGTGCCGGGGGCCATGGGGATGGGATCGCCCTGGATGCTGGAGACTTCCAGCAGGCACCAGTCGTTGGCGGCGTCGGTGGCGACAATGCGCGCTTCGTGGACGTTGCCGCCGGTGTCGGTTACGCGTATGGCCCCCCCGCCCCGGACGACATGGGCGCAGGTGAGGATATGGCCTTTCGCGACGATGAACCCGGTGCCGACGCTGGTTCCCGGCCCGGCGGGCCCGGCATCCCAGGAGCCGGCTTCTTCGGCGGCGCGAATGTCTTCGGGAAGGGCCTCGTCGAGCCGGGCGATTTCGTTGACGCGGGCTTCGTATTCCGGATATTTCTCGTTGACCCGCGCCTCAAGGCGGTAGTACTCGCGCTCCCACTCGGCGAGCTGCTTGAGGATGTCTTCGCGGTCCCAACCGTAGACGAGCAGCGCGCCCTCCACGTCCATATTCGGACCGAAATCGCGCGCGAGCCGCCGGTAGGCCTGGTTTAACTCGGCCATGCGGGCGTCGGCCACGCCAATGTATTCGTAGGTGCGGGCGATGTTGGTGTAAAGATCGCGCAGCCGCTCGGCGTCCCCCTGAATCGCCCGCCAGTCGCTGTGCGCGCGGACGCGGGCGGTGTGTCGCTGCCCGGGCGCGAGCGCGGCCCAGTCGGCCGCGCGGGCGCGCCAGGCGGCCGCTTCCTGATCCCGCTTGCGGGCCGCGCGCTGATGCTCGAGGGCCTTGTGCGCGGCGGCCATCCGCGCGAGCTTTTCTTCTTCGCGGAGGGCCTCCGCGCGGGCGATGGCCTCGCGGTTTTCCTTCCACAGGGCCAGGAGTTCGTCGCGCGCCGCCGCGTCGTCACTGAGTTGGAGCGATGCGCCCTCGTGCCGGACCGTAGAGACGCCGCCGGTTTCGGGGAGGCGAACGTAATACTGCGATTTTCCTTCGATGATGTATACATCTTCAAAATCGCCGCCGGGGCTGGAAAGGCGGTCGCCGCGGCCGCGCAGCGCATCGGGCATGGGCGTGAACACGGGCTGGATGTCGGCGTTGACCTCGGCTTCGATGCGGGCTTCGGGGATTTCGTCGAGGGGCTCGGGGATTTCGTCCGGGAGGGCGGGGGACGCCTCGGGCGTTGCGATGGGCGGCGCGGGGTCGCCTTCGGGCACTTCGAGCAGCGCGGCGGGCAGGCGTATTTGCGCGGCAACGGGCGGAGACGGTTGCGCGGCGCGGTCGAGCGCCTGTTGCCAGGCCCAGATTCCGCCGCCCGCGAGCGCGGCGAGGAGCATGAGCAGCGCGGCCCATCGAAGCGCGGGCGCTGAACCGCGGCGGGCTGTACGCGGCGTGTAGTCGGGCGGGCGCTTTGCGCGCGGGTTCTGGAGGGACGCGGCGACTTCCTCCTCCGTCAGGGGGCCTTCGTAGGCGGCGGCAGGGTCCATGGCGCGCCAGAGGCGGCGGACGAGTTCCATGTATTCGGTCTTGAATCGCCGCCGGGCGTCGCCCTGGAGGCTCCGGTAGCGCTTGCGCAGGGCCGCGGCCTCGGGGAAGACGCTGTCGGAGAGGCGGTAGTAGCGGTTCCAGAGCCGGTTCTGTTCGACGGGATCGCGGGTGACCTGGATGCACGCGAGCAAGGCGCGCGCTTCGGCAATTAACCTTGGGTCCTGTGACATGGCCTGGATTCCCCGCTGTCGCTGCTTCTGCTGAAAAAATGATGCGTTGCGGGGCGCGAAAATGTCAAGGGGGTGGTTTTTTGGGGGGAGGTGGTGGGGAGCGGGTCCCTTGGAGCGGGTACAGGCACCCGCGATTTTGGGGTGGTTGGTGCGCTTTCGCGGCCGGGGTGGATTTTTCGCGGGAGCCAGTCCCCCTGCTGGGGCGGGTACAGGCACCCGCGATTTCTGGGGGTGGTTGGTAGCGCTTTCGCGGCTGGGGTGGTTTTTTCGCGGGAGCCAGTCCCCCTGCTGGGGCGGGTACAGGCACCCGCGATTTTGGGGGTGGTTGGCGCGCTTTCGCGGCTGGGGTGTTTTTTTCGCGGGAGCCAGTCCCCCTGCTGGGGGCGGGTACAGGCACCCGCGATTTTGGGGTGGTTGGTGGCGCTTTCGCGGCTGGGGTGGATACTTCGCGGGAGCCAGTCCCCCTGCCGGGGGCGGGTACAGGCACCCGCGATTTTGGGGGTGGTTGGTGGCGCTTTCGCGGCCGGGGTGGTTTTTTCGCGGGAGCCAGTCCCCCTGGGCGAATGTTGGAGCCGATTTGGTTGCTTCTGACTACCAGATGTATACATAAAAGATACTAAAATGATCATTCAAAACAATATCTTGTATTTTTGTGGTTCTTGATGTATGATTAGCTTCACGTTATGGGAGTTTCTTACGACGTTTTTGGTGTATGCTAATGCTGATCTCGCGCAAATGACTGTATTTAGTAGTCAATTAGATACTGAAAAGACTCTATCGACTCTCTTCGCGTCGAATGCGCGGGTGGTGATCCTCCGTATCTTTTTGATTGATCCGTTGCGCGCCTATTACCAGCGTCAGCTGGAGCAGGCGACGGGCCTGGCGATACGCGCGGTACAACGGGAACTGGAGCGCCTGGTGAGCATTGGGTTCTTGTTTCGGCATGTGGAAGGGAATCGCACGTACCACCAGGTGGACATGGATTTTCCGTTGTACCCGGAATTGCGCGATATTATCTTAAAGGCGGGGAGCGATTTTGACCGGCTTCGGAGCCGGCTTGCGGTGAATCCGGCGATCCGTCTGGCGTTTCTGAACGCCGGTGCGTCGCGTGTGCTTGTGGTGTTGAAGGCGGGCCAATCGGGTCAGGTGGAGGCGCCGCCGTATACGGTGGAGGTGGTGGCGAGCGCCACGTTTGTGGCGTGGTTGGGTGAAAAGAATGCAGCGCTCCAGCCGTTTCTAGTGGATGGCGTGGATCTGTTGGGCCGCCGGGACGATGTGATCTGGCGGCGTATAGAGGCAAGTGGCTATAGTGTGACGAAGGGAGACGGAATACCATGAGGGACACCGGCGCCGAACTCGCGGCTTTGTGTGAAGCGTGGCAATCGCCCGAGCTGGATCTCCAGGACTGCGCGCGCCACTTTCTGCGCGTGCTTGGGTGGGAGCTTCCCCTGCCCTTTTCTCCGGGGGACACGGTGGAGTCCACCGGTTCCGTGCCGTTTCTGTTGCGCGCGGCCTCGGGCGCGACGGTGGCGGCGGTTTTTGTGCGCCCGGGTAAGCTTGAGCCGCCGGCGGTGCTGGTGGAGCGCGGCCTGGATTTCTGCCGGATGACACGGCTGCTGGTGAACGGGCTGCGCGCCCTGAACCTGCCGTATGTGCTCATCAGCGACATGAACCAGTCGTACCTGTACGATCCGCGGGAGGATGTGCTGCTGCTGTACGCGGACAATCCGAAGGAGTTCCGCGAGGAGCTGGCCCCGGTGCTCAACCAGGCGGCGGTGAGCCGCGGCGCGCTGGACGCGCTGCGCCGCCCGCCCCGGAGCGTGATGGCGCGGCAGCTGCGGGAGTGGCGGGGGTTCTGGGCCAAGCAGTATATGCAGTGCGCGGGGTGTCCGGAGGCCAGCGCGCAGACGCTGATCGACCGGATGCTGGTGGTTCGCCACGTGCTTGCGCACAAGGTGTTCCGGCGGACGCGCGGCCACTTCGAGAAGCGTTTTTCGGAATTGACGCGCGCCTGCTGGCGCGGGCGGGTGGACGGTTGCGGCGCGCAGTTGTTGTCGATCTTCCACGACATGTGGTTTGACTGGCGTATCGATCTGTTTGCGCCGGATCCGGCGCTGGAGCGGGCGGTGGGGCTGGACGCGCTTACGGGGCGAATGCTGGTGGACGCGAGCCTGATCGCGCAGGCGAAGATCGAGGTATCGACGGTGCTGGAGAGCTTCAACTGCGGGGACCCGCAGGAGAAGATGCGGGTGCGGATGGTGCCGGATTCCAACGAGGATCGGGAGCACTACATGGCGACGCAGTCGATCGGCTCGATCGACGACGCGCGCATCATAGTGGACCTTCAGGAAGAGGGCTACCGCGCGATTTTCGTGTGGTTTGACCGGGTGGTTTCGCTGTACGAACGGTTCGCGGCGGATTATGACGCGCACCACCAGGAAGAGGTGGAAGAGAGCGACGGCATGGACCTGTTTGCGTGGTCGGCGGCGGACGCGGCGCGCCCGGAGGCGTGCGGCGATGTGCTTGCGCACGCGTGCCGGCACGGTTTCGGCATTTTTTACGGCGATCGGCGCCAGCACCAGATTGCGCGCCTGCTGCTCACGATGCACCTGATTAACAAGTATGACGAGCGCAACCAGCCGGTGGAGCGTTTCCCGGGTTTCGAGGCGATTTTCGAGCAACGGCCGGAGGTGTTGCGCGCGGACCAGGTGCTGTACAAGCGCGGGGGCGGCGCGCGGGTTCGGGTGACGGAGTAGCCGGGGCGCCGCGCTACGGACGCCGGATTTCGTAGAGGTCCAGGGGCGGCGCGCCGCCGAGCGTTGTGCGCCGCGCTATGAGACCGGCCCCGGCGACGGGATCTTCGAAGGCCCCGGGGTCGTCCCACTGATGGAACACGGCCCACACGGCAGTTCCGGCGCGCGCGTGCGCAATGGCGGCGGCGACGGTCTCCCGCATGCCGTAGTGCCGCTCGACGGTCACGGGGGCGTTTCGGAAGGCGTACTCGGCCGCGATGTAGTTGAAGGGTTTCATGGCGAGCACGACGGCGTGATCGCTGGTCTGGGCCTCGACTATCCGGGCCGCCGCGGTGTAGTCGGGCCGGAAGGGCCTTTGGAAGGCGAGGTTCTGCCAGAGCATGAGGCCCAGGAGCGCGGCCAGGGCGACTCGGCGCAGCGCGGCGCGGGGGATGGCGCAGAGCGCGAGGGCGAGCATGAGGGCGAGGGGCGCCGCGCAAAAGAGCACGTATCGAGGGAAGAAGCAGGGGCGCCAGACGTATGCGGCGGCGAACAGGAGCAGCACGGGCAACACCATCCACGCGAGGAGGATCCAGGCGTCGGGGCGTCGTGACCTGGCCCATAGGCCCCACGCCACGAGGGCGCCCGCGAGGGCGAGCAGGACCCACTCCAGGTTGATCCCGCCGGGCAGCCCGGGGGCCGGGTTCCACTTGGAGAAGCGCCCGCCGGCGAACTGGAGCGCCGCGACGCCGAGCTCCGGCATTCCGGCGGGGCGATCGTTGTAGGCGAGGGTTTGGCCGCCGAAATCGTAGCCAATGGCCCATAGCCAGAATGGGTAGGCCGCGCCGAGCAGGAGATGGACGCCGAGCCATCGGAGCGCGCGGCGCCGCGGGGCGAGCCCAAGGGCAATGAGGATTCCCTGGGTGGCGACGAGCAAAACTGCGAAGCTGTGTGTCAGCAGCAACATGGCGTTCAGGAGGGCGTTCCAGGCGAGCGCGCGTCCGGAGCCGCCACGCGCCGCGGCGCGAAACGCGGCCATGGCGCAGAGCGCGACCAGGTTCAGCAGGGCGTAGACGCGCACTTCCTGCGCGAAATAGACCTGGAACACGGATGCGGACGCGATCAGGATGGCGAGGCGGGCGACGGCGGGCGACGCGATCTGGCGGGCGAAGGCATAGAGCTGGAGCATGGCCAGGGCGGAGAGCGTTACGGACAGCGCGCGCAGCGATAGCAGGCTCCCGCCGAAGAGGGCTGACCAGTTGTACTGCACGAGGTGGTATAGCGGAGCGAGGCGGATGGTGGGGTCGCGTTCGAAGGCGCAGGCGAGGTAGGCGGCGAGGGAGTCCGCCGGGTGGCATGCGGCGGTGAGGGCTTCGTCGCACCAGGCGGCCTCGCCGCCGATGGCCCGGAGGTTGAGGGCGATCCCCGCTGCCAGGCAGGCGATCAGCGCGGCAATCTCCCTGGCGCGCGGTGCGCCGGCTTGTTCGCCCGCCATCCCGTCGACGCCGGCCGGCATCAGACGCCGCTCCGGGTGTCCAGGTACTTCGCGATCCGGGCGAACAGTTCCGCCTGGCGGAACGGCTTGCGCAGGACGTCGGTGGCGCCGCTGGCCATGATCTCGCGCCACTCCTCGTCCAGTGCGCCCCCGGTGACGAAGATGATGGGAATTTCGCCGCCGCCTTCGAGCGCCCGGATGCGCCGAGTCGCCTCGATGCCGTCGATGCCGGGCATGGCGCGATCCATGAGGATAAGATCCGGGCGGCGCCGGGTGAATTCTTCGACCGCTTCGGCCCCGCCGGGAACGGCCACGACGTCAAATCCGCGCCGGGCGAGCATTTTTTCCATGAGGCTGAGGTTGGTTTCGATATCGTCGACCACGAGGACCCGGACGGGCGGGCCGCCGGCCGGGCGGGCCTCGGGGGCGGGCGCGGCTCCCGGCTGTGGATGTTCCGCCGTTCCGGCGCGCACGGGAATGCGGACGGTGACCACGGCGCCCTGTCCCGGGTCCGACGTCAGTTCGATAGTTCCGCCCATGGCTTCCACGTGGCGCCGGCAGATGGGCAGGCCCAACCCGGCTCCGCCACGGTTGCGCGCGGGCGCGGCCTGCTCGAAGGGTTCAAAGATGCGCTCAATAGCGTTGGGGTCGATGCCGTGGCCCGTATCCACGACGACGAGTTCGAGCGTCCGGGCGCCGGGAGCGCCGGGAGACTCCTCCGCGCGCACGGAGAGCGTTACCGACCCGTCTTCCGTGAACTTGATTGCGTTTCCGATGAGGTTGATCAGAATCTGCCGGAGTTTTCCCTGGTCGGCGACGATGCATTGGGGAACGGAATCGGCGATTTCGCTGGCCAGCACGAGATTACGCGACTTGCAGGGAATCTGGAACATCTGGATGAGCCCGGAGACCGTTTCACGAATATCGAACTCGCTCGGATTCACGACGACCTGGCCGGCTTCGATGCGCGCCATTTCCAGCACGTTGTCCAGCAGTTCGAGGAGGTGGTCGCCGCTTCGGGCGATGATGCCGAGATTGGCTTCGTCTTCGGGGGTTCGGTTTTCGGTATCCTGCATGACCTGCACATGGCCAAGGATCGCGTTCATCGGTGTCCGGATCTCATGGGAAATGTGCGCGAGGAACTGGCTCTTGGCGCGGCTGGCGGCTTCCGCCTGATCCTTTGCTTCGCGGAGGTCGGCTTCCGAGAGCTGTAACTGGGTGTATTTCCGGTAGAGCAGGGCCGCACTGAAGAGGCTTGCCGCCGCGAGCAACCCGACGGGCAGGAGGAAACCGGGAGTGGCCCAGAGCGGCGGGAGGACCGCGAAGGCGGCCTGGGCGGGCGTCGGATCCAGGTTGAAGTCGGTGTCGGCCGCGCGCACTTCGAGCACGTAGGAACCGCTGGCCAGGTGCGGGGTGATTATGCTGCGTTCCCTCGAAAGCGGAGCCCATGGCGCGCCGTTTTCGGCGTCCGCCGGGCGTATGCGCCAGGAATAGAGCAGGTCTTCGGGGGCGGTTACATCCCAGGGGTCGCGCGCGTCAAACTGGAAGACCGCGCGCTGGTCGTGGGGGATTTCAACCGGCGCCTGGCGAATACGCGTCTGCGGCGTTCCGGGTGACTGCATGTAACGGAGCAGGCGGCCATCGTGCATGGCGGCCCATACGACGCCGTCTGGATCGGAGGCGATCACATGAACTCCGCCGCTGGGCAAGCCCCACCGCGGGCCGAACCACTGCCAGCGCCCCTTGTAGTAGCAGGATATCCCGAGCTCGAGGGCGCCCGTCCAGAGCTTGCCGTCCGGCGCGCGGTGCATGGTGGCGACGCGGGCGCCGGGGTCTTTGGGGAACGGGATCTCCATGGCCAAGGCCCCGTCGCGGAGGCGGTAGATCCCGTCCTCGTTGGCTCCGACCAGCACGCTGCCATCGGGATCTTCGATGAAGCCGCGAAAATTGGCTTCGGACTCGTGCCGGAAGACGCGGTTGAGATCGCCGCCCGCACCGATGTCCCACAGTTCGAGCGCGATCAAGGTGGAGACGAGCAACTGGCCGGAGCGGGTCTCGAGCACGGTAGCCAGCTGCTCAACGGGCTCGCGCGGCTTCAGCGGGGTTTCGATCCAAGCATCCGCCGAGTGGCGTAGAAAGCTCCGTGGCCCGTGGGCAAACAGCGGACCGGCGCGGGATTGGAGAATGCGGGAGATACCGGGCGGCAGGCCGATGCGCCGCCTTTCGGTGGCCGTTTCCGGATCCCACTGAATGGCCAGTCCCGCCTTTACGAACCACAGGGTGCGTTCGGAGCCCGAAGAGATCGCGCTGTACGCGCCCTCGGGCAGCCTGCCCACGGCGCGCCATCCGCCATCCTCGAAGCGCAGAATGTTGCCCGATACATCCACGGTTGTTGCGGGCGTCTCTGGATCGGCGTAGAGCGCCGGTCCGCCCAGGGGCGCGCCATCGCCGGAGCTTTCGTATTGCGTCCAGCCGAATGGACTGAGGCGAAAGACCCCGAGCTTCGTGCCTATCCAGATCTCTTCCGGGACTCCGCCACTCCATAGCGCCTGGATGGGCAGAACGGTGCCGTCCTTCATCAACTCGATGGGGTCCTCCCGCTCGGGGCCGCGTATGACGACCTTCTCCCGGCGCCCGACCAGGAGCCTGTTGTTCGGCAGCGGCGCGAGCGCCGCGACGGGCCCCGCGGTCACGAGCGTCCAGGCCGATTCTTCCGGCGCGCGACGCCACAGGCCATCGTCGCTTCCCGCGTAAAGCACCCCGCCCGTAGTCTCGGCGATTGCCTTGATCCGTTTTGGCAGATTGTCGCCGGGCTCCTGGCTCCAAGCTCCATCACGCCATCTCGAAAGCGGCACGGAATCGCCTCCGACCAGGATCTGGCCGCCGGAACGCCGGTAGATCGCCCGAACGGCGCTTGGCTCGGCTTCGGGCCGGGCGTCCAGCCGTATGGACCAGCGGCCACCTGAATCGGCGTCGCTCCGGGGCTCGTGAACCAGCACCCGCCCGCCTTTCAGCCCGAACCAAACGCTTCCATCGGTGTGGGCTATCGCGGTGAACACGGGCGCCGGGTCAATGCCTTCAATGCCGGTCTGGACGGCTTCCCAGTTTTCCCCGGTCCAGCGGGCGATGCCGCCGGCGGTCCCGGCCCAGAGCTGGCCGGTGGGGTCGAGGCATAGGGCGCGGACATCAAGGGAGGGCAGGCCCTGTTCGAGGCCGAAGCTGGCCCAGTTCAGGCCATCGTAGGACGAGACGCCGCGGCCCCAGCATCCGAACCACATCACGCCGTCGGGGGTGCGCTCGATAGCGCGCACGACGGCGCCGGCAAGTCCATTTTCCGGGGTGTAGTGGCGAATGGGATAGGTGGTTTGGGCGAGGGCCTCCTCCGCGAGGAGAAAGGCGATGGCGAGCGGAACGAGGAGCGTTCGCGAAAGGCTGGCGGCGGCCCCGCGCGCGCCGGGCGCGAGTCGCGCGGATGAGCGCGATGTTAATTGGGAAGTACGGTAGTACAGCGCGCGCACGGACACACTCCAGATCGCGTTGCCGTTGGCACTAGCGACTGCTAACCACTTTGACACCACTGCTCCCGTGATCCCACCCGCCTTTACGTTACCGGAAGCCGGGGGGGGCGCGCAAATTGCGCATCGGGGCCCGGGGCGGCGTCCGGTTCGGGTATGGAGCCGGAATGAGCTCAACGCAGCCTTTGGCGGGAACCAGAGCGGAGGAAAGCTGAACCGCGAATGGACGCGAATGGACGCGGGGCAGCTGTTGGCCGTGACCGAAGAAATGATCACCACGAAGGGCACGAAGACCACGAAGAAAGAGGTTTTTTGAAGGGGAATTCTCCATGCCAGTGTGTAAGGAGGCGATCTGAGTCGGGGTGCGGGGTCGATGCGCGGGGGGATTGAATTGGGAGCCACAAAGACCACAGAGAACACAAAAGATTTGATTGAATCGCGAATGGAGGTGAATGGACTCAGCGCGGCCTTTGACCGCGATCTGGAATTTTGACCACGGATTACATCGATTGCACGGATAGAGAAGGAATTCGACGAGTTCCAACCGCGAATGGACGCGGATTCGCGCGGGGCAGCCTCTGGCCGCAACCGAAGAACTGATCACCACGAAGGGCACGAAGACCACGAAGAGAAAGAGAGACGAAGCTTTGACCGCAGAGTACGCAGAGAGCGCATAGGGTGATTTCTTGTACGCAGATGGATTGGGTGGATGATCGAGAGCGCATCCTTGACCACGAATGGACACCAATGCACACGAATGCGCCGGGAGAAGCGGCTGGCCGCGATCAGGATTTTTGACCACGGATGACACGGATGACACGGATAGAACATGGTCTCGATCGTTGGGGTGTGCAGGCGGCTGCGTGCTGTTTCCAAGGTGGCCTGTTCGGATTGTTCAGCATCGGAATTGCAGCGGGGTTGATCGGGTGGCGGGCTGCTTCTTCTTGTTTGGTTCGGGTGTCGCTTCAATCCGTGTCATCGGTGTAATCCGTGGGCAAGAAAAGAATTTCGACCATGAAACTTGCGGAAAGGCCCGGAAATTCTCCCTGGATTTCTAGCTTCGTAAATGCTTTTACAACAACTGGTTATATGGATCATGAGCGAAAGAACTTGCAGAAAAAACAAGAAGTTGACGTATCGTAGTACGAAGAATAGAAGTTGGGGAAAGATTGTTATTGGCGCATGGAGCAAGGGGGTGGATGCTGGGCGCGATGCGAGGTTGATGCGGGCGGGGGATTGGATTGGGAGCCACAGAGAGCACAAAGATCACAAAGAAGGCAGGGCAGCGGCTGGCCGCGACCAATCAATGTTGAACCGCGAATCAACGCGAATGGACACGAATGAAGGAAGGAGTGTCTTGCGTTGGGAATTCGGGTCTGCTTTTGTGGCGTTGATGGGCTGCTGGAAACCGTCGCAAACGCCGCCTTAGCCTGAAAGGCTAAGCCACGTTGACGCACCTTGAAGACGTGAGGTTTTTCTGGGAGCCGCGACGGATTACGAAATTCGCCGGGTGATTTTGCTCAGAACACCATGGATAGTCTGAGCGTTATATGATACGGGGGAGGATACCGCGCCAACGCGATGGACTCCGTGTGGGATTCTGGCTTCTGCGACGGCCAAACGGAAACCGGCGGTGCATGGTACCGCATCGCGCGAGGATGCGTGGCGCTCTGCGGTATGCACGGCGCCGGTTGGGGGGTTGTGGTTGGGGGTGGGTTGGTGCGGGCTATGTGCGGGGTGCGCCCTTTCTGCGACTCCGGCCGGGACGTACCCCCGCGTTGGGGGTTTTGCGGATGTGGACCGGGGTGTTTGGGTTGGACGCGGGGTGTGTTGGAGACGTTTGGCTTTTTCGCGGCGGTACGTCCCTTGGCGTGTGATGGTGTATTGCGTAGCCTATTGTGGCGCGTCCGATTTCGGGATGGCGCCTGGGCGGGGTCCCATTTTGAAGCGGAGCTCGCCGCCGTCGGCGATGGCGTCGTGCATCAGGTGGGTCTCGAGAAGGTGTTTGCCGTTGAGGTGAATGGACTGGACGAAGGGGTTTTCGGGGCCGGCGTTTTCGGCGATTACCACGAGCTCGCTGCCGTTGCCGAGGTCGATGGCGGCGCGGGGGAACAGGGGTGCGCCGATTTCGTAGCGCGGCGTTCCGGCGATCGGGTAGAACCCCAGTGCGCTGAAGACGTACCAGGCCGACATGGTCCCGCCGTCGTCGTTGCCGTCGAGGCCAACGTAATCGTCGGTGTACTTGGTCTCGAGGATATGGCGCACCCACTTCCCGGTCAGGTCGGGGCGTCCGGCGGCATTGAAGAGGTAGGCGGCATGGAAGTAGGGCTCGTTGCCGTGCCAGTAGTGCACGCCGGGATGCCACTTACCGGCGCCGCGGTTCGACTTTTTGAGGTAGTCCTCCAGTTCCGCGACAAATTTCTCGGGGTTTGGGAAGAGCGCGACGAGGCCTTCGCCGTCGAAGGGAACGGCCCAGCGCCACATCATGGGGCTGCCTTCGACAAAGTCCCTGGTGTACTTCCGGCCGGAGTCGGTGTAGCTGAGCACGAGCGGGTCGAACACTTCGGCGAAGGAACCGGTCGAATCCCGGGGCACGAAGAATTGGCGATCGGGGTCCCAGAGATTCCTGTAGGCGTGGGCGCCTTTCGCGAAGAGCGCGGCGTCCTCGGCGCGGCCGAGATCGGCGGCCAGGAGCGAGAGCGCGTGATCACACCAGGCGTATTCCAGGGTTGCGGACACGGATTCGGACATCACGTCGGAGGGACAGTATCCGTGCGCGCGATACTCGGCGAGCCCCTCGCGCCCGCGGAAGCGCGTCCCCTCCGGGGGGCCCGTGGTAGCGGTCCGGCGCATCATTTCGTAGGCCGCTTCGATGTCGAAGTCGCGCACGCCCTTGAGCCAGGCCTCGGAGACGGCAATGTCGGCGGGCGTGCCGAACATGCAGTTGGTGTAGCCGGCTCCGGAAGGCCAACGCGGGAGGGATCCGCCGGCCTTTCCCATGGCGACGAGAGAGGCCATCATGTCGCGCTGATCCCCGCGCGCGATGAGGTTATAGAGCGGGTGGACGGTCCGGAAGGAGTCCCATAGGGACATATCGGTGTAGTAGGTCGCGCCCTCCTCGACGGTGTGGACGGCCTTGTCGAAGCCGGTGTACTCGCCGTTCACGTCGTTGAAGGTGGTGGGCATCTGGAAGGCCCGGTAGAGGGCGGTGTAGAAGATGCGGCGCTGGCTTTCCGTTCCGCCCTCGATCCGGATTCGCCCGAGGCGTTCCTCCCAGCGGTCGCGGGCTTCCGCGTAGATGCTTTCAAAGGACTTGCCCAGGGCTTCGGCGTCGAGATTTTCGCGGGCGTTCTCGACGCTCACATACGATAACGCGAGGCGCACTTCGACGGCCTGTGCCGAGTCCGATGCGGCGAAGCCCAGATCGGCGCCGGCGCTGTCGCCCTCGGCGGCGCGTTCGCCCGGCTGGAATACGTTGCCGCTCCAGACGCCGTAGGATTCGAATGGCGCGCTGAATTCCGCGACGAAATAGACATCGAGCCCGCCGTAGCGACCGGAAAAGGAACCAAAGATCCGTACGGAGCCTTCCACTCGCCGCCGGTCGGGGTGAATGGTGATGCGCCCGCGTTCGCTGCGGCGATCGGCGATCGTGCTGGTGGCGTCGAGCATGAGGTGCGGCGTCGCGCCGGGCGGGAAGGTGTATCGGTGCACGCCGGTGCGCGCCGTGGCGGTGAGTTCGGCGAGAATGTTGTCGCGGGGCAGGCGCACGGCGTAGTAGCCGGGGAAGGCGGTTTCCTGGCGGTGGGAGAAGCGCGCGAAGCGTTCGTCCTCCGGGGCGCCGCCCGCCAGGGGTTCGGTCGCGGGCAGGATGCGGAAGACGCCGCCTTCCAGGGCGTCCGCGCCGAGGAGCCGGGTGTGGCTGAATCCGAGGATTTTGTTGTCGCCGTAGAAGTAGCCCGAGCGGTTGAGGCCCTGCTGGTTGGTGAAGAGCGAGGCGGTGTCTGGGGCGAGGCGCACCATGCCGAAGGGCACGGTAGCGGCGGGCGAGTTGTGCCCGCACATCCAGGAGACGCCGCCGGTGGCGATGAAGGGGTCAACCTCCGCGCCCAGCGCGCCGGGGGCGATGCCGGTGTCGAGTCCGCCCGGTTTCGCGGCGACGGTGACGCGGTAGGCTCCCCAGACGAAGGCGAGGCCGAGCACGGGTATGGCGAGGAGCGCGAGCACCGGGATCAGGACCCACTTCAGCACACGCCTGAACTTCACCGGCTATCTCCCGCGGGGCCCGCACGGGGCCCCGCCGACTGGTTTCTATTCTTCGCTGTCGTCGGTCTCCGCGGCGCCGGTATCGCCGGCGTCCTCCGCCGTGACATCTTCTACATCCGGCGCGCCGGCTTCGGCGACCTCGTCTTCCTGTTCCTCGGCGACAGCCTTGGCGACGGCGCTTACGACGGCCCCCTCCTGCGGCTTCATGATGCGGACGCCCTGGGTGTTGCGGCCGATGGTCCGGATGTCCTTGACGGAGGTGCGAATGACGATGCCGTCGGTCGCGACGAGCACGAGTTCATCGCTGTCGTCGACGGTCATCATGCTGACCACGTTGCCGTTTCGGTCGGTGGTCTTGATATTGATGATGCCCTGTCCGCCGCGGTGCTGGAGGCGGTATTCGCCGACCTGGGTCCGCTTTCCGTAGCCGTTTTCGGTGACGCTGAGGACGGTGCTTTCGTCGCGGGCGAGGGACATGCCGACGACGTAGTCATCGTCGGCGAGGCGGATGCCGATAACGCCGCTGGCGGTGCGGCCCATGGGGCGGGCGTCCTTTTCGGGGAAGCGGATGGCCATGCCCTTGTAGGTTGCGATAAGGACGTTGTCGTCGCCGGAGGTGAGCTGCACGTCCATGAGTTCGTCGCCGTCGTTGAGGCCGAGCGCGATAATCCCGGTGGTGCGGGGGTTGCTGTAGGCCTTGAGCGAGGTCTTTTTGACGACGCCCTTCTTGGTGACCATGAAGACGAACTTGTCCTCCTCGTTGAGGTCGCGTACGGCGAGGAAGGCGGTAACGATTTCATCGTTCGCGAGGCTGAGGAGGTTGACCATGGCGCGGCCGCGGGCGGTGCGGCTCATTTTGGGAAGCTCGTGCACCTTGCGCCAGTAGACGCGGCCGAGGTTGGTGAAGAAGAGCATGTACTGGTGCGCGGAGGCGATGAAGAGGTCCTTGACGAAGTCGTCCTCTTTCACGTCGCCGCCGGAAACGCCCTTTCCGCCGCGTTTCTGCTTGCGGTAGGTGCTGACGGGGAGCCGCTTGATGTAGCCCTGGTTGGAGACGGTCACCACCATGTTTTCGTCGGCAATGAGGTCTTCGATATTGAACTCGCCTTCGTCCTCGATGATGTCGGTGCGGCGCTCGTCGCCGTGTTTGTCCCGGACTGCGGTTATTTCGTCGCGCACGACGTTGAGGATGTTGCGGTGGCTCGACAGGATGTTTTGCAGGCGCTCGATCTCCTTGAGGAGCTCGGCGTATTCGTTCTGCAACTCCTCGCGCTCGAGGCCGGTCAGCTGGCGGAGGCGCATGGCGAGGATGGCGTTGGCCTGCGGGATGGAGAATTCGAAGCGGGCCATCAACTTTTCGCGGGCATCGTCGCGGTCGCTTGACGCGCGGATGATCTTGATGATCTCATCGATGTTGTCGATGGCTTTGAGCAGGCCTTCAAGGATGTGGGCGCGGTCCTCGGCCTTGGCGAGCAAGAAGCGGCTGCGGCGCTCGACGATTTCGGCGCGGTGCTCGACGTAGTAGTGGATAAGTTCGGCCAGGTTCAGGACGCGCGGGGTGTTGTTTACGAGCGCCAGGAAGATGATGCTGGCGGTGGCCTGAAGCTGGGTGTGCTTGTAGAGTTGGTTGAGCACGACTTCGGGCTCTTCCCCGCGGCGCAGCTCGATGACGATGCGCATGCCGTCCTTGTCGGACTCGTCGCGCAGGTCGGTGATGCCTTCGACGGTCTTGCTGCGAACGAGGTCGGCGATAGACTCGATGAGGCGGGTCTTGTTTACCTGGTAGGGGATTTCCTGGATGATGATGCTCTGCTTGCCCTGGCCGCCTTCCTTCTTGGTTTCGACGGCGACGCGGCCGCGCACCTTGAGGCGCCCGCGCCCGGTGCGGTAGGCCTCTTTGATGCCCTTGCGCCCGAGGATCACGCCGCCGGTGGGGAAATCCGGTCCGGAGATGAACTTCATGAGCTGGTCGGGGGTGGACTTCGGATGCTCGATGAAGTGGATGATCGCGTTGCAGACCTCGGTGAGGTTGTGGGGCGGGCAGCTGGTGGCCATGCCGACGGCAATGCCGTAGGAACCGTTCACGAGGAGGTTGGGGAAGGCGGACGGGAGCACGGTGGGCTCTTGCAGGCGCTGGTCGAAGTTGTCCTGCATGTCCACGGTTTCTTTGTCCAGATCCCCCATCATCTCCGCCGTGATCGACTCCATGCGCGCCTCGGTGTACCGGTAGGCCGCCGCGTTGTCGCCGTCGATGGAGCCGAAGTTGCCCTGGCTGTCCACGAGCGGGTAACGCATGTTCCACTCCTGGGCCATGCGGACCAGCGCGTCGTAGACCGACGAGTCGCCGTGGGGGTGATACTTGCCGAGGGCGTCACCGACGATGGACGCGCACTTGCGGAAGGGGCGCCCGTGTGTCAGGCTGAGCTCCTGCATGACGTAGAGGATGCGGCGGTGCACCGGCTTGAGTCCGTCGCGCACGTCCGGCAGCGCGCGGCTGACGATGACGCTCATGGAGTACTCCATGAAGGACTTCTGCATCTCCTGCTCGATGGCCATGGGCCTGATGTCTTTTTCGGTATTCATTCGTTTTCCTTGCGGTCACGTTGCGCGGCGCTTATTCTCTTTTATTGTCTTGCTCGGCCTGGGCCCGCAGTTCAGCCAGCGACGAACTTACGGCCAACTCGGCCGCCCATCGTTCGAGGTAGTCCCAATCGAGCTCCGCCAGTTTGTTCCTCAAAATCCCGTAGACATCGCGCAGCTGCCGCTCGGAGCCACCGCGCCTTGCCCACGACAATTTGCTCAGGACCGAATCCTCAGGCGTGGAGACCATAAAGGACATTGTCTTGAGCGCCATTCGCCGGCGCCGGTCGAATGCGGCGGTGCTGTAGGGCCGGTCCCTCAAGAGGATGAGATCCACTTTTTCGGCCGTTTCAAAGCCAATCGCATTAAACATTTGCCGGCGACGAAAGGCGTCCATGGCGGCCTCACGCGATACATACGCGTGCGGTTCCAGTACATCGAGCAATGCGTGAAACGCTTCGCTTGACGGATTGATTACAATGTCTATGTCGTATGTAACGCGCGGCTCACCGTAGATGAACGACGCGACGGAACCCGTAACCATGTACGGAATCCGCAATTGTTCGAGGGCTTCGATGGTAATGCGTGTGAGGCCCTTTTCGTCCTCAACATTCACGGAAACCCCGCGGCGAATGATGTGAATTCGCTCTCGGTCATAATCCGCCGAAAGTACTCCATGCGCACCTCGCGATCCGAGTATTCGGGATGTTGCGCTTGAATGGATTCGAGAAGAATCGAACGCATGCGCCCTGAAAAACGGCTGGCCCGAAGGAGTCGCTGCTCCGGTGTCATTCGGGCGAGCAGATCGTAGTAGACGCGCTCCGCATCCGGCGAAGTGTCTTGCATATAGCTCATTTCTATCTCCTACCGTCGAGCGGGCCCGGGGGGCAAGTTCTGTAACGATTCTCTCCTATGCCGCCCCGCTGGGGCTCTATCGTTGGGGACCACTAACCCAGGACTCGCTTCGCTCGCCGCTGGGCTACGGTATGTCGCCACTGCGTGGCTAAAGCACCGGGCGGTTGCCAGGGCGCCTTCCGGCAACCGAGGTGGCTTTGCCGCGGAATGTCCGCGATCCTTTGCGCTTTTGGCGCGGTGGACAGCCGGGACGGCTATCCTACTTTCTTGCGGACACCGGACGATTTCCAGGGCGTCCGCTGGTAGCGAAGGCGGCTTTGCCGCGGACAGGAATGTCCGCGATCCTTTGCGCATTTGGCGCGTTGGACAGCCGGGACGGCTATCCTACATTTGCCGCGCTTCCTCGCGATGTACCGGAGTGGGTGGCGCTATTCCCGCGCGCTGCTTCAGACGGCTGTTTGGCATTTGATTCAACTGACCCGAGTTCGCGCCGCGTTGGGCGCCTAGATATCCAGGTTCTGGACTTCCGCGGCGTGTTTTTCGATGAATTCCTTTCGGGGCTCGACGAGGTCGCCCATGAGGGTGACGAACATTTCGCTCGCGGCGATTTCGTCGTCGGCCATGACTTTGAGCAGGGTGCGGTTTTCGGGGTCCATGGTGGTTTCGAGGAGCTGCTCGGGATTCATTTCGCCGAGACCCTTGTAGCGCTGAATGTGGAACCCTTTTTCGCCGGTGGTCCGGAGGTAGTCGTAGAGATCGAGGATATCACTGGTCGTGAAGGGCTCGGCGCTGGTGTCGCCGCCCCGGGGCTCGACCGAGTAGGGCCCGGCGCCGAGGGCCTCGAGCGGCTCCATGTGGGTGAGCATGGCGGAGAATTCGTGGCTCTTGAGGAAGGCGAGATCGACCTGGCCGGGCTCGAGTGACTTTTTCGCCTTGCCGTTGCCATTGCCGTTAGCGCCGTCGAGGCCATCGAGCTCTGTCTGGTCGGGCGTAAGATTCACGATTTCGACTTCCGTGCCGAAGATATCCGCGAGATCCGCCGCGGAGAGCTTGCCGGGGTCGGTCAGGATCTCGCGCGGCAGCGACATGCACTTGACGACGGCTTCCTCGTGCACGCCGTAAACGCGCAGCAGGCGGGCCAGCATTTTCCGGCGGTCCTGCGCGGCGCGGAAGGCGCGCATCAGCGTTTTTTCCTGCACGCCGCGCCCGTTGGAGGTTGCGCTGGTGACCTTGACGTTTTCGAGGACGCCATCGAAGATGAATTGCTCGAATTCGGCTTCGGTGTTGACGTACTGGGACTTCTTGCCCTTTCGGATCTGGAAGAGGGGCGGCTGGGCAATGTAGAGGTGCCCGCGCCGGATGAGCTCCGGCATCTGGCGGAAGAAGAAGGTGAGTAGCAGCGTGCGAATGTGGGCGCCGTCGACGTCCGCGTCGGTCATGATGATGATTTTGTGGTAGCGGAGCCTGCTGATGTCGAAATCGGTGTCGCCGAATCCGGTGCCGAGCGCGGTGATGAGGGATCGGATTTCGTTGTTGCTGAGCATCTTGTCAACGCGGGCCTTCTCCACATTGAGCACTTTGCCGCGCAGCGGGAGAATGGCCTGGAAGCGCCGGTCGCGCCCCTGTTTCGCGGAACCGCCGGCCGAATCGCCCTCCACGATGAATATCTCGCAGAGCGCGGGGTCTTTCTCGGAGCAGTCGGCGAGTTTGGCGGCCTGTCCGATGGAATCGAGGGCTCCCTTTCGCCGGGTGAGGTCGCGGGCCTTGCGGGCGGCCTCGCGGGCGCGGGCGGCTTCGAGGGTCTTGTTGATGATGCGGTTTGCGGTGGTGGGGTTTTCCTCGAAGTAGGTCTGGAGGCCTTCGTAGACGAGGGAACTGACGATGCCCTGGATTTCGCTGTTGCCCAGTTTTGTTTTGGTCTGGCCTTCGAACTGCGGCTCCTTCACGCGGACCGAGATGATCGCGGTGAGGCCCTCGCGGGCGTCCTCGCCGGAGACGGCGGCGTTGGCCTTTTTGAGGAGGTTGTTCTTTTTTCCGTAATCGTTGAGGCTCTTGGTGAGCGCCGCGCGGAACCCGCTCAGGTGCGTGCCGCCCTCGTGGGTGTTGATGTTGTTGGCGAAGGTGGAGAGGGTTTCGGTGTAGACCGTGGTGTATTGCAGGGCCACCTCGACCTCGACATCGTCGCGGGCGGCCTCCAGGTAGATGGGCTTGCGGTGGAGCGGCTCTTTGTTCCGGTTCAGGTAGTTGACGTACTCGATGATGCCGCCCTTATACTGCATGATCTCGGGCTCATCGGTGGTGCGCTCGTCTTCGAAGACGATCTTGATGCCCTTGTTGAGGAAGGCGAGCTCCCGCAGGCGATTTCGCAGGATTTCGGCGTTATATTCCGAGACCTCGAAGATCTCGGAATCGGGCATGAAGGTGACTTTGGTGCCGGTCGTCTTCGCGTTGCCCCGCTTTTCGAGCGGCCCCTTGGGCTTGCCGCGTTCGAAGGCCATGAACCAGACGTGTCCGTCGCGCTTGACTTCGGCTTCGAGCCAGGCGGAGAGGGCGTTCACGCAGCTTACGCCGACGCCGTGGAGGCCGCCGGAGACCTTGTAGGAGTCCTTGTCGAACTTTCCGCCCGCGTGGAGCACGGTCAGCACGACTTCGAGCGCGCTTTTGTTCTTGAACTTCTTGTGGCTGTCGACGGGAATGCCGCGGCCATTGTCGATAACGGTGATGCTGTTGTCGATGTGAATGGCGACGTTGATCTGGGAACAATAGCCGGCCAGCGCTTCATCGATGCTGTTGTCGACCACCTCGTAGACCAGGTGGTGGAGGCCCCGGGTGTTGGTGTCGCCGATGTACATACCGGGACGCTTGCGGACGGCCTCCAGACCCTCCAGCACCTGAATCGAATCCGCGCCGTAACCTTTTTCAGCCATTGTACTTACCTCGAATCATACTGCCCCCGGGAATGCGGGTTGTTGGAAGATGTACCAGTATAGCAAATCGGACCTGGGAATACAAACCCTTACGCTATATTTAGCGCCAGTTAACCCGTTGAAACACGGTATCTTGTGGAAAACGGGGGCCCGCAGGACCGCCTAGTTCGGTCGGCGCATCTCCCCCACGCCGGGTGTTACGGATTCCCGGGCGTCGCGGGCCGATTGCCGGTCAGATTGCGGGCTTCGAGGTGGGCGTAGATGGCCTCGGCGAGCACGCGAACTCCCGCGGGGGTCTGGTGGCGGGAATCGCGGTACATACCGGACTTGCCGGCGAACACGCCGGTGAGATCCATGATGAACGGATATGCGCCGGCCGCCTCCGACGCGTTGCGGTAGAAGGCTTGCATGTCGGCGATGTAGTCGCGGCGGGGGGCGTGCTGGGCGGCGGTTTCGTCCAGCATCGCCCTTTCCTCGGGCGACGCCTCGTAGTGCCCGAAGCCTAAAATGGGCTGGAGCACGCACAGGTAGGGCACGCCAAATTCCCCGGCGGCGGCGTGCATGGCGCGGACGTTTCGCAGCCACTGGTCGTGGGGCGGCGCATCCACGGGTGTGCCCCAGTTCATGCCGGGGGCCGCGTTGCCGCCGGCGAGGCGCAGGGCCGCGCGCACGGCGTTGGGGAGCAGCGGTATGGAGAGCGGGCGATCACCGGCGAGACTGGCGAGCACGCGCCGCTGGTAGGGGTGGATCATGGGATGGTCCGGCACGGCGTGGAGATAGCCGATATCGTTGACGCCGTTGAGCGAGATCACGAGGTCGGGATCGAGGGGCAGCACATCGCGGAGGAGCTTGAGGAGTTCCTGGCTCGACGAGTAGCCCGCGACGCCGCCGTTGTATACGCGGGCGGGGATTCCCGCGGCGGCGAACTGATTGGCGAGCATCCTGGGCCAGTTTTCTTCCACGAGGGGATCGGTGGTCGAGCCGCCCAGCGCGACCACGGTCAGCGCGTGTTCATTGTCGGCCTCGCCATAGATGACGAATCCGGGAAGGTGGCGCAGGCCGAGTTCTTCGAGTTTCTGGCGGTTGTGCGCGTGGCTGAGGAGTGGGTCGAGGGAGGCGAAGCTGTCGCGGGTATCGAAGAGGCCCGCCGCCTCCTGTATGCCGCCGCGCGCCCAGAAGAGCCGGTCGGTGTCCACGCCTTCGGCGCGGAGGTAGCACCAGCCCGCGATTTCGAGCGACGCGATGAGCGCGGCCGAGAAGCATGCGATGAGCCCGTATGCTATCAGGCGAATCCGGGGTCGTGTTGGCTGTTCACTGCCCATATCGAGGCCGATCCGTGACGCGGGGGCGGCGCGCCTATTCGAGCGCGATGCTGGCGAAGGAGACGATGCCGCCGGCGGGGTCCGGGGCGTAGCCGTAGTGGCGCATTGCGCCGCCGGAGACCGTGCCGTCGAGCGCCTTGAGGGTGGCGTAGATGCAGTTGAGCCCGCAGACGTTGCGGCGGTTACGGTCCTTCATGACGGAGGCGTAGAAGCCGGCGGGATCGATGCCGCCGGTGATGTGCCCGAGATCCTCGTGGTCCCGCGAGGAAACGTCCTGGATGACGCCGTCGTCGATATCGAAGGGGTCGCCGAAGCGCCGCCCCACATGGGCCAGGTCGGCGCCAGCGATCACGGCGACATTGCGCCCGGGCGCGGCGGCGATTTCGCGGCAGGCGTCGAGGAACTTCTCCAGCGGAGCATTGCCCTCGGGCGTGCCGGCTCCGGGATCGTCGAGAAACGCGGCGCAGAGGACGGGGACGATCTTTACCGCGGGGCCGTAGTGGTAGGCGAGCATGACGGCCTGGAATTCGACGGAATGCTCCGTGCGGTGGACGGTCTCGTCGGCGAAGGGATCGAAATCGCAGGCGGCGGCGAGTTGATCGACGATTTCCTGGTCGGTTTCGAGTGGGCCGAAGGGGGTGGCGAAATGCTTTCGCGTCAGCACGACGGGGGTCGAAGCGCCCGCGTGGGCCACACCGAAGACGAACACGACATCGGGCCGTCCCTGCTGGAAGAGGGCGGCGTATCCGTGGGCGTAACCGGCGCGGCCCCGTTGGAAATCGATATGCGGGACGATCAGGCCGCGGAGGTGGGCGCCGCCATTGGACGCGGCGGGCACTTCCCCGGGCCCGCTTTCGGCCGTGAAGAAGCCATCGATGAAGGAACGGAGCTCCTCCGGCGCGGACGGGTAGGCCCGCCCGGCGAAGTAGGCGGGCCGGGTATCCGACGCGCCGAAATCCCGGTCCACCCGGGCGCGGATGGCTTCGAACTGGCGGTTGTAGAGGAAACCATGGTCGTCAAGGTAGGCGACGACCTCGTCGACCTGATCGGGGCCGACATTCGCGTTGAACTGCGCCTTGAAGGCCCGCTGGATGTCGGGCCGGGTGTTTCGCCCGTCGAGCATGGCGGCGATGAAGAAGGCGGCGGGCGTCAGGACCAACTGATCTTCCACGTAGCCGGAGGGGTCGCTCATGGCGATGAAGGTGTCGCCATCGTGCTCCAGGGGGGCGGCGTCGATATTGCGCAAGGGTGCGTAGGGCTCGCTCATGCGTTCCATGATAGCCCGCGGCGGTCGCGGGCGCAAGCCGATTGTTTGAATAGTGCGGTGGCGCGCGCGTCCTGTGTACAGCGGCGTCCATGACAAATGGGCGTCCCGATGGTACACTGGTTAGTGAAGGAACCGGCGCATGCGCGTTGCTGCGCCGGTCGAAAGGCAGGTTTTCGCATGAAAAAACGGTTAATCGCAGCTTTCACACCATTGGCGTTGATCCTGGCGGGATGCAACACGACCCCGACGCAGGATGGCGCGGTGCTTGGCGGCCTGCTTGGCGCGGGCACCGGGGCGATCATCGGGCACCAGTCCGGCCGCCAGGGCGAAGGCGCACTGATTGGCGCGGGCGTGGGCGCCATTACGGGGGCGATTGTGGGCGATCAGGTGGATGAGCGCCGGCAACGGAGCTACCCGCAGAACCAATACTCGCACCCACAGCCTTCCGCCGCGCCGGCGCGCACGCAGCACGGCCACTACGATGTGCGGATTGTTCGCACGCCGTCCGGCGAGACGTACGAAGAGCGCGTGTGGGTGCCGTATAAGTAAGATGCGGGATCTGCCGATATCCCAGCGAACCTGGCGCACGGTTGGGCTTGTTGCGCTCGGGGTTTGCTGTGTCCTGGCGTGGTATGGGACGAAGCCGGGGGTAACCGGTCTGCCGCTTCCAGGCCTGGCGGTGTACTGGGGCGTCTTCACGCTGTCACTTCTCGTGACGTTCTACATGGTGCTGCTCGACATGCGTTTCATTCGCCTGATGTACCTGCGGGAGGAGAAGGCGCTCTTCGACGAGACGTTGGGCAGCGAGGAGTTCCGGCGCGCGTTGCGGAGGAACCCCAACGGGACGGGCGGCGGCGCTTCCAACGACGAGGAGAATGGATCTTCCCGGGACTCGGGCTCCTGACGGGCGGAGCGGGGAGGGGAAACCGTGAATGGACGCGATTTGACGCGAATGAGGAAATGATGGAGGACTTGGGGCAGTGTTCGATACGTGGACGGGCGTTGCGTACGTCGGGTAGCGTGCCGAAGCGCGAGGGGAATCGGACGGGGCGCGGGAGGTTGCGGGTCAGGGAATGCCTGACCTCCTTATGAGGGACGTTCGCGATCCTGTTGCGGCTGCGGCGCAGGGACGGGCGGGCCGCCATAACTTGCGCGGCGCGGGCGCTTTGTGGTTCTATGCTGCCTTAACGATCCGCGTGTTCGGGCGGCTTTTCAGGAGATGCAGCACATGAAGTACCTGGCCATCCTGGCGACTGGCGTATTGTTTCTCGTTGGATGCGGTGGAGAATCCCGGCAGGCGACGCCGTCCCCGCAACCCGGGGAATCCGCGATGGATGATATCCCCTACATTCCCCCGTCCGAGTCAACGCCCGAGTTGACGGTGGGCGACCTTGAAGCGAAGGTTGATTTTGAGTTGAACGTGCCGGCTGCGGCCCCGGCCGGGGTCAGCGCGAATGAGATGCGCAGCCAGCTCCAGAGGCTCAATCTGGTCACGGTTACCGTGGAAGGCGCGAAGCCGGCCGCGCTTCCGCTTGACATCGATCTGAAGACCCAGCTTGAGTTCCCGAATCGCATTGTGGTGGCGCAGGGCCGCCTGATCCGCGAAATCGCGCCGGATCGCAAGGATGTGATCGCGACGTTCGCCACTGTTTTCGACGAGAACGCTTCGGTCCGCAAGCGGATGGCCGGGGGGGAATTCCCGCCGCAGCATTTCGAGGCGGACGCGGTCCAGGGCCTGGACGCCCTGCCCGAAACCATGTTGCTCTACGCGGAAATGGACATTGCGTTTGTGCCGCGCGGCACGGATCCCGCCACGGTGGACCTGGCCAATTTCCAGGGGTCGATCGAGGATCGGGGCGTCTTGCGCAGCAATCCGCTCCGCATCAATTACGAGCCCGGCGAAGCGCCGACCGCGCCTCCGGCGGAGGAGGCCGCTGACGCGCCCGCGGAGCCCTCGGACGATGCAACGGAAGCGGCCCCGACGGAAACCGGGGAGGCGGCGCCCGGCGAGCCGGCCGCCGACGCGCCCGCAACCGACGCCCCGGCGCCCGCGGAATCCTGATGAATATTGTTTGTTTCGGGGCCCATCCGGACGACGGCGAGGTGTACGCGGGGGGAACGCTGATCAAGTGGAGCCGGGCGGGCCATCGCGCCTTGCTGGTTTCGATGACGAACGGCGACATCGGGCACCATGAAATGAGCGGTGGCGCGCTGGCGAACCGGCGGCGCACCGAAGCGGAGCGATCGGCGGTGATCGGCGGCTTCCAGGAGCGCGTGCTCGACATCCACGATGGCGAGCTCATGCCGACGATGGAGCTGCGCCGGACGGTGGTGCGGATCATCCGCGAGTGGCGGGCCGATATCGTGATTACGCACCGGCCCTACGACTACCACCCCGATCACCGGTATGCGGCTATGGCGGTGCAGGACGCGGCCTACATGGTAACGGTCCCCCACTTCTGCCCGGACACGCCGGCCCTCGAAACGAACCCGGTGTTCCTCTACATGATGGACGAATTTACCCGCCCCATCCCCTTCCGTCCCGACGTGGCGGTCAGCGTGGACGACGTCATGGATGCGAAATGGGCCATGCTGGACGCGATGGACTCGCAGTTCTACGAGTGGCTTCCGTGGATCATGCGATCGGCGACTGCGCCCCCGGCGGACGCGGCGGGACGCCTGGCGTGGTTGAAGGCGGAATGGGCGCCCTACCTCCAGAAGCCGGCGCAGAGCGAACCGGCCCGCGCGGCGCTGCGCGCGGCCTATGGCGCGGCGGGCGACGACGTCACCTACGCGGAACTTTTCGAACTGTGCGAGTACGGGCGCTGCCCGGGGGCTGAGGAATTGCGGGGCCTGTTCCCCTGATGGTCCGGGTATCGCGACTCAATTCCGATCGTCCCAATACGTTTCCGCCGGCGGCGCCCATGACAATCATTCCCGCCAGCTCACCGGTAATTGCGTCATGGTCGCCACAATTAGCGGTCGCGGTATACTTCCCGGCGGTGTCCCACACGGATAACAAGTACAATGAGGACCGCATCCTGGATTTCGTATACGATGCGGTAGTCGCCGACGCGGATGCGGTAGGTGTTGGGCGCACCGACAACATTGGTTGCAGTGGGCGGGCGCGGTTCGTTTTCCACGGCGTCAATGCGCTCTACGATCCGCGCCTGAATTGACTTGGGAAGTCGGGCCAAAGCGCGTTGCGCGCTTTTCGCCACACTGACGGTGTAGGGGACTTACTCGGCCTCGGTCTGGAGTGCGTCTTTGACGGTCTCCCAGGGCACCGTGCCTTTTTGCGCGATCTCGGCCTTCACTTCGCGTATGGCATCCAGATCGATGCGATTCTCCCGCTCCTCCCAGTACTGTTCGAGTAGTCGGAGATCCGCAATGGAGACCAAGGCGCCCACGGGTTCGGTTCCGTGACGCAAGAGCACCGGTTCGCCGTCGGCAATGTTGGCGATAGCATCGCTGAGGTCGTCGTGCATGCTCACTAGCTGGCGCTCGGTCACGGGTGGGCTCCGAATGTGTTGTCCCCTGCGTAGATTGTAGCCGGATTGCCCGTGTTTCGACAAATGATCGGGCCCGCGGGTTTCCGCCGGCGGCGCCCAGGTGTCTGGGTGGTGAAGCGGCCACGGTTGTCGTTCCAGTGGCCACGTTGATTCGTTAGCGCCATCGCGCTTGCTGGGTCAGGCAGGGATGCCTAACCTCCTGATATGGCTTGTCTTTGTTGGGTCCAGTGGCCGGTTGTTTCGTCGCGATGGAGCCAGGCGATGCCGGCGTCCGGGCCGTCGGAAATCAAGGCCACCGGGGTGTTTTGTGGCAGGGCGAGAAGCTCCGTGGGGATGCCGCCGCCGGTTACTGCGTAGATGCGGATTGCCGTGTCGAGTTTGGTCGCGGCGAGGGCCGTGGCTGTTGCGCTGTTCCATCCCACGTTTTGGGGCGTACCGGGAACCCGTCCCAAGGTAGACGCTACACCTGCGCTCCCGATTTCGTGTCGCGCAAGCACGGTACCGTCGGGCGTAGCGTACGCCACATACAGCTTGTTGGCGTCTGCCGCTACGATGGGCGTTCGGTCTGTCGCCGCGGTGAGTTCCGTCGCCTGACGGGCCATCCCGCTGCCGTTCGCATTGCACGTGAGCAGGAAAAGTGGCGCCACGCCATTGTCGTCCGCCGGCGTGTAGCCCGCCACTACGACCGTACCGTCCGCAAGCATTGTGAGGCCCGTGGCGCGGTAGCGCTCCGCGCCGGTGTAGACGGTCTCCCAAATTGCCTCCCCAAAGGCGTCGAAGTGTGCGAGGTAGATGGCGGCTGCGCCGTCCAACATCCACGTACCCGCGGCGAGCACCGTGCCATCGCCGGGTGCGTGAAGACCCGCGATTTCGAGCGTACCCTCCAGGTTGAATTCGACGCCCCAGCGTTGATCAGCGTTCGGGTTCAGGCGCGCGAGGATGGCGCGCATTTCCTTGTCCGCTTCAATGTTTCCGGCCACCCACACGTCGCCCGACACGTCTGCCGTGATCTGTGTCAGATCGGCGGCATCCAGCAGGTCGGGTGCGAGGGTGGATTTCGCGGCGGGTGCTCCGAAGAGGTTCTCTCGGAGGAGGGTGTCGGCGGCGATGAAGGTGCGGACGGTGAGCGAGACGTTTTGGGGGATGGTGTCGAAGGCGGTTCCGGGGTAGACGACGACGGGGTTTTCTTCCATCGCGAGTTCGTCGTCGGCGATGGCGGATTCGCCGAATTCCCAGGTCTGGTTGAGGATGGGCGAGTCGCCGGGGAGGGACATGTTGGTGAAGGTGACGGTGACGGGGTCTGCGGGGTTTCCGCCGCGGGCGACCTGGTGGGTGAATGCGGCGGTGGGGCCGCGCAAGGCGGTGATGAAGTTGGGCTCGGTTCTGGAGAATTCGCCGCCGTTGGTGATGATCGTGAGGGTGACGGTGTACGTGCCGGGCTCTTCGTATACGTGGACCGGATTCCTTTCCTCGCTCGTGTTGCCGTCGCCGAGGTTCCACAGCCAGCCCTGCACTTCGAAGTTGCCGGGCATGGTGATGTCGAGGAGCGAGGCTTCGAAGGGCGCGGGGCCGGATTGCTGCACGAAGTCGAGGGTCACGCGCGGGGCGACGAGGATCAGGTCTTCCTTGACGGTCGTGGTGTCGCCCTGGCTGGTGGTGACGGTCAAGCCGACGGAATAGAGCCCGGGCATGTATTCGTGGGCCGGGTTCTGCTCGTTGCTGACCATGCCGTCGCCGAAGTCCCAGGCCCAGGCTTCGATTTCGAGCGAACCGGCCTGGGTCTGATCGGAAAACGTGACGTTCAGCGTCCCCTCGCCGCGAACGGCGTCGGCCTTGAAATCGACGATTGGGCCGACCTGAATGAAGGCTTCGCGGGTTTCCGTGTGATCGCCGAGGGCGGTGGTCACGGTGAGGGCGACATCGTAGCTGCCGATGGCGCCGAAGGTATGCGAGGGGTTCTGGGCGGTGCTGGTGGTTCCGTCGCCGAAATCCCAGAACCAGCCGAGGATGTTGAGGTTGCCGGCGTTGGTGGCGTCGGTGAAATTGGCGGTGAGGGTTCCCTGGCCGGTTTGCGCGCTGGCCGTAAAGTCGACGACGGGGTTGACCGCGATGAGGCCCGCGCGCCGCTCGGTGTCGGAACCCAGCTCGGTTTCCGTGGCAAGCGAAACGGTGTAGCGGCCCGGCGTTTCGTAGGTGTGGACGGGGCTCTGCTCGTCGCTGGTGGCTCCGTCGCCGAAATCCCAGGCCCAGGCGGTGACCTCGAGCGCGCCGGCGGCGGTTTCGTCGGCAAATGTCACTTCGAGGGGCGGCGGTCCGCTGGCGGGCTCGGCGCTGAAGGCGGTGTCGGGCGCGACGGTGATGAAGGCGGGCCTGGTGGCCTGGCTTGGCCCCAGATCCGTGGTGATTTCGAGGGAAACATCGTAGACGCCGGGTTCGGCGTAGGTATGTTCCGGGTTGGCCTCGGTGCTGGTCCCGCCATCGCCGAAGTCCCACGCGCGGGCGGTGACGGCGAGCGCGCCGGTGGCGGATTCGTCCACGAACTGGACGGTCAACGCCCCGCGGCCGGCGCGCTGGTTCGCGCTGAAGGCGACGCCGGGCGTGACGGTGATGTAGTCGGGTTTTTCGGCGGTATTGGCGCCGGCGTCGGTGGTGACGCGGAGCGAGACGGTGTACTTGCCGGGCTCGGTGTAGGTCCGGGTGGGGTTCCGGAGGGTGCTGAGGAGCCCGCCGTCGCCGAAATTCCAGAGGCGGCGGGTGATCTCGCGCGAGCCCGCGGTGGAGGCATCGGTGAAGGCCACGGTGAGCGGCGCTGAACCCATGACGGGATTTCCGGAGAACTCGGCCACGGGCCCCTCGTCCACGACGATGAGGTCTGGTCGTTCAATGCGGTCGTTTCCGGCGGCGGTTTCGATGGCGAGCGAGACGGTGTAGACGCCGGGCTCGGTGTAGGTGTGGAGCGGGTTCTGATCCATGGACATGGCGCCATCGCCGAAGTCCCAGGTCCAGCTGGTGATGGCGGCGGTACCGACTTCGGACTCGTCGGTGAACTGGACGGCGAGCGGGGCGACGCCGGGCGTGAAATCGGTGGAGAAATCGGCGGTGGGCCGCCCGGCGACATTCACGAATTCGGGCTTGCTGATGGTGTCCTGGCCGTCCGCCGTGGTGACGGTGAGGGTGACGGTGTAGAGCCCCGGCGCGGCGTAGGTGTGGGACGGGTTCCGCGCGCTGCTTGTGGGGCTTCGGTCGCCGAAGTTCCAGCGCCAGCGATCGATCGGGGCGGAGCCGGGCGCGGAAGCGTCGGTAAAGGCGACGGTGAGCGGCGCGCTGCCCGCTTGCGGCGCGGCTTCGAAATCGGCCACGGGCAATTCGATGACCCGGATGTAGTCCCGCTTCAGTTCGGTGTCCGCGCCGGCGTCCGTGGTGACGGTCAGGGAGACGTTGTATACGCCGGGGGTCTGGTAGATGTGGGTTGGGTTGCGGGTATCGGAGGTGGCTCCGTCGCCGAAGTCCCACTGCCAGCGGGTGATATTCGCCGAGCCCGCGATGGAGGCATCGACGAAGAGTACGGTGAGGGGGGCCTCGCCGGCGACGGGCGTGGCTTCAAAGGCGGCTTCGGGGCCTTCGAAGAGCCCTTCGAGCAAGGGGCAGCCGGCGAGCATGAGCGCGCAGGGCGCGAGCATGCACCAGGCAAGCCGTAATGTCCAGGTCCGTGCCATCCGTCCTCTTTCGGCCTCAGCAGGCTGTGACCCCGCGAAACGCGCGGCCATCATGATCAGGCGCGCGATCAATTCCGGCGGTCGTACTTGCGCGGGGAATCCGGAACGCCCTCGGCCAGCGATTTTTCGTACGATACCGAAGTATACACATGCTCGCCGAGCGCGTCACTCAGCGGGTCCGCGTTTTCGGCGCAGAAGCCGAGATGCGAGTGCCGCCGCCAGCCCTCGGCATGGGGAAAGACGCCGCTCCAGCGCCCCACTTCGGCGGACATGGCCTCCATGGTGTCCAGGTATGAATCGAGGCCCTGGGTCTTGTCAAGCCATTCTTTCTGGCTGCGGTGGCAGGCGAGTGCCGCGCGCTTTTCCTTCAGGACCGGCGTGATATTCACGTACTGCCCGGGGATGACCACGCGCCGCAGTCCGTCGCGGAGGCCGTAGGGCAGGGCGTGGTAGAGCGTGACGTCGTGGAAGATCGGGGCGAGCGACGGATTCGAGATGAAATTGGGCATGCCGCGAACAAAGGCGGCGCTCACGCCGAGGCGGCATGCGATCATGTGGTCTTCCATGTAGTCCTCGGGAGAAGGCAGCAGGATAACGGTCGGGCGGGCGGCGCGCACGATGGCGGCGACGCGCGCGATGAGGTCTTTCGTGTAGAAGAGCTCCAGATCGTCCGCGATGGGGTCGTGGAGGCGGGCGCCGAGGAGCCTGGCCGCTTCGCGGGCCTCGCCGAGTCGCCGCGATGCGGTGGCCTGGCGGTTTTCCTCCATGGAGCCGCAGCAGCCGGACGCCAGGTTGACCATGTGCAGTTCGTAGCCGGCGCGCCCGAGCAGGACAAGGGTGCCGGCCATCATGAATTCGATATCGTCGGGATGCGCGGCGAGGGCCAGCGCTACCGGTTCGGACATACAAGAAACTCCCGCCTCCAGGCCCCGGAACCGCCCGATGCGCCAGAGATTGCCATGTTGCGATGCACTACTCTATCCGCCGTGGGGCGGGTTTTCAAGCCGCCGGGGCGGATGCGGGCGGCAACTGTCTTGTTGAACCGCGAATTGACGCGAATGGACACGAATAGACCGGGAAGCAGCCACTGGCGCGATCAGGATTCGTGACCACGGACGACGCAGGGCAGCCTTGGGGCGGCAACAGTTTCTTGAACAATGACTTGTGCTATTGCGCGCCGCGTGTCTGGGGGCTTAATTGGAGTTGCCGAAGTGTTTTACGAGCACGAGCCCGCGCGGGCCGCTGGAGGAGGTGCGGTAGCCGACGCGGTCGAAACAGCGGTGCATGATGTAGAGGCCGTAGCCGCCCTCGTTCTTCGCGCCGGGATCGGGGAGGGGCGTGGCGCGGGGCCGGAACGGGACGCCGTCGTGGGAGAGGCTGATGTGGAGGCGGTTCCGGGCGGCGCGCAGTTCAATCGTGATCGTGCCGGTGGTTCCCGCTGGAAAGGCGTGCCGGATCACGTTTGATACCGCCTCGACGTAGGCCAGTATGACCCGGCTGTACTCTTCGGCGCCGCCCAGGAGCTGCGCGTTCGCCTCGAGAAAGGCGCGCAGGAACGCCCGTCCGCGGTCCAACTCGGCCATGTCCCCGGCGATGGCGAGCCGCGCGGCCGGAACCCGCTCTTCCGGGGGCTCTTCGACCTTGACCACGACACAGGTCTTGTCGTCCCCGTTGCTGCTCTGTCCGGCGTAGTCCCGCACGGTCTCGAGCACGCGCACGGCCAGCTCTTCCGAATCGAGGGCGCCGTAGAGCCCGATGGCCTCGGCGAGGCGTTCAACGCCGAACAGGGAACCCGTCGCGTCGCGGGACTCGGTGAGGCCGTCGGAATAGAAGAAGAAGGTATCGCCGGGGCGCAGGTCCACCACCCGCTCCTCGTAGGACTCCCTATCCAGGAAGCCGACGGGCACGTTGTCTCCCTCCAGCAGCGTCCAGGCGTCCTCGGCGCCCCGATAGCGGACGGTTTTGGTGTGGCCGCAGTCGACGAAGGTAACGGTCCCGGCGTCGAGGTCGAAGCGCGCGTAGCAGAGGGTGAGGAAACAGTCAAGATCGATCAGCTGCCGGGTGATGGCGTTGTGGACCGCGCCGACGAGCGCCGCCGGGGACGGGTTCGCGCGCCCGCGCGCCTCCGCCAGCAGGGTGGAGAATGCGCGGAGGAAGTGGCTTTTGGCTCCGGCGCTGACGAGTGCGGCGAGGATGCCCTTGCCCATGACATCGCCGACGATCACGTCGAAGCAGCGATCGTTGATGCGCACAAAATCGGTGAAATCGCCGTCCATGTGTTCGGTGGGTGCGTTGAGTACGGCGATTTCGACGCCGCGCAGGCCGGTAGGGGGGCGCCCGCGCAGGAGGGTCTCCTCGATGCGGGCCTCGACCTGGTGTCGGTAATGCTCGGCCTCGGCGATGGCCTCTTCGGCGGCTTTCCGGTCGCTGATATCTTCGACCATGCTCCAGATGTATTGCTTGCCGTCGGCTCCGGTGACGAGAAAGCCGTTGAGCAGAACGGGCACGCGGGCGCCATTTTTCTGCACGTACTCGGCCTCGCGGGGCCCGTAGCGTCCCGAATTGCGCAGGCTCTGGTAGAGTGCGGCGCGTGCAAGCTCGAGGCCCGGGGCCATCAAGTCGCCGTGGGTCCGCGTGCGCAGCTCGGCCTCGCTGTAGCCCACGATGTTGAGGAAGGCGCGGTTGGCCTGAACGCAGGCGCCCGCCATGGTGCAGAGGACGAGGCCGACCGGCGAGGACTCGTACATGAGGCGAAACATTTCCTGGGAATAGCGCAGGGCCTCTTCGACATCTTTGAGCCGCTGGATGTCGAGGTGGGTTCCGGTGAGGCGGATGGCGCGACGCCCCGCGTCGCGGGAGACCACTTTGCCCTTGCTCAGTATCCATCGCCAGGAGCCATCGCGGGCGCGCAGGCGCAATTCGGCCTCGAAGAAGGGCGTCTCCCCCTTGAGGTGCGCCCGCATCTGGGATCCCACACGCGGGTAGTCATCGGGGTGAATGAGGTACTCCCAGTAACGGGAACTGGGCTCGATATCGCTCAGTTCATAGCCGAGCATACGGACCCAACGATCGTTGTAGATGACGTGGTCCCGCTCGATGTCCCAATCCCAGAGGCCGAGGTCTCCGCCGAGCAGCGCGAGTTGAAAGCGCTCTTCGGACTCGCGGAGCACCCGTTCCATGCGCCCGCGCTGTATTGCGGCTCCCAGGGTGCCGGCCGCGGCGCGGAGCGCGTCAATTTCAGAGGCCGGCCAGGGCCTGGCGGGGTCGTCCGCCTCGAAGCAGATGAATCCCCACCAGGTATCGGCCACGAAGAGCGGCAACACGAGGATATTGGATACGCCGAGGGTGCTCAGGAAGTCCTGTTCGCTTGCGGGAAAGGTTCGGGTATCCCCGGCTATCGCCTCGCCCCGGGCGAGCGTGGCTTCCCAGCGCGCGAGGCCGGCTTCGCCATAGGACACGGCGGGCCAGTTCCGCGAGCCGCCTCCGCCCCCGCCGCCCGGCGCGGACCACGCGAAGCGCTCGGCAATACGCCATTCCTCGGCCGGGCCGCGGATATTCTCGGCGAGCCGCACCCGGGATACGCCCGCCGCGCTGCCCAGCGAGTGCAGAATATCCGCCAGGCTGCTGGCGTCGCCGCTGCGGTTCAGGATTCGCTCGGCGGCGTAGGCGAGAGATTTCAGAATGGAATCCCGCTGGCGGAGGGCGTCCTCGGCCTCGCGCCGCACCGCGATCTCGCGCCGGGCGACGAAGAGGTCGAACTCGCGCCGGGCGCTCCGGTGGAGGATCGCCATAATGCTGCGGGGCGTGAATTGCTCGCGGTTTCGCTCCTTTTCCCAGGCGACATACAACGCGAGTATGGGCGATACGATTACGGTGAGGGCGGCGCGGCTGATGAGGTTGCCCTTGAGAATGCTCAGGAAGCCGGGCGCGTCCCAGAAGGCTCCGGCGCAAAAGAGCACGGTATCGAGCCAGTAGGTGCAGAGGAGGCAGGCGGCAATCCGTAACAGCAATGGAACCCGGTTGGCGTGGCTGGCGAGGAACTCCCAGAACATGACAAGGAAGAGGAAATCGAGGACCATCGCCGCCGTGGACGCGACATAGAGGCGGACGGGGCTGAGCAGAATGCGGGAGGCGGTATCGGGATCCAATTCCGCAAGCTGGAACTGGAACAGCATGGCGGCGGCGGGAGACACGACGGATACCGCGACGACGACGTAGATGCCGATCTGCGTCGCCTGGATCCCGTCGAAGAGGTAGAGCAGGAAGACGCCGAAGAGGATTGCGGTGAAAAAGACGACGGAGCCGAGGATAAAGGTGAAGGGGCCGTATTCGTATTGGATGCCGGCGTCGGTGGTCCAGCGCAGGGTGGCGGCGAGGACGCCGAGCAGGACGTAGTAGGGCACGAGCGTGAGCCGGGCCCGCGCCGCGTGGGTCCCGAAGACCAGGCCGTACACGGCCAGGGCCTCGATTATCAGCAGGACCAATCCCAGCGACATCCCGTTCCCTTTTCCGTCCGGCGGTTATCGCCAGCAAAGGGCCAGCATAACGCGGGCGATAAACCGCGCGCAACGGCGGAAATTGGATGGGGTGAGCGCAGAGTGCCTCGCGGGACTGGGTTTCGACCGACTGTCGCGGACCCCACTGGCATGTCGGAACCTCACACCCCGTCGAAACAGAAAAGCCCGGCGCGCACTTCCGTGCACGCCGGGCCGAAACCGGGCTTAATGTCGGAGCTAGATATTCGACCGGCGCTTGCGGAGGGCGAGCATCGCGCCGCCGATACCGAGCAGGAGCACGCTTGCGGGCTCGGGAATCGGCGCCTGGGGCGTGGACGGCGTACCGAAGGGATGGATAACGAAGGCGTCCGATTCACCGGCTTCGCCGATGCTGCGCACATGCAGGCCGAGGCGCAGCGTGCCATCCAGCAGGGCCTCGCCCACGAGGGCGGGGGCGACGAGGTAATCGTAGGAGAGCACCAGGTTCTCGCCCGGGTTCAGGCCGCGGCTGGGCGTGGGGTTGTGGGCGTGGGCGCTCAGGGCCGTGTTGGCTGCAAAGACCGGATCCAGATTGTTCGCGGCGGGCATATTCGAGGGCGAACCGGGCCCAACGAAGAAGGATACGTTCGAACCCGCGGTGGCGTGAATCGCGCCGTTTGCGATCAGCGGGGATCCGCCCCGGGAGGTGCTGTCGTCGAAGTAGATTGCGGCGATGGCGGAGGCGGCGGTCGAGGCGTTCGCGATCTCGAAGAGAATCTTCCCACTCTGCACGGACACGGCGAGGCCGAGGTCGATCCCGATGAGATCGGCGTCCGGGGAATTGGGCAGCGGACCGGCATCGATCACCACGAATTCAAACAACAGCGCGGACCCCGGATCGTTAATGCTGATGAAGTCGTCGATGGTGATTGCCGCAGCCGGCAGCGCCATCCACATCGAACCCGCCATCACAAGGAGCATATATCCAACACGTTTTGCCATCATTGGGATGATCATCCTTTCACCTGGTTTCTTGACGCCCATGCGCCGCCCCTCGCGGGCCTGCACGGCAGAGTTTCTTTGCGGCGCCCGGCCCGGGAATCGGGAGGAATGCGCGCCTGCGGGTACGGGAAGCATGAACCGTGCCAATCACGCCATCCTGGATACGGCGCGCCTTTTCCTTCACGGGGACGGCAGGTGATCAAGCGCTGTATGCCCCATTCGCCGCGGTGGAGCGTGCGGATTTCCCGGCTTTACGGAAGCGAAGGGCGCCCGGCGATCACCGGCGCACGGCGTCAGGCCGCATGCAATCGGTCAACACGGGGCGGGCAATCCCATAGAATTGCGCAAAGATGAATAATAAATATCGATTTTGGGAAAATTGCATTGTCACTTTTGAGCAACTATTGAACTTCTGGATTGGCGCATGGGGTGAATCGCTGCGTAAACGGCCCGAAAGAGTCCCGCATTGCATTAGAAAAACGGCCGGTTTGGCGCGAACCCTGGACTCGGGGCGCTGATGGAGAAAAGCGCGGTTGTGCCAGGTTTCCGTTCCGGTGCGCCACGGGTCGTTCTTATGGACTGCAACATTTTTGTGACATTTGCCCGCCGGAAACGGAAAAAGGACTTACGGGATCGCCGTAAGTCCTTGATACCATTGGTGGAGGTATGCGGGATCGAACCGCAGGCCTCATGACTGCCAGTCATGCGCTCTACCAACTGAGCTATACCCCCCAAAGCCGACCAGCGCGTAGCGCAGGACGACGTAGAGGTATTGTAGAAAAAACCGGCGGGGCGTGTCAAGCCGATGGCGGCGATTCCGATGGGGATTCGACGCGGGAGCAGGCGGTGAACGCGTTCCCGCGGGTATCCATTGGGGCAGGACGGCGGGGCCGCGTGACACAATTTCCACCGCTTCGGGCATATTTAGTATGATCGGGGCTCCAGCCTCCCTTTTCCCGCGGCTCTTCATGAAGGAAACACCATGGAAAATGTATTGATTATTGGTTCCGGGCCCGCCGGCTACACGGCCGCCCTGTATACGGCGCGCGCCGACTTGAACCCCCTTGTCCTGGAGGGGGAATTGAGCAAGGATATCCTGCCGGGCGGGCAGCTGATGACGACGACGGAGGTGGAGAATTATCCGGGTTATCCCGAGGGGGTGACGGGCCCGCAGATGATGGAGGATTTCAAGAAGCAGGCGGGGAAATTTGGCGCGCGCTTTGAGTACAAGACGGTCACGAAGGTGGATTTTGCGTCGCACCCGTTCAAGGTCTATTCGGGCGAGACGGTGTGGGAGGCGAAGACGGTGATCATCGCGACGGGGGCGACGGCTAAGTATCTGGGGCTGGAGTCGGAGGCGCGTTACGAGAACAAGGGCGTTTCCGCGTGCGCGACGTGCGACGGGGCGCTGCCCCGTTTCCGCAACAAGCCGCTGGTGGTTGTGGGCGGGGGCGATACGGCGATGGAGGAGGCGCTTTTTCTGACGAAGTTTGCGAGCAAGGTGCACGTGGTGCACCGGCGGGACAAGTTCCGGGCGAGCAAGATCATGGGCGATCGGGTGATCGCACACGAGAAGGTGCAGGTGGAGTGGAATTCGGTGGTGGACGAGGTGCTGGGCGACGAGAAGGACGGGGTTACGGGGGTGCGCCTGAAGGACGTGAATTCGGGCGAGACGCGCGAGATCGAATGCACCGGCTATTTCGCGGCCATCGGGCACAAGCCGAACACGGACATTTTCGAGGGCATCATCGATCTGCACGACAACGGGTATATCGCCACGAAGCCCGGCACGAGCTACACGAACGTGGAGGGCGTGTTCGCTTGCGGAGATGTGCAGGATCACGTGTACCGGCAGGCGGTGACGGCGGCGGGCAGCGGCTGCATGGCGGCGATTGACGCGACGCGCTGGCTGGAATCCCGGGAGGGATAGCGCGGGCCGGCCCGAAGAAGACAAGAGGAGCCGCCCGGAAGGCCGTCCGCCTTCCGGGCGGTTCGATTCTATGGTGCGGGATGCCCCGCGGGGCGGGGGCTACTTCCCGAAGAGCGGGAGCGGCAGCCCGATCAGTTCAAAGAGTTCGCGGATTACAGTGATAATCTGCAGAATAACGTCCAGGAGGACTTCGATGTTGGATGCGAGCTTCGGCGCCGTATTCATATTGACTTTCTCCTTGGCCAGTTTAGAAAAGGAAATCGCTTCGCTTCGATAGCACCGGCGGGCGGCTGTCCCCAGGGCGCGCGCCCCCCTTCGGGCGCGCGATGGGCCGATCCCTCCGTTCTTCCATGCGCACAGTATAGCAGCAATTCCCGGTAAAAACACGCGCCGCGCGCGGCGCTGGAATATTGAGGCCCGGGGGCGGCTTGGGGTATTGTTGGGGCCGGATCGGGGCGCGACCGGGCCCGCCATCGGAATTTTGTGAACCGCGAATGGATGCGAGTTCACGCGAATGACGAGATGAATTGTTCTCCGCGGGATTTCGAGGCGGCGGATCGGTGGTTTTATCGAATATTCGAAAGCGCCGCTTCCGCTGTCCCCGCCTGGAAGTGCGAGCCGCGTAGGCGGACGTTGAGAGACGGTGGCGCATACCCGTCCGCCACGGCTTTGGTACAGCCGTTCATGACGTGTTGCGTCACTCGTTGAGGATGAAATACTGATCTTGACTGTTGGCGCTCTTCTGGAGTCTCGCACGCTCAAGCCTTCGCGGCGGAGCCGCGGAGCTTGAACGTGGCGCCCGTGGCTTCATTTGAAACTTCGGTACGGGCCAGGGCCGTTTATAAAAGAGCTTTACAGAACGTCGTACGGAGCGAATATGGGACGCGATACGGTACAATTCTCGTGCCACCACACGGGGCATTGCTGCACGGATGTGGTGTGCCTGCCGACGCCGTGGGATGTGATCCGGATTGTGCGGGAGGAGGGCGCCAACCCGCACGAGTTCCTGGAGTTTCTGAGGCCGGATGAAATCACGGGGGTGACGAAGGGCGATCCGACGTGGCTGCGGGTGGGCAAGGCGCGGTACATGATGGCGTTAAAACGCGGTGCGAAGGGGTGCTTCTTTTTGAACAAGAAGACGCGCTATTGCTCGATCTACGAATCACGGCCGATACTCTGCCGGCTGTACCCGTTCAAGCTGGATGAATTCCGGGACGGATCCTTCAAGGGCTTCTCGCTGCACAAGGATGTGGGGTGCCCGCGCCATCGCGATGGGCTGGTGGATACCCAGCCGCTGTATGAACTGTACCTGGACGACAGCGGCCACCAGCAGGACTACCAGGATCTGGTGGCGGTGTTTAACCGGCGGGAGTATGCGGGGAAGCGTCCGGAGGATTTTATCGAGATGTTTGTGCAATACGCGTGAATCGTGACTGGCGCGCAACGGGCCACGTCAAGAATAGTATACGCTCAAGTGTGAAAACCCCGTAAAAGCGGCCCGGTTTCGACAAGAAAATGCTCTACTTGAGTATGGTTTATCAAAAGGTGATTGACTGGCCCGGTTGTCCCGTGCTATAGTTCCCCCCTCACTAGCGGAAACTAAAAAGGCCCCCTCGGGCATACTACCCCGTAACGTTGCGGTCGTTACATCGTGGTAGAGATTTTACGCAGCCGACACACTACTGGCCGCCCGAATCACCATGCGCCGAGCGTTCTGAGGAGCCCTTTGCAGATGAAACGTTGGACCGTCATGCTCATCCCGCAGGATCGGGGTGGAACGCAGACTTTCTCTTTGGCGGCATATCACTTCTGGATTGCGATCGTCCTTCTTGCGGGCCTGACCTTTGCGTCGGCCTTCTTTTACCAGCGCCACCGTGTGGTTTCGGCGCAGGCGCGCGAGTTGCACGAGCAGTACCGGGCGATCCAGTGGGAGCTTTCGCTGCCGGCGGCGCCGTCCGCGCCGGTGGAAGCCGGGGATACGGTCACGAAGGAGGAGTTGGAGCGTATCCGGCGGGAGTACGAGGCGAGCATCGCGACGATCACGGCGGAGCTGAGCGAACTGTACGACATGGAAGCGAAGGCCCGCGACATCACGGGCATTGCGCCGCGGGAGAAGCCGGCGGAGGATGGCGCGGCGCCGGCGGGTGGCGGCCAGGGCGGGGCGCCCTCGGGTTACACACCGGTGGCCTATCTGGGCGTCAACAACCAGTATCGCCCGCCGCATGTGATCTACGGCATGAACCGCCCGTCGGCGGACCTGATCCTCCAGGAGATCCGCCTGCGCCACCGGAGCCTGAATGAACTGGTGCGGGACGGCGAGGCCGCGCAGGACAAGCTGGCGCGTATTCCCTCGATCTGGCCGCTCTGGAACGGCGCGGGCAAGCTGACATCGCGTTTTGGTTACCGCCGCGATCCGTTCCACCGCCGGGTTCGCCACCACGACGGCACGGACCTGGCGGCTCCGACGGGCACGAAGGTGATCTCGACCGCCCGGGGCGAGGTGACGTTTGCCGAGTACGATCAGTACTACGGCAACCTGGTGAAGGTGGATCACGGAAACGGGATCGAAACGTGGTACGCGCACCTCTCGAAGGTCATTGCGAAGCCGGGCGACCGGGTTGACCGGGGCATGGTGATCGGCCATCTCGGCAGCACGGGCCGTAGCACGGGCCCGCACCTGCACTATGAGGTGCGGGTAAATGGCAAGCCGGTGGATGGCGAGAAGTACCTCAGCGAGTAGCCGGGCGCCCCGCGGGCGGCGACTCGCAATCCGGGGCGCGCTCCTGTACAATGCGCGGTACCCGGGCTGCACCGGCGGCGCCCCAACCGGCGCGGTGGCTTGAACGCGCACATTCAACAGGAACCCCGTCATGCTTGAGTCCCGCAAGTCCAAGACCTACAACGAGAACAAAGTTGTAAGCATTATCGGCCAGGGCACGACCATAAAGGGCGATATCAGTTCCCAGGGCACGATCCGCATTGAGGGGACGGTATCGGGCCAGGTGCAGAGCGGCGATACGATCGTGGTGCAGGAAGGCGGGAAGCTGAAGGCCGATCTGGTGGCGGGCCAGATCATCATCAGCGGCGAGGTGCACGGGAACGTGCTCGCCCACGAACGCCTGGAGATCTGCGCGGGCGGCAAGGTCATTGGCGATATCATGTCGCCGCGCGTCAGCATTGCCGAGGGCGTGCTGTTTGAGGGCCGCTGCACCATGAAGGCTCCCGGCGAAATGCAAAAAGCGGCGCAGGCCAAGCAGCAGCAGGCCGCCCCCGCGAAGGAATAAGCCGGCGCGCGCCGCGCGTTTCCTATCGCGGCATATCTAACCGCGCCCCCGTGCGCCCAGAGCTGGCATCCCCCATGTTTACCGCTCCCCCGAAAAACGCGCGCATCCTCGTCGCCATGAGCGGCGGGGTGGACAGCGCCGTGACGGCTTCGCTGATTGCGAAGGCGGGGTACGACTGTGTGGGCGTGACAATGCGGCTGGTGCCGGAGCACGAGGGGAAGTCGGTGTTTGAGCCGTGCTGCGGTCTGGAGGCGGCGCAGGACGCGCGGCGCGTGTGCGACAAGCTGGGCATCCCCCACCAGGTGATGCACGCGGTGGATCGCTTTGACCGGGACATCATCTCGCATTTTGTGGAGGAGTACCAGCAGGGCCGCACGCCCAACCCCTGCGCGCGGTGCAACCGGATGATCAAGTTCGGGGCGCTTTATCAGTGGGCCGACAAGATCGGGGCGGACTACATCGCGATGGGCCATTACGCGCGGCTGGAGGCCCGGGGTGATCGGCTTTCGCTGCGGCGCGCGGTGCACCGCCCGAAGGATCAGAGCTACGTGCTCGCGCCGCTCACCCAGCCGCAGCTGCGCCGGGCGTGGTTTCCGCTGGGCGGGATGACGAAGAAGGACGTGCGGGACCATGCGTGGGGGCTGGATTTCGGCATGGCCACGAAGAAGGAAAGCCAGGAGATCTGCTTCGTACCCGATCGGGATTACGCGGGGTGGATCGAGCGGCGGGCGGCGCCGATGCCGCCGGGGCCTATTGTGACGACTCGGGGCGCGGTGGTTGGGACGCACCGGGGCCTGATGCACTATACGGTGGGGCAGCGGCGCGGCCTGGGAGTGAGCGGTCCGGAGCCTTATTACGTTATCCGGCTCGACCCGGCGAACAACGCGCTGGTTATTGGCCACGCGGACGATACGTATACGTCACGGTTCCGTACGGGGCCGGTTTGCTGGGGGGGCCTGGCGCGCCAGGATTCGCCGTTTACGTGTCTGGTTCAGCTGCGTTCCCGGCATGACGCGGTTCCGGCGACGGTCTACCCGGATCTGCGCGGGGCCACGGTGGCGTTTGAGGCGCCCGAGGCCTCCGTGACGCCCGGCCAGTGGGCGGTATTCTACGACGAGGACGGCTTCGTGCTGGGTTCGGCGATCGCGCAACAGCGCCTCGCCGAGAACGGCGCGGGCGCCCTCAAAAGTACGACGCTCCAGCGCGGATAAGATCGACGATCTCGATATAGCCCAGCTTTTCCGCCATCTCCGCCGCCGTCAGCCCGTCGATGCATTCGTCCCGTTTGTTCGGGTCGGCGCCGCGGGTCAGCAGCAGCTCGACGATATCCTTGTTGCCGGTGACGCAGGCCCAGTGGAGCGGGGTCATGCCCATGCTCCCCTCGGCGTTGACGTTGCAGGATTCGAGGAGTGCGGCGACGGTGGCAATGTGCCCTTCGCGCACGGCCTTGTGAAGGGGGGTCTCGTTGAGGCTGTCGACCTGGGTGGGGTCGCCGCCAATGCGGAGTAGCGACTGCACGGCGTCGGTCAGGCCGAGGTAGGCCGCGCGGTGCATGGGCGAGGCCTTCTTTTCGAGTTCCTTCTCGTCCTCGCGCACCTGGCGCAGCATCATTTCGGCGAGGGCCATGTGGCCGCTGCCGAAGGCCCGATCGAGGGGCGTCTTACCGCTTTCATCCAGGGCGTGTAGCCAGATTCCTTTCATAGGCGTAACCTCCATTGTTGCGACCTGATCACAGTGTAGCATCCGCCGTGCCAACTGATGTCACAAAACAAGATCGCGTCATAACCAATTGCAATAAATAATGTTACAACTCCGGATCGATTTCGTCGAAATTCGGCGCGTGACAAAGTACGGCATCGCGACTGGCGTTCTGACGGATATCCGGCGAATTCGCCAACGGAACCGAAGGGCTGCCGGGATATGGCATTTTTCGCTGTGATGTGATAATCTACCGTATATTGAGGTGTAACGTTCTACAGGTGGCGTATGTAGTAGTATGCGCCCATTTGGCCCGACTTGAAGCCCAGGAATCCGGATTTCGGGTAACTTTACCATGAACAGGGAGGAATTACGGCTGCCTCCAGGCCGCATACGTATAGCACACGCCGCGCGGTTGTTGCCGCATTGCGGCTGGCTGATACTCCTGGCTCTTCTGGGCGCGGGATGCGAGGCCCCGCTTCCGAACGCAGCGCCGGATACGCGCTCCGTGGTGGACGAGGACGCGTTCCCGCAGTGGCGCGCAATTCTGGATACGCCGCCACACGAGCGGAATGTGATACGCGCGGCCGAGCTGGCGAGCGTGCTTGCGGAAGCCGAGGGCGGATTGGGACCCATGGTGGCGGTGCTGGCGGATGTGGATCGGGGCCCGGAGGACAAGGTGTTTGCGCTGCTTTGCCTGACGACCCAGCGGGAGGCGTTGCGCGCGCACGAGCCGGAGTTGGTCCGTTGGGTGGCGCCCGACCAGCCCCGCGAGACGCGGAAATTTGCGGCGCATGCGCTCGGCATGGTGAATACGGCGAGCGCGCGGGCAGCGATGGCGCCCTTGGTGGACGATCCGGACCAGGCCGTGCGGGAGGCGGCGATGGGCGTGCTGTTGAGTTTTCACCCGGATCTCGTGGTGGACCGGCTTGACGCGTTCTGGCGAAATCCGCAAACGAGCGACGCAATCCGGGATCAGGTGGTGCTGGGCATGCCGCCGCATCTGGTTGCGGGTCAGCTGGCGATATACGCGGACGCTGTGAACGACGTACGGCTCTCCCCGCCGGCCCGTTTGAAGGCGATCGAGGTGATCGGGGAGCTGGGGGGCGCGGAGCATGCCGCCGTTCTAGAGCAGTGTGTGGAAATGGACATGGATGATTTGATCCGGGAGCGGGCGCGGGGCGCGCTTGCGCTCTTGAACGCGGGCGGGGCATCCCCCGCAACCGAGGAAAACTGACGCCGGCTACACTGGGCATACAGGTCCCGGGCAGCAACCGGGGAAGGAGCAGACAGGTGATATTTGGTAAGCGACGCGCGAACGCCGTGGCGGCGGCAAGCGGCACGGCCTATCCGGCCCTGGAGCCGGAGCTCTATGTGGTGGCCTATGAGAACATGCTCAAGGGCAACAAGCTGACGCGGCGGGGCCGTCCGATCCGCCAGGTGGCCATCGTGGTCGAGGGTACGGTGAAGCTGGTGACCAGCGGGGACCGGGTGGACCGCCGGACCTACGACGCGCTGATTGAGTCGGGCGTCCTTCCGCCGCGCCACCGGGAGCCGGAGGCCGAGCCGGCTACGATCGAGGCGCTGCCCGATCCGCTGGAAGACGCGTAGGCCGTGTCTGGTTCCCGCCCGCCCCGCCTGTCGGTGTCCGTCATTGTTCGGAACGAGGCGCGGCGCCTGCCGGGATTCCTTTCGGCCCTGGACGGCCTGGATTGTGAGCTGGTCCTGGCGGATACGGGTTCCAGCGACGACACCGCCGCAATCGCGCGGGCGCGCGGGGTTGTTGTGCATGAAATTCCCTGGGGTGACGATTTCGCCGCGGCGCGCAACGCGGCCATGGACCGCTGCTCGGGCCTGTGGATCCTGAGCCTGGACGCGGACGAGCGTTTCGGGTCGGCGGATCTTGCGGCGTTAGGGGGGCTGGCCTCGGGGCCGCCGGATTGCGCGTACCGGTTCACCACGCGCAACTACACGTCGTCGACATCCGCGAGCGGCTTTGTGCCGGTGCGGCCGGGGGATCCCGCGAGCGGCGGGTATCCCGGGTGGTTTCCGAGCGCCAAGGTGCGGCTTTTTCCCAACCAGCCAGGGGTTTGTTTTGAGGGGGTAGTGCACGAGCTGGTGGAGCCGTCGCTGGGGCGCCTGAACATACCGGTCCGCGAATCGGGCATCGCGGTGCTGCATTATCCCGAGCGGGATCGGAGCGCGGAGGAGCAGGCGGCGAAACAGCGGCGCTACCTGGAACTGGGCTTGAAGAAACTCGCGGCGGCGCCCGGCAATCCGAAATGCCATAAGGAACTCGGGGATCAGTACCTCGATCTGGGGGATCTCGCCGCGGCCTTGACGTCGTACCGGGAAGCGGTGCGGCTCGACCCGGAGAATCCCATCTGGTTGCGCGATCTCGGGGCGGCGCTGCTCGTGGGCGGGCGGGTTCCCCAGGCGATCCAGGCGCTACGGCTTTCGATCGCGCGTGACCCGGCGCCGGCGGAGGTCTGGCGCAACCTGGGCATCGCCCTGGCGCAACAGGAAGACTGGCCAGGCGCGCGCGAGGCCTTTGCGGCGGCGGCCGCGCGCGAGCCGGAGCACCCGGAGACACGGCGCTACCTCGCTATTGCCCTGAACGCGACGGGGGCGCGGGAGGCGGCGCTGGCGGAGCTGGATTACGTGCTTGAGCGCTACCCCGGTCACGCCGAGGCCCTGGCGCTGCGCGCGCGGATTTTGGAGGCGCCGGGCGGGAACGCGTAGCCCGGCGGGCGGGACTGCTAAAGTCCGCGGCCCCCCGTGCCGATATTCTTCCATGAAGCCGGGTGCGGCAACGCCGCCGGCTTTAACCGATGCAAGGATGCAAAGGTTAACCCAGTCACGGAGGATAGAAGTCATGGGTCTTAGAATCAATACCAATGTTGCCGCGATCAATACGAGTCGCATCCTGCGCAAGAACACCCTCGCCCTCAACAAATCCCTCGAACGCCTGTCCAGCGGCCTGCGCATTAACCGCGCGGCGGACGACGCGGCCGGCCTCGCGATCGCCGAAGGCTTTCGGTCGCAGGTGCGGGGCACGCGGGTGGCCGCGCGCAACGCGCAGGACGGCATCAATCTCGTGCAGACGGCGGAAGGCGCGCTGACGGAATCGTCCAACATACTCCAGCGCATCCGCGAGCTTGCGATCCAGGCCGCGAACGGCACGAACAGCGACGAAAACCGGCTGTCGCTCGATTTGGAAGTACAGCAGCTGCTTGGCCAGCTCGACGACATCGCGCTGGACACCGAGTTCAACGGCGTGGGCGTGCTGAGTTCCGCGCAGACCATAACGCTCCAGACGGGCCCGCAAGCCGGCCAGACCCTGCTCGTTACGGTGGCGGGCGCGCGATCGAACGATCTGGGCGTTTCCGCGATTAACATTTCCTCGGTGGGCACGGCCGTGGGCACGCTGAGCATTGTGGACATCGCGCTGCAGAGCATCAACAACCTTCGGGCGCAGCTCGGCGCGCTCCAGAACCGGCTCGAATTCACCATCGCGACCCTGAACATTCAGGAGGAGAACGCGGCGGCCTCGGAAAGCGCCATCCGCGACGCGGACATCGCGCTGGAGACGCAGGACTTCACGCGGAACCAGATCCTCGTCAGCGCCGGAACGACGGTGTTGGCCCAGGCGAACATCGTCCCGCAGACGGCGCTCCAGCTGCTCGGCGGCTAATCGAACACACCGCTCTCCCCCGGACTGGACTTCACCCGGCGCTCCTCCAGCGCCGGGTTTTTTTGTGTTTTGCGCGTGGTGGGCAGGATGGCGATGGTACTGTGGAACCGCTCGTATGAGGTGGCTTTCCGGGAAGTCGGGGCCGTGTTGCTCCAGGCACACGAACGCGCTGGGGCGCGATCGCGTGGCACGGGGATTGGGGATGATTGAGCATGGTGCGTTTTGACGCTGATTTGGGCGTTTGTTGCCGCGGGCAGGAATGCCCGCGATCCTGAATTGGCGCGCGGGGCATTTGTGGGTATTGGCCATTTTGCGGGCGGCGGTGTCTTTACGTATAACAACGACAGGGGACACCGAAATGACGCACTTGAACGATCAGGCTTTGCTGGCCCATTGGCACCGCCACCGGAATGCGGAAGCGTTCCGGGAGTTGGCGTCGCGCCATGCGCGGATGGTTTATGGCACGGCGCTGCGCGTGCTGCGGAATTCCGAGGACGCCGAGGATGTGTCCCAGGAGTGCCTGCTGGCCCTGGCGCACACCCGGCGCCCGCCGCGCCGCAATGTGGCCGCATGGCTCCACCGGACGGTCTATCGCGCGGCGCTCAATTATGCGCGATCGCGCAAGCGGCGGGGCGCGCGTGAGCGGGCGTACGCCGAGACCCTCCCGGAGTCGACGGGGGTTGGGTGGGACGAAATCCGGGAGCTGGTGGACGAGGCCGTGGCGGGCCTTCCGGAAAGTTGCCGCGAACCCCTGGTGCGCCATTTCTTTGAGGCGCAAACGCACGAGAGCATCGCCGCGTCCCTCGGGGTCTCGCGTCAGACGGTGACGCACCGCATAAACCAGGGCGTGACGATGGTCCGGCGTCGGCTGTCCGAGAAGGGGGTTGTGGCGCCGGCGGGCGCGGCGCTCGCCACGCTGATTCAATCCCACAGCGCGGTTGCCGAGCCCGCGGGGCTTGCGGTGGAGATTGGACGAATCGCGATTGCGTCCACCCCATCGGTCTGGGCGACCGTGGCGTCGTACGCGGGTGGGGCGGGTATGAAAGTGGCTGCGGCAGCCGTACTGGCGGTGGTGATTGGCGGGGCAGCCTGGCGGGCGGGCGCACCTGGTTCGGACGTGGCGCCGGCGTCGGTGGCGCGCGCCGCGGCGATTGCGGAAGCAGCGCCGGTTACAGGCGCTGAAACGCCGTCCCGCGATGCGGTAGCGCCACGGCTCACGCGCGCCGCGGTAGCGGAGGTTGCGCCGGATTCGGAACCCGGCATCTTCGCGGCGAGTCAGGACGATCACGCATCGCTGTCCGGTGTTGTTGTGCTCCCCGATGGCCGCCCGTTTGCCGGATCGCACGTCTGGATCGTGCATCCGAGCGGATTCGATGTACGGAGAGGGCCGAGTCGAGCGCAACTTTGCGTGGCGGACGATGCGGGGCGTTTCTCGCAGTCCGGTCTGGGGCCCGGCGACTACCGAATTCTCGTGACCGAGCCTGAAACCATGGCCTTCAGCGCGCGCAACGAGGTCGCGTCGGTATCCCTGGCGCCCGGGGAGCAAAAGACCGGGCTTCGCCTGGTTTATGGCCAGGAGGGATCACTGACGGTCTCGGGCGTGGTGGTTGACGCGGCGGGAAAGCCGATTGAGGGCGTTCTGCTTACGACCGAAGATGAGGTCATGCGTTCGGCGATCACCGATCGGGAGGGGCGATTCGCGCTCCGGTATCTACCAGAGGGCGAAGTGTTCGTCTATGCGACGCACGACGCCTATACCCGAGGTGGCGTTAATGCGCGCGGGGGCGATCAGGACGTTCGCATCGTGCTGGAAGCGCGCGGGGCGGTCGCGGGCCGGGTCATCGATGCGAAAACAGGGTCGCCGATCACGCGTTTCGACGCCGTTTGCAGGCCGGGGTACCTCGTAAACTACCGGGAGTCCGTATTTCGGGACAACAGCGGCTTCAATGACCGCGAAGGCCGCTTTCGCATGGAGAACATCCCGGCGGGCGACGCTACGATCGCGGTCCGCTCGGCGGGATACGAGCCCGTGCTGCACCACGTCACGGTGGAGGCGGGTATGGTGTTGGACGATGTGGAAATCGCGCTGGAGGAAGCGCGGAACCGGGGGTTTTCCGGCCAGGTCCTCACCGCGGACGGATCGCCCATCGGCGGGGCGCGCATCTACCTCGACGCCCTGGGGCATGTAAGCCGCCGCGATGGAAAGCACGTTACGGTGACGGACGCGGACGGCGTTTTCCGCGTGAATGATCCGCCGCCAACCACAATTCTCGTCCATGCGTGGCATCCGGCCTTTGCGCCGGGCAGCGGGAAGGCCTCGGACAACACCGTGATCGTGCTCAAGCCGTCCGCCCGGCTGGACGTCGAAGTGGTCTCGGGCGGGGCCCCGATGGAAGGCGTGACGGTTCGGGCGACGTGTTACGAGGCGCTCTATGCCGGAAACGACACCCGCGCGCAAACGGATGCGAACGGGCGCGCCGTGTTGGATGAGATCACGCCCGGGGATATCACTGTTGCGGTCGAGATAACGCGTGGGCGATCATGGCACGAGGCCTTGTATTTACAGCCCGGAGAGGCGAAGTCACTCCGTGTGGATATTCCCGAGAGCGCGTGTGTGGTGGAGGGCGTGGTGGTGGTCGATGGGGCGATCGCCCCGGAAGCCCTCGTTTGCCTGTATGTGGAGACGCCTCTGGGCCGGGAGATTCTACAGCGCTCTACCGGCCCGGATGGAACCTTTCGATTCGATTCCGTCCCCGCCGGGGTGGCGCAGCTGGCGGCCTTCACGGCCGGAGATTTCTGGCGGGCATTTGTGGACGATATTCCGCTGCGGGCCGGCGAGGTGAGCAGTGTGACGGTGGATGCGACGATGCCCCACGCGGTGCGCGGGGCCGTGCGTGGGCTGGGCCCTGATGAGCGGGTGCTGGTGCTGGCGATGCACGGCGTGTTGTCCCTGGAGGAGGCCCTGGCGGCCGCGCCGCGCCGTCTGGCGGAACCCGTTGTGGCGTCCACGGCGATGTCGGACGATGGCGGCGCGTATGTGCTTCCGCTGCACCGGCCGGGCACGTACACGGTGCTGGCGACCGCGCACCGGGGGAATGATTTCGTTCACCATGTGGGGTATGACCTGCATGTTGTTGAGGTTACTGATGCGGGAGACGTGGCGATTGATCTGACGGTGCAAAGGTGAGTTTTGGAGGTGGTCGTTTGGGGCTGTGTGCCGATGAGTGTGTGAAGCCGCTCGTTTTGAGTGGCTCTCCGGGAAGTGGGGGCCGTGTTGGTCCAGGCACACGAACGCGCTGGAGCGCGATCGCGTGGCACGGGGGTTGGGCGCTGCGCCTGGTTGCCGGTCAAGGTCGCGGTTGTGTTGGCGGGTGGCGTCCGTTGCCGCGGGAATGCCCGCAATCCTGCGTGGCGGGTTGTGTATGATGGGCGCTATTGCTTGACATATAAATCAATTTCGTGTAAGTTTATTTCATGGCACACCGCGGTGCGCGGTGGCGCGAATGTAGATCGAGGGTCGCGGTGGCGCCGCAGGGCGCGGCGTCGCGATGGCAGCAGATTGGCAACCCAGGAGGAGATCTGGCAATGACGAAGGTATTGGTGCTTTATTATTCGATGTATGGTCATATTGAGACGATGGCGGGGGCGGTTGCGGAAGGGGCGCGCTCGGTGGAGGGGGTTGAGGTGACGGTGAAGCGGGTTCCGGAGACGATTCCGGAGGAGACGTTGAAGAAGCACGGTGGGAAACTGGACCAGTCCGCTCCGGTGGCGGCGCCGCCGGAACTTGCGGAGTACGACGCGGTTATCTTCGGGACGCCCACACGTTTCGGGAATATGGCGGCGCAGATGCGCAATTTCCTGGATCAGACGGGCGGGCTTTGGGCGAAGGGGGCGCTTGTGGGCAAGGTGGGCAGTGTGTTCACGAGTACAGGCACGGGGGGCGGGAATGAGTCGACGATCATGACGTTTGTACCGACGCTGATGCACCACGGGATGATTTACGTGGGCCTGCCCTACGCGTGCGCGGAGCTGGCGGACATCAGCGAGGTGAAGGGCGGCAGCCCGTGGGGCGCGGCGACGATCGCGGGCGGGGACGGATCGCGGCAGCCGAGCGAGAAGGAGCTTGCCATGGCGCGTTTCCAGGGCAGGCATGTCGCGGAGATTGCCGCGCGGCTCAACGGTTAATCGAAACGTATCAGCCCGGCGGGCTGTAGAGCGGAGGTACGCATGACGAATCTGACGGGAAAAGTGGCGCTGGTGACCGGGGCGTCGCGCGGGATTGGCGCGGCCATTGCGCGGGCGCTGGCGGGGGCCGGGGCGGATGTGGCGCTGGGCTATGGCGGTTCGGCGGAGCGTGCGGAAGCGCTGGCGGCGGAGCTGTCGTCGGGCGGGGTGCGCGCGAAGGCGTTCCAGGCGGACCTGGCGGACCGCGAACAGGCGGTCGGGCTGGTGGAGGCGGCCGTGGCGCATTTCGGGCGGCTGGACATTCTCGTGAACAATGCGGGCGTGTTCCTGGGGGGCGCGGTGGGCGATCCGGGCACTGACCTGGACGCGCTCGACCGCCAGTTGGCGATCAACTACACCGGCGTGACGGCGGCGATCCGCGCGGCGGCGCTGCACATGGGCGAGGGCGGCCGGATCATCACGATCGGATCGGCGCTGGCGAGCCGGGCGGCGTTTCCGGGCCTGGCGGACTACGCGGCGACCAAGGCGGCGGTGGTCGGGTTCACGAAGGGGGCGGCGCGTGATCTGGCGTCCCGCGGGATCACGATCAATGTGCTGCAGCCGGGATCGGTGGACACGGAGATGAATCCGGCGGACGGCCCGAGCGCGGTTGCGCAGCGTTCGGTGAGCGCGCTGGGCCGTTACGGGCGTCCCGAGGAGATCGCGGCGGGGGTGTTGTTTCTGGCCAGTCCGGAGGCGTCCTTTGTGACGGGGACGGTGCTGGATATCGACGGGGGCTTTACGGCGTAGCCGCACGGCGGCGAGACATGAAAAACGCCGCGCGTTGCCGATGCAGCGCGCGGCGTTACCGTTTCTTTGACCGGATGGGGACCCGGCGGATCAGCTTTCGAGGTTCTCGAAGAGCGCCTTGGCCAGCAGCGGGAGCACCGTGGTGGCGTCGGCGTGTACTTCGGAGTGGCGCCCGCCTTCGGACTGCGGAATGAACTTGCCCCAGCTGACGCCTTCGCTGTAGGAGCAGCCGGAGAGGCCGCCCCAGTGATCGGGCTCGGGACAGATCCGCACGGCGTATTTGAATTTGATCTCCGGGAGGGAGATGCCGAGGCGCCGCGCGGTGATGTCGGCGTAGGGGCCGACTTGCTGCGCCCAGTTGCGTGGGACGCCGCCGCCGATGGTGAAGATACCGAGGGTATCGGCGGCGATGGCGCGCTGGGCGTAGTCCTGCAGGTCGAGAAAGGGATTGTAGGAGGGCACGTGGTTGAAGCAGTCGGCGGCTTCGCCATCGGTTCCGCGCTTGCGGGCCATGGCCCACGTGGCGAGGTCGAGCCCCATCTCGCTGTCGGTAAAGGCGGGGATGTATACGGGCACGCCGCGCCTGTAGGCGCTGCGCAGGATGCCGGGCCCTTCGTCGCGCCGGTCGAGTTCTTCGCCGATGGCGCGGCAGATGGCGCTGGAGCACCAGGGCTCGGATCGCTGCTGGCGGTCCATGATCCCGGCGATAATTTCGGCGAGATCGTTGAGGTTGGCTTCCATTTCCAGGGTATCGTAGATACGGTTGTACCCCTTGTCGAAGAGTTCCTCGTCGTTGGCGTCGTGCGGGACGGCGTAGTGGACATTGCCAAAGGATTCGGTGAGGCCGTGGGTCACGAGGGCGCCGGTGGCCACAATCGCGTCCACCACGCCGCGGTCGATCAAGTCGGAGACGATCTTGCCCTGCTTGGCGACGGTCATGGCGCCGGAGATGCTCATCACCTTGAAACAGCCCGGGGTGCGGGCCATTTCGGTGAGAACCTCCAGCGCCTCGCCGAGGCGCCGCCCGCCGAATGCGGTGCGGCCCATCGCCTGGACCAGGCCCTTAAAAGTGTGGACCTGGTCCAGGTCGAGACTGTGCAGTGCTTTGAGGCCGTCCTGGCAACCGTCGTGAAACGATCGGTGATCAGTCATGCCCATTCCCGTTGGCCGCGAGCTCGAGGGCTTCGGTTCGGAAGGATTTGAGGGAGACAGCAATCTCAGGCGCTCTGAAGCGCTCGCCGGGCGTATGGAACCGTTCACAGTGCTGAACGGTGATATCACCCAGGTCGAGCATCTCCTGCATATACGCCAGTACATCACGGGGATCGGTATTACCGCAGGTAAAAATATCCAGGGCGAGCAGGCCTTCGTCCGAATAGGCGTGCGCGGAGCAATGGCTCTCGTCCAGCAGGACCATGGCGGTAAAACCAGGAGCGGAGTTGTGCCCAAAATGGTAGCGAACCTGAGAGATCACGGTCGCGCCGGCGCGTTCCGCCGCCGTGGCCATAGCCTTCAGGACGAGCTTGTCGTCGCCGCATACCTCCGGGGGCACCCCGGTGCAATCGATGAGAAGGTGTCTTCCTTTAGCCAACGTATAAATCCTCCTTTCCGGCACCGCCCGCTCGGGCGATGAACCGCAGATGGTAGCGCCACGCTTTCTACACATGGCAAACATAGGGTAAAGAAACGGTAAAGGCGCACTTGGGGCGCCATGTGGGCACGTGATTCAGTTGGCTCCCGCGGGGAGCGAGACATCAAGGGCGGGCGCCGCTCCGTACCGGAGCTGCGCGGTTTCGATTATTATACGCAATACATCCGCGTATGTATAGTCTGCGTAGCCCGCCATTATATTCAATTTACCATCCCAACACCAACCCGGGTTCGGATTGGCCTCGAGCAGCTTAATGACCCCGTTGGCGTCGGCCCGGAAATCGAAGCGGGCGTAGTCCCGGCAACCCAGCCGTTCGAACAGCACCAGCGAGTTATCGACGATCTGTCGCTTCGCCGCCGCATCGAGGGAGGCCACCTTGTAGCGTATGTCGTTCCAGTAGGGCGAATCCGGCTGCCACTTCGACTCGTAGCCGAGGATGCGCGGCAGCGCGGGGTCGAGCCCCGAGTAATCCACCTCCAGCACGGGCAACACGAGAAAGTCGCTACCGGGATTACCGATGACGCCCACGCTATATTCATTTCCGCTGAGAAATTCCTGCACGAGCAGGGGGCGATCCGGGAATTCCGAGCGCAGCCGCTCCCAGTAGGCGATGAACTGCTCCTTGTTGTGCACGACGGCATCCTGCGTGATGCCCTGGCTGCTGTCGCCGAGATTGGGCTTCACAAGCGCGGGAAAGACGGAGGGCAGGGTGGCCATTTGATCGTCGGCCGCAAAGAAGGACTCGAGGGGAACCGGAATATCCAGGGAATGGGCGACGGCGCGGACGAGGGCCTTGTCATAGCATAGGCCAAGCGCGCGGGGCGCGGCGCCGCTGTAGGGCACGCCGAACATCTCGAGGGCGGCGGCCACGTGCATCTCCTTGAAGGGGTCATTGTGAAATCCCTCGTCGCAGAGGTTGAGCACGAAATCGGGCCGATCCTCCTGGAGCATCCGGAAGAGTCCGTGGTGGTCGGTCCAGTAGCGAAATTCGTAGTCCTTCAGGGCGCCCAGGGCCGCGCGCATGCGCTCGATGGTTTCGATATCCTCGGTGGAGAACACGCCCTCGCGCTTTACGGCGTCGGGCTGGGAGGGATCGCCGAGCAGCACGGTGACATTGGGATAGAGCGGGCCACGGCGCGGGCGGCGTCCGACGTAGACGGGTTTGGAGGCCACCAGGCAGATCCGGCGGGAGAGCATGCCGAGGTCCTGCTGGCGGCTGGAGTGTGTGGTCGGGTCGGCGCCCTGGCGGACGTCCTTGAAGCCGGCGCGCTCGAGCAGTTCCACGAGCTGCGGGTAGGTGTAGAGGCGCTCGGCGTAGAACTGGTCGGCGATGACGCCGCGCTCGGCGTGCGTGACGATTTCGCGGGAGATGAGGCGCTGCCCGTCCTGGGCGAGGGCGCGCTCGCGGCAGACGAAGTGGTTTTCGTCGATCCACTCCCAGGAGCGCGGCTCGTATTTCTGGCGCATCCACTCGCCGTCGACGACATCGAGCACGACGCGCCCACCCGGCTTCAGCACGCGCCAGACCGAGGTGAGCACCGCGAGATCGTCTTCCGCGCGCTCGAAGTAGCCGAAGGAGTTGCCCATGAGGGAGACGCAATCGAAGGACTCGGGGGCCAGGCGGAGCTTGCGGGCGTCGCCCTCGCGAAAGGTGGCCGAAAGGCGGCGCCGCTTGTTGCGCTTGCGCGCGAGGCGTACGAGGTAGCGGGAGCGGTCGAGGCCGGTCACGTGCTGGAAGCCGCGCCGGGCGAGTTCCAGGGCGTGGCGCCCCTGGCCGCAGCAGAGATCGAGGATGGCGTCTTCCGGGCGGAGATCGGCGGAGGCAACGAGCAAATCGACGTCGCTCTCGGTGCTGGCGGAATTCTCGACGACGTCGCCGTCGGTCTTGAGGTAGACGGCATTGAACAGGGTGCGCCACCATTCGGAGGGGAGGTGGCGTTCGAGATCGGGCACGGGCCCGAAGGTCTTGCTTTCTTTGAGCGCAGTGTGGTGGTTGTTACCACTCATCAAACACGGCCTTTCGCGGGCGCTGGCGGCCCCGCATCTTCTCCCGTGCCGGGGAGGGGATAGACAAGCGGGCGAGCCGGCACAAGCTTCCGCAATCAGGCTGAGCTAATCGTTCCATTCGGGGTTCCGCTGCCGTTGTTTTTTGGACTGGCGGTCCTGGCGGCGGCTCTCCTCTTTCCAGGCGCGGCGGCGCTTGTGGGAAGATTCATCGCCGGTCACATCATCATTTCCGTCGAAGTCCTCGAGGGCTTCGCGCTTCAACCGGGCCAATTCATCGGGGCTACGGCGCCCTTCAGCACGCATGGGTGGTTCTCCTTAAATACACGCCACTGACGATACACTACCGTGTCCAGGAAAACGGCGGGCAAAGCATAAGTAAAGATTTGGCAAAGCCCGCCCGCCGGCGGTTGCGCGGGCCGTTGCCTTGGGAGAGACCTGATGTTACAATCGCGGCCATGAACTCACCGACCGCCCAGACCGGCTGGCGCGATGAAGCCCTGGCCGTCTCGTACCTGGACGGCCTCTCCGATCCCGTGGTGGCGCTCGATCCCGGCGGGCGCATCCTGGAGGCCAATAGCGCGTTCAGCACCTTTGCCCGCGCCGACCGCGCCGATTTGCTCGGGCGCGCGCTCGGGGGCGCACTCGAACACCGCCCGCACCTGGCCCCGTTTGTGGAGCGGGCGGAACGGCTGGCGCGGGCGGGTGATCCGGGCCGGGAAATCCTCTACCTGGCGGACGGGGCCGGCGAGGAGATCACGCTATTGCTGACGGCCATCCCGCTTGGACTTCCGGACCGGGGCCGCCTGCGGGCGATCCGGGTGGAGGACGTGACGGAGATGGCGCGGGAGCGTGCGGCCAACGACGCGGAGCGCATCGCGGCGACCGACAGCGCCCGTGCGCTGGAGCGGCTCAACGAGGAGCTGGAGGGGTTCTCGTATTCGGTGGCGCATGACCTGCGGGCGCCCCTCCGTTTCATCGACAAATTCGCGTACCTGTTGATGGACCGGCACGGGCACGAGCTTTCGTCCGAAGGCTTGCAGTATGCGGAGCAGATCCGGGAGGGCACGCGTCAAATGGCCCAGCTTGTGGAGGATTTGCTCCAGTTTTCGCGGGTTACGGGGCAGGTGCTCCACCGCGAATCCGTCGACCTGAACCGGCTGGTTGAGCAGGTCATCGCGGAAGCGCGGTATGAGATAGAGGACGAAGACCGCGCCGTGGACTTCCGGGTGGGCGATCTGGGCATCGCCGAGGGCGACCCGACGCTGGTGCGGCAGGTTTTCGCGAACCTGATCGGAAACGCGGTGAAGTTCACGCGCGGTAAGGACCCGGCGGCCATCGAGATTTCACGGCGCGTGGAGGGGGGCCATGGCGTCTATACGGTGGCGGACAATGGCGTGGGCTTCGAGGCGGACGAGGCGGAGCGCCTTTTTACCGTTTTCCAGCGTTTCCATCAGCCGGACGAATACGAGGGTTCGGGGGTCGGCCTGGCGGTGGTGAAGCGGGTCGTGAGCCGGCATGGCGGATCGGTATGGGCGGAGAGCCACCCCGGCGAGGGCGCGCGCTTTCACTTCACGATCGAGCCCGGCGCGCCGGCGCCCGGGGAATCCTGATCCCATGGCGGCGGAGCGGATACTGCTGGTTGACGATGATCGCGCCATGCTTGATCGGCTGCGGAAGCAGCTGGCGCGGGAAGGCTACGAGGTCGCGTGCACCGAGGATGGGGCCGGCGCGCTCCGGCGGGTGGTGGAGTTTGAGCCGGACCTGGTGATACTGGATATTTCGCTGCCTTCCGACGGCGGCGCGGAACCGCTGGACGGGATCGAGGTGCTGCGGCGGGTGCGGGAGGATTTCGAGACGCCGGTGCTCATGCTCAGCGCCACGTCGGTGGGGGCCGTGAAGGTGATGGCGCTGACCCTGGGGGCGGACGACTACCTCACGAAGCCCTTCGACCCGCAGGAGTTCCTGGCCCGGGTTCGGGCTATTCTGCGGCGGATGACGCGCACGGCGCCCTCGGCGAGTGAACTGCGCTTTCCCGGCCTCCGTATTGACCCCGAGTCCCGGCGCGTGTGGCGGGACGACCAGCCGGTGGAGCTGACCGCGATCGAGTTTGAATTGCTGCTGACGCTTGCGAAGCGCCCCAACCGGGTATTCTCTCGCGACCAGCTGATCGAGATGGCGTGGAAGCACTCGTATTATGGGGTTCCCAAGGTGGTGGACGTGCATATTGGCCATATCCGCAAGAAGATCGAGGAAGATCCGCTGCGTCCCCGGTACATCATCACGGTGCGCGGGGTGGGCTACCGATTCGGCGAGGAATGAGCGAATCCCGCGACGCGTTTCGAGATTCCTACGGACGAATCCGAAGCGTTTCCTCGAGGGAAGCGTCAATAGAAGGTAGCGTGTCGAGGGGCCCCCGCTTTCGTTCGTGAAAAAGCTCCGCGAACCTGCCGGCGGCCTGGGACACGCTGGCCTCGAACCTGCCTCGCTTGACATCCTCTTCTTCGGTGGCCGTCCCGCCGCACAAGTATACGAGCCATGTTTCTATGTGGCGCCTTGGCACCCAGATGGCTATGGGTTCGTTTGCTCCTCGCGGGCCCTCTCCAAGCGCGCGCAGTTCGCTGCCCATCTGGACTTTACGCTGCGCAACCGTAAGCGCGTCGGCGTCAACTATCGTAAGAACTCCGCTGTTCGGGCGGATCGTCTTGCTTCGCTTGCGATGCAACCGGACCTCCCGGGCGTATATCGCTCTTACCCACTTTTCAGCGGCGCCTTTCCCTCGGGGGGCCACCTTTATCCGGCATTGGCGAATACTGTAGCCCAGATTCATCAGCACCTTGCGCACAAATTGTTCGTGAAACTTATCCTCGACGCAAACGATGAGCTCGCACCCCCCCCACGCTATGCATTGCTTGCCCAGCCACGCGCCATGAGTTCGGACGCTGGCGCCCCATCGGAATCTTCCCACACAAAGGGCCCGATTCGAACGATTCCACTTGCGTCGCGCTCCAGGAGCATCGTCTCATCCAGGTGCGTAAGGTGGTCAATGATTTCGGGGTGGTGCGACACCAGGAATACCTGGCAGCCCGTGGCTTCCTGCCGCTCCTCAAGACTCAGCAGCCAGGGCTGAATCTCTCGCAACGACACGAAGTTGTCTGGTTCGTCGAAGCCGATCGTGGTATCGGGCTTTACGACGGCGTTCAGAACAATGTAAAGCGCGGTCAAGGCCCGCTGCCCGTCGGACAATCGGTCAAAAGGCAACTCGTATGCAGCGCCCGCGCGTCCCGGGATGGAGAAATGAAAGGAGAAACTGCGTTCGTCGCCCGATCCGCTCTTGAGGCCGTAGTGACTAAAACCGGGTAGCAAATGCCTTAAGGAGCCGGTAAGCCGATTTGCGAATCCGGAGTCCTCCGCCTGCAGGTGCCGGAGCCACGACGCTATCTCCGCCAGCCCGGGATCCGGGTCGCGCACTTCCCGTTCCGACTTGAAGTTCATTCGAAGCGGATCGGGCGCAAACAGATAAAACCGGCACATTCGATCGCGAAAGCGAACCAGGTTTTGATTGTCGGATCGATTGCCGAGCGTTGCGATGAGCGAGCGCGACCAATCCGTTGGAAAAGACGGACCGCGAGAACCGTCGTCCCGATACAAATGGGCCGCAAAATCCTCATACTCGTAAAGCAAAGTATCACCGGCGGTCAGGCGTTCGTGGAATACCCGGGACTGCGATCGATCCGGGTCGTGCTCGACAACAAGCCGGTAATCAAAATCCTGGCCTTCAGACTCTACGGTCAATTCAAAAGTTTGCTTGTTCCTGCTGTCCCACCTGGTGATGGAGTCGCCCGCGAAGACTTCGCCGGTGGCCCTTTGTCGGGTAAGAAACTGCTTCAGGAGAGACAACACGTCGAAAATTGTGCTTTTGCCGGATCCGTTCGAGCCTGCCAGGAGCACGCGCGCCCCGGGCCGCCACTCGAAGTTGGAAAAGCACCGGTAGTTGTCGATATAGAGCCGTTTCAGCATTGGCCATCCTTTCGAGACGATTCTTAATTCTAGCGCAGTTGAGCCGCGCCGCCAAATACTTTTCCGACCCCGCCGACGATGATTGGTTACTAGACGGAGCATTCCACGATGCGCACTTGGCGCAGGCAAAAGTCCCGGGTTTCATAGGGTTGCGCGATCAGCGATGGCACTTTACCGTAACTTTACCGCCTGTTTACCCCGCGTTGTCTCCGCCCCCGTAGAGTTACATCGGGGCCGGATGCGCCGGCCGCTGTTCGCCATTAAAGAAGGAATCAGAGGCTACTTTTTTATGATCGATGCCAATACCCTGCAATCTCCGCCGACGGAGATTGTGGTCGTAGAGGATAAGAATGAAGATCGGAAGTCGATCGTTTTTGCATTGAACACCTATGTCAGCCCGTCGCATATCGCGGAATTTGCCCGCGAGGAGGATGCGCGGCGCTTCTTCGAGCGCCTGAACGCGTCGCCCGGCGGCGACTGGGAGCGGGCGCTCCGCCTGATTATTCTCGACTTCCACCTGGACGGGCACAATTCCCTGCCCTTCCTGCAGCGGCTGCGGGCGAGCCGCGCGACACGGCATACCCCGGTGGTCATATTCTCCGACTCAAACGAGCGCAAGGATGTGGCCCGGAGCTACGAACTGGGGGCCAATGCGTTCGTTACCAAGCCGGTGGAATACGAGGCCTTTGGCGAGGCCGTCCAATCCATCGCCGAGTTCTGGCTCGAGACCAACCGGGTCTGACGGGGCCGGGCTGGCTTTCGGCGCGGCGCGTCGCCTATGCTCAACGGTATAACCGCCGTATGGAGCGCCCTTCGATGAACAGCACCTCCCTGTTGGACGCCGCGGGTGGCCTGCTCAATGTGGCGCCGCTCTCGTGGAGCGCGATTTTCGCCTGTATCGCTTCCGGGGCCATTATCGGGTGCGAGCGGCAGATCCAGGGAAAGCCCATGGGCGCGCGCACCAGCATCCTGATCTGCCTGGGCACCTACGCGCTGGTCACCGCGGGCCTGGGCATCACCAACGAGGTCTCGGACCCGACGCGCGTGGTGGGCCAGATCATCACCGGGATTGGATTCCTGGGCGCGGGGGTGATGATGACGCGGGACGGGGCGGTGGTGGGCGTTACCTCCGCCGCCAGTATCTGGATGCTCGCCGCGATCGGCATTATCATCGCCACGAGCGCCCCCGTGCTGGGTATCAAGCTGGCCGTGCTCTCCGTGATTATCCTGGTGGGCCTGAACTACACGGAAACGGCCCTGCGCGGGCTGGGCGGCCTGGCGCACCGCGTCCTGCATCCACATATGCGGGAATCGGAGGAAGTCGAGCACACGCTGCCGCCCGGTGGCGAACGGCGCCGCCCGGCGAGAAAGCCCGCGGAGCATGAATAGGCCGCGCCCGGCGAAATTGCGCTCGGGCGGGGAGCACCGCCGATGACGGCGCGCTTGAGCGGGATGTTACGCCCCGCGCTGGCCCTGGTTTGCCTGGCCGTGTTCGCCGCCGCGCCGGGATGCCCGCCGCCGAGCGGGCCCGCGCGCCTGTCGCTGCTGGTGACGCGCGGCGAGGCGCCCCTGGATGGCGCGAAGGGGATCGAACTTGCTACCGGGGAGATTCTGGGGCTGGTGGTGACGATTGACCGGGTGCTCCTCTTCGGGGCGCCAGGCACGCCGGATCTTGTGCTGCGCGACGAGCCGCTTACGCTGGATCTCGTGGAATACGGTCTGGCTTCAGAGCTTGCGGCGAGCGTGACGCCGCCAGAGGGCGAGTTTCTCGGCGCGGCAATCACGGTGGGATCGGCGGTGTTGATACCGTCGGCGGATCCGGACCATCCCGTGCCGCTGGCGGTTCCGGGGGGAGGCGTGTTTCCGATCGATTCGCCGTTCTTTGCGCATCCGGATTCTCCGGTCATGCTCGTGCTCGATTTTGGCGGCGCGCCGGTCATGCCGCTGGAGGGGGCCGGGTACGCGTTCGATCCGGCGCTGGCGCTGTCGCTTCGCGGACACACCTCCGAAGTGCGGGCCACGGGCCGGATCACGGCGCTCGATCGGTCGCGGCTGGCCTTTGTGCTGGCGGCGGACGCGAGCGAACACCCGGTGGACTTTTCCGGGGCTTCCATTTTCATGCCGGGGGATCGCCTCGCCGCGCGGGGAACGCCGGACCACCTTCGGGAGGGCGATCGGGTGGCGGTGCGCGGGCTGTACCGACTGGACGGATCGATGGCGGGGGATTGGGTGGAGATACTGGATTTCGCGGACACGGCGGCGGATGAGGCGGGCGACCGTATTGTGATTTGCCACGCGCACGGCGGGGAGGCGGGGGGATCGCACACGGTGGCGGTGGGCCGGATCATTTTGGAGGAGCACCTGGCGCATGGGGACCGCTTGGGCGCGTGCATGCCGGTCGGGGTGCGCGTGAAGCGGTAGGCCCGCTTACTCTGCCGGGGCGCTGTTGACCTGGCGGAGGAATTCCGGGTCGAGCGGGATGTCGAGTTCTTCGCAGCGCGCGATGGCGGCGCGGGCGGCCGCGAGGTTGCCGGCTTCCCAGTGCGCCACGGCGAGGCCACGGTTGATGCTGGGGTTTTCCGGCTCCGCCGCGCGCGCCAGCTCCCACAACGCCACGGCGCGGGGCCACTGGAGCAGGTCGGCGTAGCACAGGCCGGCGCGGTAAAGGTTGCGCGCGGGGTCGGCGGATTTCGCGGCGGCCTCGTAGAGCGGGGCGGCCTCGGCGGGGCGTCCGAGCCGGTGGAGCACGTCGGCGTGCGCGGCGATGAGCCCGGGATCGTCGGGGCTGACCATCGCGAGCCGCTCCAGGCACCACTCGACGCGATCCCAGTCTTCCATCAGCTCGGCGACGACGAGCAGGTTGGTCAGGGTGGTCCGGTCGCCCGGGTTGAGTTCCAGCGCCTGCACGTAGGCCCCGGCGGCCGCCTTGAGCTGGCCCATGCGCCGGAGCGCGAGCCCCAGGTTCGCGTAGGCGTCGGCATGGTCCCGCTTGAGCTGGATGGCCCCCTGGTAGGAGCGGTAGGCGTCCTGGTAGCGCCCCATGTCGAGCAGGGCGTTGCCGAGGCGGTAGTGGAGATCGGGGTCTTCGGGGTTGCGGCGGATTTCCACCTGGTAGTGGCGCACGCGATCGGTGACGCCGAGGGACTCGGGGTCGAAGGCCTCCTCCGCGGGGCGGTTGCTCGCGCAGCCGCCGAGCCACAGCAGCGCGGCGGCGAAGAGCAGGATCGCGGGATGGCGGAGATTCGGCACGGAGGCTCCTTGCGTGGTTGGGGCGCGCGGCCGGCGCGCGGGATCTGGAATCGCCGTTTCGCGGGATTATATCATAGGGAAACTTTCCGCCGGGCGCCTGTATTCATACTCCGTAGCGGATCACCACGCCCGGTCGCCGCGCCCCGGCAGCCAGCAACAACCCCGACCCCAGAAAGCGCATATGAGCAGCACCCACGTCGCCGTCTTCATGGGCGGCCGCAGTTCCGAACACGAAATCTCCCTTAAATCCGGCGGCGGCGTCGCCCGGGCGCTCGAAGGCGCCGGCTTCAAGGTCACCCCCGTCCTCATCGGCCGCGACGGGCAGTGGTCCGTGGAGGGCAGCGCGCCGGCCCGCGCGGCCATCGGCCTGGCCCAGCTCGAAGGCCGCGGGGTGGACTGCGCGTTCATCGCGCTGCACGGCCCCTACGGCGAGGATGGGCGCATTCAGGGCCTCTTCGACATGACGGGCCTCCCCTACACCGGATCCGGCTGCGCCGCGAGCGCCCTGGCCATGGACAAGGTCCGCAGCAAGGCCGTGGTCGCCGCGCAGGGCATCCGCGTCGCCGGCCACCTGGCGCTCGACCGCCCCACGTGGGCCATCGACTCCGCGCAGGTCGTCGAGGCGATCGAGAAGGACATCGGCTTCCCCTGCGTCATCAAGGCGGTGTCCCAGGGTTCGAGCAAGGGCGTCGCCATCTGCGACAGCCTCCTCACGCTGCGCCGCGACATGGAGTCGGTGATGGAGGTGGAGGACAACATCTTCGTCGAGCAGTTCGTGAAGGGCGTGGAGGTCACGTGTTCCGTGCTCGACGCCGACCCCAGCGGGCGCATCCGCCCCCTCCCGCTCACGGAAATCCGCCCGAAAACGGCGCGCTACTTCGACTACGAGGCCAAGTACACCCCCGGCGCCACCGAGGAAATCACCCCCGCGCGCATCCCCGCCGAACAGACCGACCTCGTCATGGACATGGCCGCGCACGTCCACGAGGTCATCGGGTGCAGCGGCTGGAGCCGGAGCGATTTCATCATCGACGACCACGGCCCCGTTTGGATCGAGGTCAACACCATCCCCGGGATGACCGAGACCTCCCTCTTCCCCCAGGCCGCCGCGGCCACCGGCATCGACTACACCCAGCTCGTCACCGCGCTCGTGGAAGACGCGCTGCGCCGCGCGGAAGTGCGGAAGGCTGCGGTGTAGGGTGGGGTGAAATGCGGAAGGCGATGCGCGCGGCGGTGTATTCGGCGTGGTTGACGTTGGCGTGACGCTATGGGAATCTTCGGCCACGGCGCAACCCGCTGACGACAGGCCCCCTCCGCCACGCTCGGTCGTGCGGTCTCCGTGGGAAGGCGGCGCCCGCCGCTCGGCGGCGTGGGCCGGCAGGGATGCCGGCGCTCCATCGGGGTGGGTGTGGGTTGAACCGGGGCATCGGCCGGATTCGGGGGGGCGTCCATTGTTCTTTTCCCGGTAGGTTGCGGGGTGGCGTCCATTGGTCTTTTCGCGGCAGGGTGCGGGGTTGTGCGGGCGGAGTGTAGCACGGGGCCTTATGTCATTCCTCGCTGTGTCCGCCCCGGTGAGAGGCGGTCATGTTTTCGGGGGTGGCTGCGGCCCGGCCGAAATGCCCTCGTGGGGGAGGGCTCCTTCGGATGCCAGCAGGTAGGGCAGAAGGCTGTGCGCGGGTGTCTGGATCAGGGTGACGCTGCCATTACCATCGACGATCCGCTGTGTTTCCAGGATCTCGAACATCGTCTGTGCCACGTCCGCGTCTTTGGATATCTCCGCCATTGCCCTGCCGATGATCGCCGGGCGCACGGCGGCCGCCTTGCCGAACTCGATGGCGGCCTGGCGCTCCGCGGTGCTGCGGATAATGCTGACCCGGTTGGCCCCGTCCTGCCTGATGGCGGAGGTCACCTGCCTCAGCCGATTCACCACCTTGCTCTCTATCTGGCGTATCATCTCGGGATCGCGGAAGTGGACTTTGCGGATGTAGATGGACCCCAGTTTATAGCCCCACTCGTCCGATTTGGGCGTGACCTCGTCCCGGACGGTCCGGCTCATGGTGTGGCGGTCGACCAGCATCTTTTCCAGCGGGAGGTTGCTCAGGCAGCGAACCGTGGAGTTGCCCACGTTGGCCGCCAGCGACCCGCGCGGGTCTATGTTCTTGAACAGGTAGGCCACGGGATCGCTGATGTACATTTCGTACCAGATGCCGATGCCCATTGGCGCGCCTTCCTCGGAGTTGACCGGCTGGCTGCGCAGGTAGGCCTGATCGAGGCGCATGTCGGTAACGTGGCAGCGCCCCAGCCAACCCACGAGGGGCGCTTTCCACCCCATTCGCGGCCACAGGAAATGGAGCCCGGGATCGTCGAGCGTGGCGATGACCTTGCCAAAGAGAACGTAAACCCGGCACTGGCGCTCCTCCACGATGGCATAGACGCCCAGGATACGCGCCAGCGCCAGCAGCATTGGCTCGGCGATGAGGAGGATGAAGACCGTCACCACGGCGACCAGAAAAGACCCGATCATGACTTCACCTCCGTGATGATGCGCTTTGCGCCGGAGAACAGGGGCAGCTTCACGGTGCGCACATAGGCGCTCATGGCGTCCCCGCCACTTCTCTTGAGCTCCGCCAATTCACCGGCCAGACGAAGCAGCGGCTCGACGTCCGCCTCCGCGTTCAGCGTTTCAATCTCCACCGCGCGCCTGGACTCTACGATGCGCTGGTCCGCCGCGGCGGTCGCGAGGCTGATGTCCGAAGAGACCTGATTGTGGGCCGTGTTGATCGCGGCCAGCGCGGACTCCACTTCGGGCGGAGGGTCGATTTCGGTGATCAGGGAGGCGTCGAGCAGAATGCCGTAACGGGCCTCCGAGCACCTGCATTCCGCGTCCATATGATCGTTCAGGTCCCGCAGGTTCTTGCGCAGATCGTTGATCGATATGCCCTCTACGAGAGCGGCCTCCCCCGCCCCGTCGTCCGCCGCCGCGCCCGGGGCGGTAAACGTTGCAATTCTTTCGCGCAATACGGACACGAAATAACCCATCACATGGGCAATAGGATAGCGCACGCCGAAGATGTACGCGTAGAGGTTCCGTTCGGATACCTGGTACCGTATCTGCCCCGACAGTCCCGTATTGAGTTGATCCTTTGTGACCGCTTCCAACACGGTCCCATCGCGGTTCGCCGAGGGTGATTCGGGATCGTAGGCCATACTCGCCGTCTCGGTGGCGATCGAAACCTTGTGTATCCGCTCCCAGGGCCACTTGAAATACGGCCCCCCCGGCCCGATGACCCGAACCTGCGGATAGCAGTACCGATCCCGTTCTGATTCACGAAGCGATTCGGAAACCGCGTCGTCGTTGGTGGTCCTGTTCCCGAGGCGCTGCGCACGTCCGAATACGGTCTTAACGGCGCGCTCGTTTGGCCCCACGGTATAGAGCCCCGGGATGAGAAATCGCGCTGTGAACCAAACCATGAGCCCAAGCATCAGTCCCGCTGCAATCTCCATATCGGCTCCCTTTCGTTGGCGCGAACGTGTGAAAATATTCTCAGGCTGGATCGCGCGAAGCGCGACTCATTTTGTGCGATGTAGCTCCCCGTTCACAATCTTCTATCCATCGACATCCTGCCCGATCGCAATCGCTCTGATGAGTTCCGCGAGTTCTGACACAGTGTAGAACTTGCCGTCGATTTTCTTGTGAAGCATTGCATGGCAATTTGGACAAACAGGTATTAAGTCCTTTACATAGTCGATTTTGTAGCTCTTACCAATGGTATGTAATGGCGTGATGTGGTGAACGTGGATGAATTCTTTGCCAAGCTCACCGTATTTTTCTTCGAAATTAAAATTGCAAACTTTGCAGGAATGACCGTGTTCCTTTATGCATCTCGCTCTGGCAACAGAACTACGTTCGTACTTGTTGACGGCAACCTGCTTTCTTAGACCTTCAATTCTTAGCAAGAATCCCAAACATGACACATCACAAGTCATTGATGGGAAAATGTTTAGCGGCAAGATAGCCAGGACGCCGCACTCGGACTTCACACGCGCGATCACACCAAGCTGCCCTGTCCGTCCTCGGCGCAACTTCGACCCTTTTAGCGCGTGTCCAAAGCGAACCGACTTCCCCGAAGCGCTGGCCCGGGCTCAGCTGCTTGGGGGCTTCGGCCCAAACACGCCGCCTCAAATCAGTCGTCATAACTCAATTTCTTCTCTGTGTTCTTTGTGCCCTTTGTGGCTGCAAATCCAATCCCCCGCCCGCCGTAACCGCGCGTCGCGCCCTGGATCGTCTCCTTTGCGTCTTTGCGCCCTCGCATGAATTTCAATCCTTCTCCAACCTCTTTCCTTCGTGATCTTCGTGCCCTTCGTGGTGATCGTTTCCCTGGTTGCGGCCAGAGGCTGCCTTGTGGCTACACGCGGGCTAATGCATTCCGAGGAGCTTCCGGGCGTTGTCGCGGTAGATTTTCGCCTGCACATCCTCAGGAAGCTCAAAACTGTCGAGGATTTCGAACTGGCGAACGGCCTGGCCGGGTTCGAGGTAGTCCGTGCCGAAGAGGAGGCGATCGGCGTACTTGAGGCAGAAGGCCTTGCCGTGTTCCGGGTCGCGGGCGAGCGCGTTGGACCCGCTGCCGGCGGAAAGGTCGCCGTAGATGTTGGGGTAGGTGTCGAAGAGTCGTCCGACGGCCCCGCCAGGGGCGACGTCGCCCTTGGGGTAGCCCTGCAGCTCGCCTTGTTCGAGGCCGCCGCTGATGGAGGCCCACCAGCCGGTCGCGTGGCCGATGAAGACGCCTTCCGGGATCACTTTGAGGACCGCCTCGACGCCGGGCAGGCCGGGCGCGTCGGTGTTGCGGCTGTTGTCGAGGTGGAAGAGGACCGGGAAGCCGATTTCGGCGCAGGCGTTGAAGAGATCGAGGTTGCGCGGGTCATCCATGGGGACGCCGGGCTTGTGCTCGCCGAAACCCTGGCAGCCGGCGTCCTGGTATTTGCGGAGCAGGTCGCGTTTGCCCTGGGCGCTGAGGTTGATGGTGCGCGGATCGACGGAGCAGAAGGGAATCAGCCGGTCCCGGTGGGGTTTCGTCTGATCGAGGACATAGTCCGTGGTGAGCGGGTGGTCCCAGGATTCGGGGTTGATGAGCGGCAGGACCACCGCCTGGGCGATGTCGTGCTCGTCCATCCAGGCGAGGAGGAGGTCGGCGGTGAGCGGTTGCTTGACGCCCCACTCCTGACCGAGGTGGGTGTGAATGTCGACGTATTTCCCCGGGGGGAAGGTGCTCGCGGACGCGCCGCGGGAAGGGCGGGCGGCGGCGAGCAACGCGGCGCCGGCCGCGAGGGCGCCGCGGTGGAAGGCGCGTCGGGTGATGGTTGTGTTGGTGTTCATGTGGACTTCCTCCCTGCGGTATCCCGTGGCATGTAGCGGGTACTGTAGCGGAAGGGGTGGGCGCGGCGCATCCCGATAGTCGTGGAGGGGCGGCTTTGCGAGCGGCTCCGTATACCGGATTCAACTTTCCACGGTCAGATGGGCATCGGTTCGCAGTTCCGGTTCCACAACGATCCGAATGCCATGCCCCAGCGCGACGAGATAACCGCAAAGTTCGTCAATCGTGACATCATCGAAGTCAACCGCACGAAGTTGTGACATGCGCTCATAGGTGCAGCCCGCCATTTTGGCGAGTTGGCGGTCGCTGAGGTTACGATCCCGGCCAATTTGAAATATCCGGCCGACCAGTTCGCACCTGGCGGTTTCATGCTCGGCGTTCGGGATATCAAGCGCCTCGAAAATGTTCGTGACCACCTCAAACTTTGTAGGTTCAGGCACATTCGTTTCGGGCATTTTATTCCTTCTCCATTGCTAGAGCGTCTCGCAGCCGCCTTCCAATCAATTCTAAGTCCCTGGGTGAAATTCCAATGCCGCTCTTCGATTTTTTGTGAAACACGTGCAGTAAGTATACCTTATCATGAATCGCCACCGTGTAGACCGCCCTATACGCCTCTTTGTCGTGGGAGATTCGGATTTCCTGGACAGGCGCCCTGAATCCCTGAAGATATTTTGTGTTCTTTGGGGTGTCGCCTGTCTGGACGAGCATCAGGGCGCGGCCAATTTTCTGTCTTATTTCCACCGGAAGCGCTCGAATAATCTGCCTGGTGTCTCCCGCGCAAACCAGAACTTTGAGTTCGTCCTTCATGGCCCGCCCCTTTTCGTTTACAAGCCTGGTTGAAGAAAAACGTGAACCGCCCTGGACACGGGGTCCAGGGCGGTGTTCTGCGTGTCTTGAATTGTGTTCGTTCGCGCCATTTCCGCGCTGAACGCTGTGGCCGTCGGCCTATGAACTGATGGACATGAGATAGGCGATCAAATCGGCCATTTGCTGTTGGTCGATGCCGGCTTCGAGGCCTTCGGGCATCAGGGAAAGATCGGCGCTTTCGATTTTCTCGATGTTAACGCGGAGGATGGTGTCGGAGGCGCCACCGGCGCGGGTGAGGGTGATGCTGGTGGCGGTTTCAGAGGAGATGAGTCCGCTGAAGGTCTCCCAGTCGGTGGTTTCGACAGTGAAATTGACGTAGGCGGGGTTGATCTCCCGGTTGGGGTCGAGGATGTTGAGCAGGATGGCTTCGGGACCGCGCGTTCCGATGGCGGCGAGGTCCGGGCCGACCGCGAAGCCCTGGCCTTCCATGACGTGGCACTGGCTGCACTGCTCCATGTAGATGGCGCGGCCGCGATCAACATCGCCCTGCATTTTCAGCGCGGGCTCATACGCGGCCACCACCTCGTCGCGCGCCGTGGGCTGTTCGCTGCCGAGCACGGCGGCGGCGCGGGTACGGATGGCCTCGTCGGGGTGGTTGACGAGGAAGTGGATCCGGTTGGAGTCGAGGCTGCGCGCGGAGAAGGCGCCGGATTCGACGCCCGCGATGAGCGCTTCAACCCAGGACTTGCGGGAGAAGAGCGTCTCGATGGCCTCGTTGCGGACCGCCGGGCTGAACGCGGCGAACTGCTCCATGATGATGGCGGCGCCCTGGGGATTGTCGTAGCCGCCCACGGTCTTGATGGCCGCGATCTGAACGTCGCTGGTGGACTGGCCCGCGAGTATCTCGCCGAGGAGCGGGAGGGTGTCGCCGGCGGGCGCGAAGGCCAGGTTGCCGATGGCGGCAATACGATCCTCCGGCTTCACTTCGGGGTCCGCCGCGGCGGTTCGCGCACTGGCGATCATGCTGTCGAGCAGGCCTTTGGCCTGGGTGGACCCCGCGAGCACTTCGGGCGCGATGGCGCCGCGCCCGCCGAGTTGCATGCCGTTGATCATGCCGCGGACGGCGGCCTGGGCCAGAGCGGCCTCGGATTCGGGAAGCCCGTCAATGCTGGCGACGGCGGAGGCGAGCGTTTCCCGGGATCCGGTGGCGCCGGCGTACTTCGCGAGCTCCTGCACGAGGCCGGGCGCGGAGCCGTGCGCGCGGAAGGCGTCGTTTGCGAGCACGAGGCGGAGGGCATCCTCGGCCCCGGTGTAGAGCGAGCTATTGACGGCGAGCACGATCCATTCGTTGTCGAGATTATTCAGGAGGACGTTCGCGAGGGCCTCGTTCCGTTTGGCGCCGACCGCGGCGCCCAGGCTGAAGGCGGCCTGGTAGCGGATCTGGGGAACGCTATCGCCCGCCTGCGCGACGATGGCGTCCAGCAATTCGGCGTCGCTCTCCAGGAAGGCCTCCGAGAGACGGATGGCGTGCTCGCGAACCTTGGGCGAGGCGTCCTGGAGGGCGGCGGCGACATCGTCGCGGTTGAGGGCGGCGAGACCATCAAGCCCGTAGAGCGCGCGGATGCGGCCTTCCGGGCGGGCGCCCCCGGTGACGAGCGCGCGCAGGGCCGGCACGGCGGCCTGGTCCTGCTGTTCATAGAGGAGGCGGGCTGCCGTTTCGCGATGCCAGCCGTTGGCGTGGTCAAGCGTCCGCACGAGTTCCTCGGTGGTGGCCTCGTCGAGGCGGGGCAGCGGGCGCTGCTGGAAGTTTTCGGGGACGACGCGGTAGATGCGGCCCCTGTCGCGCCCACTGGTGAGGTCCAGGTGCTGCTTGATAATCGGAGGCAGGCTGGCGGGGTGCTCGATGACCTCGCGGTACATGTCCATCACGTAGAACGCGCCGTCGGGCGCATTGGCAAACTGGGAGGGGCGGAACCAGATGTCGCTGGAGCGGAGGAACTCCGTGTTCTCGTCGGCGCGGCGGGCGACAAGTTCGATGTTGCTTTCGTCGAGGACCTTGCGGTGCATGAGGTTGCTGCCGACATCGCCGATGAACGCGTTGCCGTAGTACTCGGCCGGCCAGGCGTCGCCCCGGTAGATGGTGACGCCGGTGGCGCCGGTGAAGTAGCCCGCCGGCTGGCCGCCGCCTTCGACAATGCCGGGGACGATGCCCTTGGCCCGGAGCCGGGTGCGGACGACGCGCCAGGGCTCCACCGGGCTACTGCGGTAGACGGTGGCGGCGGGGCCGTCGGCGGCGATGCTGCGCCGGGCGCCGGGGGCGGCGAGGTAGGGGTTGCGGGCGAGGTAGTGATCGTCGAACATGATCTGCTGGATGTGGTCGCTGTTCGAGCTGACGAAGCGCCGCCCCCAGGGATCCATGCTCATGCCGTGCTGCCCCCCGCCGCTGATCGGGATGATGGCGCGGGACTTGGGCTCAATCTTGAAGTCGCGGCCGCGCAGGGCGATCGGGAGCGCGGCGGGGTCGTTGCCGGGTTTCAGATCCGCGCCGGAGGTGCTTGTGGCGCCGTAGATATGGTTGTCGAGCCCCCACTTAAAGGTGTTGACGAGGCCCTGGACGTTCTTGAGGCTGAACCCGGTATAGACCACTTCGCGGACATCCGCGATGCCGTCGCCGGTGGTGTCCTTGCAGTACAGGAGATCCGGGGGCACACCAACGAAGACGCCGCCGTCGTAGCAGGTGACCGCGGTGGGCCAGGCGAGATCGCTGACGTATACGGATCGCTTGTCGAAGACCCCGTCTTCGTCGGTGTCTTCAAGCATGGCGATGAGGCCGCGGCGCTCCTCGTATTCCTCGGAGTAGTCGCGCATTTCAACGACGAACATGCGCCCCCGCTCGTCGAACGCGATGGCGATGGGGTCGGCCACGAGGGGTTCCGCGGCGACGAGCTCCACCCGAAAGCCGGGGTGGACCTCGAAGGTGTTCAGCGCGTCTTCCGGCGAAAGCGGGGCAATGCGGGGGAGTTCCGCGGCGTAGTCGCGGTCGAGGCTGTCGTCCGCGGCGTCCTGTGCGGGGGCGGCGGCGGCGCCGAAGAGGGATACGGCGGCGGCCAGCGCGAGGCGTCCGCCAAACGCGCGAATTGAGTTCGAATACGGCATCGGGATCTCCATGCGATGTTTCGACCGGCCCGCGCGCGCTTGCAACGGTGCGGGGGGCCGGTGGAGGTGGGCGTTCGGCGGAATCGCGCCGGACGGGGCTCATTACAGTCGGGTAGTATCCGAATTGGGCGCGGCGGAATGCAAACTGAAGGCCGGCGTGCGGGCCTTCGCGGCGGGCGGGCTGGGGTTGCGCGAGGGGTATGGGTGCGGCTAGCATGGGGCGTATGGACATTCAACCGTATATCGAGCGCGCGCGGGCGGCTTGCGAGCGCGCGCGGGCGTCGTACGCGCGGTGCCACCAGTACGTGAGCCACGACATCTGGCATATTGGCAAGCCGGGCGAGGCGATCCCCGAGGGCTTCCTGGTAAAACAGCTGCGGGTCGGGATACTGCTGTTCAAGGGCATGTTCGAGGAGTCCTTGCTGCTGCGGGCTTCGGCGCTGACGTTTACGACGCTGCTGTTTCTCGTGCCGTTTCTGGTGTTCATGTTCTCATTTATCCAGACCTTTAACCTGGGGGATCACATCTACGGGCAGGTATCGGACTGGATCGACGGCCACATCACAAAGGCGATGGAGGTGGTTCAGGTGGTAAAGGGCGGGGAAGAGGACGGCGAGCCCGCCCCCGCCGATCTGTATGAATCGCCCGAGCCCGTCATTCCCCGCGCGGAATCGGAGGGCGATCCGGCCACCGCGCAAGCCGCAAATGCCGCCATTGCCGTGGAGGGCGGGGACGCCGTGGACGCCCCGGAGGGCGGGGACTCGATCCCGACGGAGGATGACCAGCAACTGGTGAACGATATCTTGAAGACGATGTTCCCCACGATGACCGTGGACATGGACGAAGGGGAATACTTTGATCCGGTTGGGTTCCTCGTGGGCATGGTGGAGGAGCGGGCGACGGACGTGCGTACGCTGGGGCTTACGGGCCTGATGTACGTATTGATTACGGTGCTCGGGCTGATGCGAAACGTGGAGTGGGCGTTCAACCAGATCTGGGGGGTATCGGAAACCCGGAAACTCCTGCGCACCCTGAGCGATTACGTGATGATTACGCTGCTGCTTCCCGTGGTCGCTGCGGTGATGCTCGGCATCACGGCGGCGCTGACAACGAACGAATCGCTGGGTTCGCTCTCCATCGTGTTGCGGGGCAGCCAGGTGCTTATCATCTCGTTGACGTTTGCCCTGCTCTATTATTTTGTGCCGAACACCACGGTTCAGCCGCGTTGCGCGCTGGCGGGCGGCTTGCTCGCGGGCATTGCCTGGACGGCGACGGCGTGGGCGTATGTGACGTTCAACGTGGGCCTCGCGAAGTACACGTTTTTCTTTTCGGCGTTTGCCCTGGTGCCCATGTTGCTCGCGTGGATTTATGTGAGTTGGGCAATTCTGCTTTTCGGGGCGCTGGTGACGTTTGCGTATCAGAACGAGAAGACGTTCGCGCTGGAGCGGCTGGCGGGGAAGGCGAGCTTCGCGTACCGCGAGGCGGTGGCGGTGCGCATCATGATCGCGATGGCGCGGCGCTATGCGGCCGGGCAACCGGCCCTGTCGGCGGCGGACATGGCGGAGTCGTGGAACGTGCCCACGCGGCTGGTGCACGACGCGCTGGAGACCTTGTCGAAGGCCGGGCTTGTTTCGGTGTGCGCGACGGAGCCGGCGACGTATCTGCCCAGCCGTGCGGCGGACACCATTGCGGTGGTGGAGGTGTTAAACGCGCTGCGCGAGGCGGGCGAAGATCCGTCGGCCCTGCGCAGCGAGGACGCCTACGAGGATGTGTATGCGGCGCTGGGCGCGCCCGGAACGGATATACGTTCGGCGACGATCGCCGGGCTTGCGGCCCGGGAGGCCTGACGCGTGCTGCTGGCGGGGAAGAACGCGATTGTCACCGGCGCGGGGCGCGGAATCGGCCGGGCGATCGCGCTGGCCCTTGCGGAGCAGGGTTGCAACATCGCGGAAACAGCACGGACGGACCGTTAATATATGAGGAAGCGCGGCAAAGGATCGCGGACATTCGTGTCTGCGGCAACGTGAGCCCACCTCAAAGAGTTCTCCTTCCCCCCGCCAAAACCACCGCGCAAGGAAAGTGGCACAGCTCCATGACGCGCCGGAGGCGGGCGTCCCGGCTGTGTTCAGCGCCCAAAGGCGCAACTGTAGGATATCCGTCCCGGCTGTCCAGGCGCCGGAGGCGCCATACGCGGTCAGCCATAGCACCCGACGCAATGCACGCTCAGGACGCGCAGCCAGCCCACAGTCTAACCACATTGCCCAGCACTACAACAGAAGCCCGGACCAATGGGAGCGCGGGCGGCCCGCCCGCAACGCGCCGGAGGCGCGCAAAAGATCGCGGACATTCTTGTCTGCGGCAACGTGAGCCCACCTCAAAGAGTTCTCCTTCCCCCGCCAAAACCACCGCGCAAGGAAAGTGGCACAACTCCATGACGCGCCGGAGGCGGGCGTCCCGGCTGTGTTCAGCGCCCAAAGGCGCAACTGTAGGATAGCCGTCCCGGCTGTCCAGGCGCCGGAGGCGCCATACGCGGTCAGCCATAGCACCCGACGCAATGCACGCTCAGGACGCGCAGCCAGCCCACAATCTAACCACATTACCCAGCACTACAACAGAAGCCCGGAACAATGGGAGCGCGGGCGGCCCGCCCGCAACGCGCCGGAGGCGCGCAAAGGATCGCGGACATTCCGCGGCAGGGCGAGCGCGAGACATCTCGTGATCGACGTCTACGTAAAGAGGCGCGGGTCCCAAATGCTTTCCGCTCCGGGGGACGCCGGGAATCCATTCCAAACCTCTTACGGCACGTTATTTTCCGAGCACCCGTTGCAGCGGACACGCCTACGGTCCGCCGAGGCGGAATTTCCACGATCCTGCTATTCACGCCCGTCTTGACCGAGAATCGCCTCCAAGGCGGTGGGTGCTTCATTCCGCTACTCCCTTCATTCGTGCCCAATCCCGGTTAGAACATATCGAATTCGTTCTCTATCCGTGCCATCCGTGTAATCCGTGGTCACAACTCCTGATCGCGGCCAGCCGCCGCTCCCGGCGCATTCGTGTGCATTGGTGTCCATTCGTGGTTAAAAGTCCGCCCTCGTTCAAGTGTCCTGGTCCGTCCGCGCACAATAACACCCTATGCGCTCTCTGCGGTCAAAGCTCTTCTCTGTTCTTCTTCGTGCCCTTCGTGCTGATCCCTTCTTTGGCTGCGGCCAGAGGCTGCCCTATGTAATCCGTGGTCAAGAATCCAGATCGCGGCCAAACGCCGCGCTGAGTCCATTCGCGTTCACTCGCGGTCCAAACGAATCTTTTGTGTTCTCTGTGCCCTTTGTGGCCCCGATCCAATCCCCCCCGCGCATCGACCCCGCATCCCGACTCGGCTCAATTCCATACCCCTTGGCATGCCCCCCTTCAAAAACTTCCTCTCTTCGTACCCTTCGTGCCCTTCGTGGTGATCAATTCCTCGGATGCGGCCATAGGCTGCTCTAAGGAACCCGCACCACACTCTATCAACGTCCTTGCTACCCAAAAACAATTCCTGGCCAATTCCGACCAAGCCGCCGTGGATCCAAAATCACCGCAATCCATCAACACCCGCCAACGTGGCTTAGCCTTCCAGGCTGAGACAGCGCGAGCGGCGCCTACGAACGGCCCATTTATGCCGTGATCACAGCCTCGAATTCCCAAAGCGAGACGGTCCTTTCTTCTCTTCATTCGTGTCCATTCGCGTTAATTCGCGGTTGAAAACCTCATCTGCTTCAGACGCCTGAACTGTTACGCGGAATGAAGCTCCCACCGGTGTGAAAGCGCGTCTCGATCAAGACATGCGTGAATCGAAGGATCGCGTACATCCTGTCTGCGGCAAAGCAGGCCCGCAACTCACACGGACCGTGACCCGGCACGAAAAGCCCGGACCGTTGGGAGCACGGGCCGAAGATGCGCCGTGGAGGACGGCCCACCCGCACCCCGACCTCCAAGCCTGCCAAAGCCCCGCAAGAAATCCACCCCCCGGCCACGCTATACTACCCGTCAAACCCCGCACAAGAAGGCCGCTACCCATGCATTCCGATATTCTGTTTCGAGAAGACCAGCAATTCCGCCAGCCCCTGCTCTGGATCATCCTGCTCGTCGTCTCCTCGTTTTGCATCGGAACCATCGCCTGGATGATCAACCGCCAGGTCATCCAGGGCAACCCCTTCGGCGAGGACGCCATGTCCAACACCCAGATGATCGCCCTCGGCGGCGCTATCATCCTCCTCAACCTCGGCTTCCTCGCCTTCATCGCCTCGCTCAAACTACAGACCGAAGTCGCCCGGCAAGGCCTCTTCATCCGGTTCCGCCCCATCCACCGGCGCACCCGCCAGATCGACCTCGGCGGCGTCACCGCCGTCAACGCCGTCCAATACCGCCCCGCCATGGAATACGGCGGCTGGGGGATACGCTGGACCCGAAACGGCAAAGCCTACAACGTCTCCGGCGATCTCGGCGTCCGCATTGACTACGAAAACGGGCGCCACCTGCTCATCGGAACCCGGCATCCCGACGCCCTCAAGCAGGCCATTGACCAGTGCATGAACCCGGGCCCCGACGCCTGACCCCCAACCCAGAAGGAAGCCAGCACATGCGACTAGTCCGGATCGGAGCCGCCGCCATCTCCGTGAAAGTGGGGGATTTCGCCTGGAACACCGGGCGGCTGCGCGCCGCCATTGAGGCCGCCCGCGAACAGGGCGTCCATCTCCTGGTCACCCCCGAGCTCGGCATCTCGGGCTACAGCCTGGAAGACCGAATCAGCTGGCCCGACATCGCGCGACACAGCTGGGCGAACCTCGTCGAACTCGCCGAATCCTGCAAGGACATTGCCGTATTCGCCGGCCTCCCCGTCCGCATCGGCGCGCTGACCTACAACGCCGCCGCGCTCATCGCCGCCGGGCGCGTACAGGGCCTCGTGCTCAAGAAGCACCTGCCCATGTACAGCATCTTCTACGAAAGCCGCAACTACACGAAGTGGGAGGGAGGCGTCACCCGGATTAACGGCGTGCCCGCCGGCGACCTCGTATTCGACCTCCCCTTCGGCATGGTCTCCGCCGAAATCTGCGAGGACCTCTGGTCCCCGTCTTCGCCCGCACACGAACGCGTCCGCGCCGGCGCCGAAATCATCTGCAACCCCAGCGCCTCGCCCTTTCTGCCGGGCAAGAACGAAGAGCGCAAGCGCCTCATCACCCAGAGCGCCGGCAGCCTCAAATCCGTCTACGCCTACGCCAATCTACTCGGCTGCGACAACAGCCGGCTTGTCTTCGACGGCGGCGGGATCATCGCCGATCCCGAAGGCGTCGTCGCCGCCGGCCCCATCCTCTCGGAGCAATCCTGGACCCTCACCACCGGCGTCGTCGACCTCGAAAACCTCGCGCGCCTCCGCGGCGAAAACACCACCTGGCGCGAAGGCGCCGCCGGAAAACAAACCGGCGCCGTCGAAATTGTGCAGGTCTCCGGCCTGCCCTTCTCCCAGGCCCCCGTCGCAGATTTTGCGGACGCCCTGCCGAGAAGCTTTTACGTCGCCGATCCCGCCCCGCGCGAGCGTTCCCGCAACCCCGCCCTCGACCAGCTCTTCGATGCGCTCTCCCTCGGCCTTCGCGACTACTTCGAAAAGGTGGGCGCCTTCGAGCGCATGCTAATCGCCCTTTCCGGCGGGCGCGACAGCGCGCTCTGCCTACTCATCGCCGTCCAGGCCGCGAAATGGCTCAAGGAAGGCGACGCCACTTCGGACTTCGCCCGGCGCGTGAGCGCCATCTACCTGCCCAACGCGAAATACAGCTCCCAGGCCACGGAAAAGGCCGCGCGCGCCCTCGCCGAGGAACTCGGCGTCCCCTTCAAGCTCGCCAGTATCGACGCGGAATCGAAAATCGCCCTCGAAAAACAGGAGGAGATCCTCGGCGCGTCTTCCGCGATTCACCCCCTGGCCAAACAGAACCTCCAGGCTCGGGTCCGCGGAGCCATGATGCTCAACTGGGCCAACAGCGCGGCCGGGCTCGTCCTCGTCACCTCCAACCTCAGCGAGATGGCCGTCGGATACAGCACCACCGGCGGTGACAACCAGGGCGGCTACTCGCCGATCGCAAACGTGCCCAAAACCCTCGTCTCCGAGCTCCTCGCCTATATCGCCGATCGCGATGGCATCCGTTCACTCAAGGACATCCTCGCCATTCCGCCCAGCGCCGAACTCGCCGCCAACCAGACCGACGAAGAGGACCTCATGCCCTACGCCGTCCTGGACGACCTCCTTTACCTCTACGCCCGCCGCCGCATGTCCCTGGCCGACTGCTGGCGCGTCGCCTGCAAGCGCCACCCGGATCGCGACCCCGAGCAAATGCGCGCCTGGACCAGCGACTTCGCCCGCCGCTTCGCCGCAAACCAGTGGAAACGCGACCAGCACCCCGTCGCACTCAAGGTGATGGACCTCGATCTTGACCCGAAAACAGGCTTCCGTTTCCCCGTAACCCAGAGCATACAATACGAACTCGACGACCTGGCCGCCGCGCGCCTGCGCTGATCGGCCGCGCGGCCGGAAGACCCCCCGATCCAACATGAAAAAAATACTCCAGATAGCCCTCAACGCCCTCCGCGTCTTTCTCCGCGTCTTCATGCCCGACCTCGCCCAGCGCATGGACGCCGAAGGCCAGTTTCAGGTCGAGGACGACGCCGCAAATGCCCTCGAAGAAGCCAACTACATGCTCGTCGAGGACCGCGGGGCCCCCGTGACCATCGTCGTCTTCTCCGGGCTCGACGTGCTCTACGCCGGTCTCGCCCGATTCGAGTTCCAGGGCGTACTCCGCCGCATCGACTTCGACGCCAACCTCGTCTTTCTCCGCGATTGCCAGCGCGCCGCCTTCTTCGTCGCGCCCGACGGATCGCCCGGCGGCCACGCCTTCTACGAAGACGCCATCAACCGCGTACTCGGTCGCCTCGGCGCCGCCCACAACATCGCCCTCGGCTCCTCCATCGGCGGAACCGCCGCCATCATATTCGGAACCCGCTGCAACTTTCACCACATCATCAGCTTTGGCGCCCCCTTCGAGCTCGACGTCTATACCCGCCCCCGCCGTCTCATGACCTCCATCTTCGACTTCAAAAAGTTCTTCACCGAGCCCGCAGCCTACTGGGAAATGCTCCTCGTCACCTCCGCCGCCATCTGGGGCGTCCGCCACATCCTCCGCCGTGCGCAACTCAACGCCATTCCCGATTTCGCCGGCGCCTATCGCGCGCGGCCCGACCGCCCGCACATTTCCGCCTTCTACGGCGAGACCGCCTGGCCCGATGTCGAGCAGGCCCAGTACCTGAAGGATATCCCCGAGGTTTCCCTGCACCCGCTCCCCACCGGACGCCACAACACCCCCGTATTTCTCAAGAAGACAGGCGCTTTTGAGTCCACCATGGCCGCCGAAATCACCCGTCACTACCGCCCCGAAGGCGCATCCGGGACGCAGACATTCCCGTCCGCGAAAAATGTAGGATAGCCGTCCCGGCTGTCCACGGCGGCGAAGCCGCAAAGGATCGCGGACATTCCTGTCCGCGGCAACGTAAGCAAAGATTACCAGGAACTCATGCGGTCTGTGTCTCAACCCCAGATTCCAACGTCACCACCCCCAACCCGAAACTTGTAACCCGCAACAAATTCCCCTATCCTGCCCTCAAAACCCGGGGGCGCCATCCCCCGCATACGAAGAATAAAGGACCCCATTCATGTCGACACGCCACACGGTAACCCGCCGTGACTTCATCCGCACCACCACCACCGCCGCCAGCGCCCTCGCCATGACCGCGAAAGGGTACGCACAGACCCCCGGCGCCAACAATCGACTCCGCATGGCCTTCATCGGCTGCGGGACCATCGCCACCCACCACCTCGAAAAACTCCTCAAAATCCGCGAAGACGAAAACCTCGATCTCGCCGCCGTCTGCGACGTCTACACCCGCCGCGCCGAAAATTTCCAGGGCAAAATCAAGGAAGCCGGCGGTTCCGCCGACCTCCACAAGGACTATCGCGAAATCCTCGGCCGCGACGACATCGACTACGTCCTCATCGCCACCCCCGAGCACTCCCACGCCTACATCACCCTCGACGCCCTCGACGCCGGGAAACACGTCTACGTCGAAAAGCCCATGACCCACGACATCAAGGAAGGCCAGGCCGTACTCGCAAAGGCGAAAGAGACCGGCCTCAAGCTCCAGGTCGGCGTCCAGGGTATGGCGGACGACAGCTACGCCTCCGCCTGGGAGGCCATCCAGGCGGGCAAGCTCGGCAAGCTCGTCCACGCCCAGATCGACTACGTCCGCAACTACGAAGGCGACGGCCCCTGGCGCCGCGGCGGCAACCCAGACGCCGCCAAGCCCGATGACCTCGACTGGATCGCCTGGCAGAAGCCCGCGCCCGAAGTGGACTGGGACCCGCGCCGCTACTACGAATGGCGCTGCTACTCCGAATACTCCGGCGGCGTCGCCACCGACCTCTTCATCCACCGCCTCACCCGCCTCATCAAGGCCTGCGGGCTCGAATACCCCGATCGCGTCGCCGGCATGGGCGGCATTTACACCTGGGACGACGGACGCGACCTTCCGGACAGCTTCGAGATGCTCGCCGAATACCCCGCGCGGGAAGGCGTCACCAACGGCATGACCGTCCACGTCCTCGGCACCATGGCCAACGACGACGGAAACAGCCACTGCATCCGCGGGACCGACGCCACCCTCACCTTCAACAGCAAGGGATGGGAGATCAAGAGCGACGTCAAGGCCGACAATGACGCCATTATTGCCACCCACAAAAAGACCGGCGGCGAGGATGTCGATCCCCACCACCGCAACCACCACAAGGCCATCCGCGAAGGCGCCGATCTCAACTGCCCCCCCGAACTCGGCCTCTACGGCGTCACCGCCGTCCGCATGGCCAACCTCTCCTGGTTCCAGAAGAAAATGATGGCCTGGGACAAGGAAAAAGAGATCGTGACGCCGTCATAGACAAAGGGTGCGGTTCTGATATTACCGCGCCCAGACAGTGGGGAAGTAAGAACAGTCTCGATCCTTGCACTTCGCCGAAAACCCACGATGATACGGGCTTTCAGCCTTGGCCGAAATCGTCGTCATTCTTCCGGGGCCTGTGGCCCAGGATGATATGATCGGGCGCCTTCGGCGCTGAAGAAGCGATCTTCAAGGCCGAAGGCCTGTTTCAAAGCAGCCTGGGCTATCGGCCCCGGCAAAGGGATCCAATAAGCGATGAGGCTGAAGGCCCGCTTTATAGCGCTCGTAATTCATCGGTAATATCAGAATTGCACCCTGGTCAAAGGGAACCGCAAACCCAAAGGAAAGCCCGCCAAGCACTGCGCCCGGTTCATATCCCCACGCGCCCACAAATCATCCGCCCCCTACCGGATCAGCATTACGTCCCCATACGAATAAAACCGAAACTCCCGCGCAATCGCATACCGGTACGCCTCCAGGGTCAACTCCCGCCCCGCAAACGCGAATACCAGCGCCAGCAGGCTCGACTTCGGAAGGTGGAAGTTCGTCTGGAGCACATCCACCCCCTGGAATTCATACGGCGGATAAATGTACTTGTCCGTCACCCCTTCCCCCGCGTGATACCTTCCCTCCCGGAACTGCGTCTCCAGCGTCCGCGTCACCGTCGTGCCCACCGCCGCCACCCGGCGGCCCGCCGCCCGCGTCGCGTTGAGCTTCGCCGCCGCCGCCTCGCCCATGTGGAACTCCTCCGGATCCACGTAGTGGTGCTCCAGACGCTCCGCCGTAATCGGTTTGAACGTCCCATACCCCACGTGCAGCGTGATCGCCGTCTTCTCGACGCCCCGCGCCGCCAGCCCCGCAAACACCTCCGGCGTGAAGTGCAGCCCCGCCGTGGGAGCCGCAACCGCCCCCGGGCGCTCCGCATACACCGTCTGGTACCGCCGCAGATCGCTGTCCGTGTGCCCCTCACGGTGGATATACGGTGGAAGCGGCAATTCACCGATCTCCTCCAGCGTCCGCAATACATCCGGGCGATCGAAATGCACCCGACGCCGCCCCTCCGGCAACACCGCGCCCGCCGTCGCCACAATACCCCCGGCCAGTGACACCGGCGTCCCCGGGCGGACCTTCGCCGAAGGCCGGACCAGCGCCGTCCATGTGCCCGGCCCCTCCTCGTGCAGCAAGAAGATCTCCACCCGCCCCCCCGTGGGCTTCTGGCCGTGCAGCCGCGCGCGAATCACCCGCGTATCGTTCAAGACCAGGCAATCCCCCGGATCGAGGTACGCCGGTACGTTGGAAAAGACGTCCTCGCGGATGCTTCCAGTGGCCCGATCGATCACCAGCATGCGCGACTGGTCGCGCTCCGGACAAGGTTCCTGCGCAATCAGGCGCTCCGGCAGGTCGTAATGAAGATCATCAATAATCATGGCGGGTCCAGGACAGGTTTCTTGGGGGCTCACATGATCGCACAGCCGCGATGCGGGAAGCCAGAATGCGGCCGCGCCGCCGCCGCGCGAACTTGCGCCCCGCGGTGCGGTTGTGCTTCCATGCTCAAAGGCGTGCTTCGATTTATCCCTATGCCACTACCGAGGAGATTGCTCACATGCGTTCCAGGCTCCTGCTCTTTCCCGCATTCCTCATTATGGCCAGTTGCGGCGGCCAGGAAACCACCACCTCCAGCGCGCAACCCGCCGCGGCGGCGGAAACGGCCCCCGCCGTCGCTCCCGCATCGGCCGGCGCACCCGGAGAAATCCAAACGGCGGCCGTTGGAACGGTGGACGGCGCCCACTGGCCCAACTGGCGCGGCCCCGAAGGCAACGGCTCCAATCCCGCCGCTTCGCCGCCCACCACCTGGAGCGAAACCGAAAACATCAAATGGAAGGTCCCGCTCCCCGGGACCGGCCAGTCCACTCCCATCATCTGGGGCGATAAGATCTTCCTCCTCACGGCCTCCGATGTAGGCGGCGGCGCGTGGGCCTTTGAAGTCGTCTGCCTCAACCGCGCCGACGGTTCCATCGCCTGGCGCCAGGAAGCCGCGCGCGAAGTTCCCCAGGAGGGACACCACCCCACCGGCAGCTTCGCGCCCTACTCCGCCGTCACCGACGGCCAGTTCGTCTGGGCCAGCTTCGGTTCGCGCGGCCTGCACTGCTACGGCGTCAACGGCAACCACCAGTGGAGCGTTCCCCTGGAGAAAATGCGAATGAAGCGCAGCTTCGGCGAAGGCAGCTCGCCCCTGCTCGTGAACGACTCCATTATCATCCTGCAGGACCACGAAGGCGACTCACGCATCGCCGCGTATGACAAGAGCACCGGAGAAATGCGCTGGGAAACGCGGCGCGACGAACAAACCACCTGGACCTCGCCCGCCGCCATTGAAGTCAACGGCGCCATCCAGATCGTCGTCAACGGAACCAACCGCATCCGAAGCTACGACCTCGCCGGCGGCGCCCTCATCTGGGAATGCGGCGGCATGACCCAGAACGTCATCCCCACCCCCGTCTTCGCCAATGGCATGGCCTACTGCGCCAGCGGCTTCCGCGGCCACGCCCTCGCCGCCATCAAACTCGGCCACACCGGCGACCTCACCGGAACCGACGCCGTCGCCTGGACCATCGGCCAGGGCACGCCCTACGTCGCCTCGCCCCTCCTCTACGACAACCGCCTCTACTTCGTCGACACCCTCAAGCCCGTCCTCAGCTGCGCCGACGCCGTCACCGGCAATGTCCTCTTCGACCGGGAAACCCTCGAAGGCCTCGCCAACGTCTACGCCTCCCCCGTCGGCGCCGGCGGGCACATCTACATCGCCGACCGCGAAGGCAAAACCGCCGTCCTCAAGAACACCGGCGAATTCAATGTCGTGGCCGTCAACACCCTCAACGACGGCTTCGACGCCACCCCCGTCGCCATCGCCAACGAACTCTACCTCCGCGGCCAGCAATTCCTCTACTGCATCGCGGCGTCGTAGGAGAAAGAAGATTTTGTACTTTCGCGAGGTCACGCGGTGATTCACGTTTATCTTCAGATCCTGCCGCCTAATCTTGACATAAGATGCTGCGATAATACTCAATGAACATCATGGACGAGCATCCCAAAGCTTTTCGAGTTGGCCAATTATATTCCAGCATCGAGATTCAGGAAGCCCTCTCCGTCGGAAATGCCGGAGGCGTTCGGGTAGCAGTCAACTCAAATGGCTTTGTTAAGCGAGTGGTGGTAATGACCTCAGCGCCGTCTGCACGCCAGGCGAAGGAGAATCCCTACCATGACCGGCTTGAGGGCGATTGTCTTGTATATACCGGGTCAGGGCTGGAGGGCGAACAATCGCTGGCGGGGGCAAACAAGCGATTTCCACAGCAGGTCGCAGATGGTTTCCCCATATACGGATTCATGATTGTTGGAAGCCGGCGCGACCCCAAACTGGGGCCAAGGCGCTGGAAGTTCCTGGGATTGCTCGAGTACATACGACACTTTCCCGATACGCAGGTAGATGCTCGCGGAAACATTAGAAAGGTCTGGTTGTTCGAATTCAGGATTCACAATGAGCCTGAAATCGTTGCGGTACAGCACGACTTTGATTGCTCACGGCTCGCACTCGCGACATCTCGGTTGGAAAACCGAGACGGCGAGGACGAAGCGTCGATCGAAGAAACTTCTCGAAATCCAGAATCTAACGCTGGGGAATTCGACCCAATTGAACTAGAGTCGATCCGGCGGAAGCTACTTTCCAAGGCTCCGGAGGCATTCGAAAACTTCGTGAAGGACTTGATGGTCGCCACTGGCTACGAGAACGTATGTGTTACGCGATTCACCCAGGACGGAGGAGTTGATATCAACGCAAACGTAAGCCCCAAAGTCTGGGCCCTGAGTGGTTTACGTGTCCAGGTGCAAGCCAAACGATGGCTTCATACGGTCGGTAGAAAGGAAGTCGCTGAACTGCGGGGCAGCCTGGAACAACATGCTCGGGGCGCTGTGGTTACGACGAGTCATTTCTCGAAAGCTGCGATTCTTGAGGCAGGCGCAAATGGCAAGTCCCCGATTGCACTCATTGATGGCTATGCATTGGCGAAGGTCACCAAGATTTCAGGCATTGGCGTCTGATATCGAAGCCAGGCAGGGCCATCTCGCCCCCCCCTATCCCCCCAGCACCCGCGCCCGCGCCCGCCGCACAAAATCCCGCTCGCTTTCGTAGGTCATCTCGGCCTCCGCGCGCTCCAGCGGAATCCACGCCGGCTCGAAAAGCGCCTCCTCCGCACCCGTCGGCTGCGGCGCGCTCCGCTCGGGATTCGTCAGTTCCATCAGGTAGTATTGCTCGTCCCGCTCGTGGTGTTTCCCCCGAAACGTGAACGACGAATGCCCCAGCCCCAAGTCCGCCGTGATCCGCACGTGGCAATACCCCGATTCCTCGCACACCTCCCGCATCGCCGCGGCCTCCGGCGACTCCCCGTCGTCGATATGCCCCTTCGGCAGCCGAACCTCGTGCACCAGCACCCCCTCCCGCTCAATATCGCGGACGATCACCAGCACCTCGCCGCGATCATTCACCACCACGCCCCCGGCCGTCTTATGATGCTTCGTCTTCATGCCATCCCTTCAATTCCGCATGCCCGCATTCCGAAGTCCAACGCTACGCCTCCGGATACGTGAACACCACCTGATCATCCGCCACGTCCACCGTCACCTTTCCACCCTTCTCCAGCCGGCCGAAAAGCAGTTCATCCGCCAGCGGCGTCTCGATTTCCGCGCCGATCAGCCGCGCCAGCGGCCGCGCGCCGTACTTCTCGTCGTACCCCTTCTCCGCGAGCCACGTCCGAGCCGCGTCCGTCAGGGTCAGCGTCACCTTCCGGTCCGCAAGCTGGCGCTGCACCTGTCCCACGAACTTGTCCACCACCTGCACGATGACCGGGGCCGGCAGCGGGTTAAACGCCACAATCGCGTCGAGCCGGTTCCGGAATTCCGGCGTAAACGCCTTCTCGATCGCCTTGATGCTCTTGTGCTTGCTGTCGTTCGCCGCCGCCTGGAAGCCAATCGCGCTCGACGCCAGCTCCCGCGCCCCCGCGTTCGACGTCATAATCAGGATCACGTTCCGGAAATCCGCCTTCTTGCCCATGTTGTCCGTCAGGCTCGCATTGTCCATCACCTGCAGCAGCACCGTGTAAATGTCCGGATGCGCCTTCTCCAGCTCGTCCAGCAGCAGCACCGTGTACGGGTTGCGCCGGATCTCGTCCACCAGCAACCCGCCCTGGTCAAAGCCCACATACCCGGGCGGCGCGCCGATCAGCCGCGAAACCGCGTGCTTCTCCATGTACTCACTCATGTCGTAGCGCGCAAAATGATTCCCCAGGATGTTCGCCAGCTGCCGCGCCACCTCCGTCTTGCCCACCCCCGTCGGCCCGGTAAACAGGAAGCAGCCGATCGGCTTGTCCGCCCGGCCCAGGCCCGCGCGCGACCGCTTGATCGCCCGCGTGATCTGGGTGATCGCGTCTTCCTGCCCGTAAACCACGTGCTTCAACTCGTAGTCGAGCATCCCCAGCTTTTCCTTGTCGGAAGAGGACACGCTCCGCGCCGGGATCCGCGCGATCTCCGCGATAATCGCCTCGATGTCCTGCGGGCGGATGGACTTCCGGCCCGGCGAACCCTCCAGGCGCACCGCCGATCCCGCCTCGTCCAGCACGTCTATCGCCTTGTCCGGCAGGAACCGATCGTTGATGTGCTTCGCCGAAAGTTCCGCCGCCGCGCGGATCGCGCTGTCCGTATAGCTGATCCCGTGGTGCGCCTCGTAACGCGGTTTCAGACCCCGCAGGATCTGGATCGTTTCCGGAACGCTCGGCTCGTTGATGTCGATCTTCTGGAAGCGCCGGCTCAGCCCCCGGTCCTTCTCAAAGTGGTTCTTGTACTCTTCATATGTTGTCGACCCGATGCAGCGCAGCTCCCCGGAGGCCAGCGCCGGCTTCAAAATCGTCGACGCGTCCATCGTCGATTCCGACGTCGCGCCCGCTCCCACCAGCGTGTGGATTTCGTCGATGTACAGCACCACATTCGGCCGCCCGTCCAGCTCCTTCAGCACCGATTTCAGCCGCTGCTCGAAGTCGCCGCGGAATTTCGTGCCCGCCAGCATCCCCGCCAGGTCCAGCGCCACGATCTCCGTGTCCATCAGCGCTTCGGGAACGCGCCCCTCGTGAATCGCCAGCGCCAAACCCTCCGCCAGCGCCGTCTTGCCCACCCCCGGTTCCCCCACGAAAATCGGGTTGTTCTTCCGACGCCGCCCCAGCACGCGGATCGTCCGCCGCAGTTCCGGCTCGCGACCGATCAGCGGATCGATTTCGCCCCGCGCCGCCTTTTCGTTCAAATTCGCCGTGTACGACTCCAGCGGGCTACGCCGCGAAGCCCCCTCCTCGTCCTCGTCGTCCTCGTCGAACGTGCTGTCGTCGCCGCCAAACGAAATCCCGCCCGCCGTGATCCCGTGCGAGATGTAATTCAGCACGTCCAGCCGCGAAATCCCCTCCTCCTGCAGGATCCACGCCGCGTGCGAATCGTCCTCCTCCATCATCGCCGCCAGAATATCCCCCGCGTCCACCGCCTCCTTTCCCGAAAACTGGACATGCAGAAACGCCCGCTCCAGCAGCCGCTCGAAGGCCGGCGTCTGCCGCGGGATGTTCTCCTCCCCGGGCGGCAATACCTCCAGCTCCGCCGTGAAAAAGGCCTCCAGCTGCCGCTCCAGGTGCGCCAGGTTGCCCCCGCACGCCCGCAGGATCTCCGCGCCCCGACGATCGCGCAGCATCGCAAAGAGCACGTGCTCGTTGCACAGATACTCGTGGCGGCGCTCGCGGGCCTCCCGGAGGGCTTCCCCCAGGGTCGCCTCAAACTCTTTGCTGATCATGGGCATCTTTCCTTACACCCGGACCCGGATGGGCGAACCCTATTCCGGCTCCAGCGCGCAGCGCAGGGGAAACTCCATCTCCCGCGCCCGTTCGTGGACCGTCTTGACCTTCGACTCGGCTATCGACTTGACATATACCCCCGCCACGCCCGTCCCATTCTCATGCACACTCAGCATGATCTGCACCGCCTCGTACTCCGAACGCCGGAACACATCCATCAATATCGCCACCACGAACTCCATCGTGGTGTAATTGTCATTCAGCAACAGAACCTTGAAGCGCCGCGGGCGCTCGGCCTTCTGTCTGTCCTTCAGGGCCGCGCCCTGGCCCGGCGTCCCAATAATCTCTGCCACGGATACCCGACTCCTTCTATGCCTGAACCGTTCGGCGCGGCGGCCCGCGCCCGCGCCGCGCCTGAACATAGAATAGCACAGTTCGCCGCCCCGCCGCAGTTGAGCCCCCCGCCGCCCGCGCGGTACAATCTACGTTTCACCGGAGTACGCCCCCAATGACCGACGACGGCTACATCAACTATTTCCACGTCCTCCAGCTGGATGAAGACTGCAAATCCGGCGACGTGCGCAACAGCTACAAGCGCCTCACGAAAAGTCTCCTCATGGAGATCTCGCGCACCCAGATCACCGACAGCCGGCGCGACGCCTTCCTCCTCGAAATCGCCATGCTCAACGCCGCTTTTTACATCTTGCGCGACAATGACTTGCGCGAAAAGTACCAGGCCGATCGCGCCAACGTCATCGCCCTGGAAGACGCCTGGCAGAACGCCGCCCGCAATACCCCCGAAAGCGTCGATGGCCACCGCCGGCGCTTCGACGCCGCCCTGCGCCACTTCCTCTCCCGCTACATGGAGGAACTCGTCCTGGAGGCCGGGCGCGACAAGGAGTGCGTCGAGGCCAGCCGCTGGAGCCGCGCCCACGAGCGCCACGCCAGCCGCGTGCTTCGCCACTACCGCCAGAGGCGCTACCACGAAATCCACGAGCGCCTGCCCTACTACGAAATCACCGAACCCCAGGTCGACTGGGACGAACGGCGCGCACTCGTACAATCCAGCCTGACCCACGAAAGTACCGCCTGATGGCACGCACCAGGGAAATCCAGAAAGCACCCGTTAGCCAGGAAACCATCGACCGCTGCCTCGCCAAAGCGGTCGCCGAAGGCGATATTGTCAGCCTGCGTTTCCTCTTCATCTCCTACTCCCCCCTCCGGGCCGAGTCGACGGAAGACATCAACGCCGACAAGTACGCCTACCTCGTCCCCGGTTCCGATGGCGGTCCGCGTTTCGAGGACGCCCTGGCCCTCGCGAAAACCCCCGAAATACAGGCCCATGTGCGCGCACAACTCGAAAAAAAGGGCCCGCCCCAGTTGCCGTACGGCCTCGTGATGCGTCTCGCGGACAACGCCGTCCAGCTGGGTAAATTCAAGGCCGCCGCGCAGGCCTACGAGCTGCTCCGGATCCGGGCGCGCATGCAGCAGACCTTCCTCGAAGAGGCCGACGCCGCCCTCGACGCCAACGACATCCCCCGGGCCGTACAGGGCTACCGCGTCGCCGTCGGGCTCGACTACGACTACGCCGCCTTCCCAGAGCCCATGCCCGCCGCCCCGAACTACCAGAGCCGCGCCCAGATTCTCCACGCGGAATACCCCCGCCGCCCCGAAGATGCCGTGGCCCTGCAACCGCCGGACCGCCACGTCGCCATCGCCCTGGGCTACCTGCTACTCAACTCCCAGATCGCCGCACGCCTCGAAGATCGCCCCCTGGACGTGCGCCTCGCGTTCCTCGTCGAGCTCGTAAACCAGCTCGATCCCGAATGGGACGCCTTCGCGGAGCGCTACAAGGAAGCCGGCCGCCTCGTCGCCGCCATCGGCGCCCGCCTCCAGAAAGAGGCCAGCCAGCGCGGCCAGGCCGCCGGACTCGCCGAGGAAATCAAGGCCCTCCAGCAGGAGGAAGACCCCGCCGACATACCCCGGCTGCTGCTCGGGCGCGATATCCCCGACGGCGAATGGTGGCAATACGTTAAGGAGCTGGCCTACGAACACCCCGCGTCTGTTCTGTTCGTCGTGCGCCAGTTTGTCAATAAGGACCTGGAAATTATCATGCCGCGCTATGCCAGCAATTCGCCCGTCATCGAGGCGCTGGGACTCGCATTGGACGAAGCCTGAGCAACCGCGCGCGCAGAGGAATCCGGTAGTATGGGGCTCCTCATCGACCTGCATCTACATACGCGGCGCCATTCCGCGTGCAGCCGCATCGACGAACGCCAGCTTATCGACCGTGCCGTAAGGGCCGGCCTCGACGGCCTCGTCATCACCGAGCACCACTACCAGTGGTCGCGCGAAGAGCTCGACGAACTCGCGGCCGCCTCGGCGCATCCGGGCTTCCTGCTCCTCGCCGCCTTCGAATACAGTTCCGCGCGCGGCGATATCCTGATATACGGCCTCGAGCCACACCAGGTCCGGGAATTCCCGCCCGGGCGCCCGCCCGAGGCCATGCTCGAAAAGGCCCAGCGCATGGGCGCCGCCTGTATCGCCGCGCACCCTACCCGCGCCGCCATCCCCTTCGACGAACGCATCGCCCACATGCCCTTCGACGCCCTGGAAATCAGGAGCGTCAACCTCGCTCCGCACGAGCAGCGGCTCGCCGAAAAACTAGCCCGCGACCTCGGGCGCGCCGCCACTACCGCCAGCGACGCGCACCGCCTCGAGGATGTCGGCCGTTACGCCACCGAGTTCGACGGGCCCATCCAATCCATGGCCGACTTGCAGAAATCGCTGCGAAATGGTACATTTCGACCATATAACTCCGTCGGGAAGACAGTCTGATGATGACAGAAGATACCCAGGCCCCAGCGGCGGCGCCGGACACCGAGGCCCGTGGCGACATGAAGCGGGAAACCGCCGAAGTCGTCAAAATGGTCGTATTGTTTCTTCTGGTGTTCTGGGGCCTAAAGGCTTTAGTGATAGAAGGTTACGAGGTGCAAGGCGACTCCATGGTGCCCACCCTCGCCGACCGCGAGCGCATCCTCGTCTTCAAGCTCCCCACCATCATCTCCCGACTCCCCATCGTGGGTGGATTTGCCCCCATGGACGACGGCGACATCGTCGTCTTCGAAAGCACCGTCGAGAACAACAAGCGCTACATTAAGCGCGTCATCGCACAGGGGCCTCCCGTGCGGGGCGGCTCCAACACCGTCCTCGCCACCGAACACGGCGGGGACCCCGCCGCGGGCGGCGTCAAGGTTGAATTCGACGCCGGGCGCGTCTACATAAACAATCGCCTCATCGACGAACCCTATCTGGTCGACGAGGAAAAAGTCTCCACCGACGTGCGCGATCCCGTCGTCCTCGGAGCCGGCGAATACTATGTCCTCGGCGATCACCGCAGCGTCAGCAAGGACAGCCGCACCTTCAGCGCCGTCGACGACAGCCAGGTCATCGGCCGCGCCGTCCTCCGCATCTGGCCGCTCAGCAGTTTCGGCTTGCTGTAAACCCGCCCGCCGCCCGGATTCGCCCTGGCTCCGCCGCAATTCGCCAACGAAGGTCAAAGGATGTGCGCCGCGTGAAAAAAACACTCATTTTCAGCGACGTACACCTCAAAGCCATCCCCGAAGACCGGCCCCGACACCAGGAATTCGTCGACTTCCTCCACCGCTTCTCCCCCGATGAATTCGAGTGCGTCATCTGCCTCGGCGACCTCTTCGACTTCTGGTTCGAATACCGAAACGTCATCTTCTCCGATTTCTTCGACGTGCTCCGCGCATTCGCCAGCCTCCGGGATGCCGGCGTCGCCCTCCACCTCGTCTGCGGCAACCACGACTTCTGGGGGGGGCGCTTTCTGCGCGATGAACTCGGATTCAACATCCATCCCGACGCCATGGAACACCAATTCGGCGAATTGCGCGCCCGCCTCGTCCACGGCGATGGCATCAACCCCGAAGACTGGCGCTACCGCGCCTACAAAAGAATTGCCCGCAATCCATTCGTCATCGGCGCCTTTCGCTGCATCCACCCCGACTGGGCCATGGCCATCGCCCGGGGCGTAAGCCACGGAAGCCGCACCTACCTCGGCACGAAAAACCCCTACACCGGACCCGAAGCCACCTCCCTCCGCCGCTACGCCACCGGCGTCCTACAGCGCGGCGAAGCCGACGTCGTCTTCTGCGGGCACGCCCACGCCCCCGCCTTCGAAACCATCGCCACCCCCACCGGCGAAGGCCTATATATCAATACCGGAGACTGGCTCGATCACCGAAGCCACACCATCTGGGACGGACAACACTTCCAACAATACATCGAAGGCCCCGGCGTAGACGTAACCGGCCTCAAATAGCGAAAACCACACCACAGAACCCTCCCAGCCGTCCCAGCCACCCAGCCCACCCAGCCCACACCAACCGCCCCAACCCTCCCAGCCACCCAGCCACCCAGCCCTCCCAACCTCCCCAGCCGGCCCAGCCGTCCCAGCCGTCCCAGCCGTCCCAGCCGTCCCTGCTGTCCCTGCTGTCCCTGCTGTCCCTGCTGTCCCTGCTGTCCCTGCTGTCCCTGCTGTCCCTGCTGTCAACTGTCAACTGTCAACTGTCAACTGTCAACTGTCAACTGTCAACTGTCAACTGTCAACTGTCAACTGTCAACTGTCAAATACCCCCGCCCCCCTCCGGGTGTGCCACGGCCAAGCGGCGCGGCCCCAGCCGCGCGGTAGCTTGACCGTGCCCTATAGCCTCCAGCCTAAAGCCTAAAGCCTAAAAAAACAGCAACGCCCCATCCCAATTAATAGGTGATTGACGGGGAACTTCGATCGCGTTTGCCACCTCGTCCCCTTACAACGTTCAGACGCGGGCTCTGTACTGGCGGATTACCACTGGGCGTATGCCGGCTATTCCGCACCACGATACTGCCAGACACCCCCGCGCGTCGATTGTCTGACCCAAGGTTAAAACCGCCAATCACCCGCATAAGTCCGGCGCCGGACAACCTTCTATAACCACAACTGCAATGTAGGATAGCCGTCCCGGCTGTCCACGGATTGCAACGCAATCCACCCCAGCCGCGAAAGCGCCCCACCCCCCCAAATCGCGGGCGCCGCCAGGGGGACTGGCTCCCGCGACGCAAACCACCCCAGCCGCGAAAGCGCCCCACCCCCCCCAAATCGCGGGCGCCGCCAGGGGGACTGGCTCCCGCGACGCCAACCACCCCAGCCGCGAAAGCGCCCCACTCCTTCAAATCAAGTGGGCGCTGCCAGGGGACTGGCCCTTTATCAAAACCACCCCAGCCGCGAAAGCGCCCCAAACCACCCCAGAATCGCGGGTGCCTGTACCCGCAGAAAAACGTCCCACGCGCACCCGCCCCAGGGACTGCGGCGCCCCATCACCCCGGGTACCAACAGCCCACACGCGACCCAAAGCGAGCCCAACCAACCCACAACACCGCCAACCGGCGCGGCTGTCCCGTCGCCCCCAAGGGGACTGGAGCCCGCGACAAAAACCACCCACGCCGCGAAAGCGCCCCAAACCACCCTCAACTCGCGGGGGACTGTACCCGCCCCCGAGATTTCAAAGGGAGCCACGGGCGCCACGTTCAAGCTCCGCGGCTTCGCCGCGAAGGCTTGAGCGTGCGAGACTCCAGTAGAGCGCCAACAGTCAGGCGCCGTAATTCATCACCTCAGGGTGACGCGCAGCGTCATGAAAGACTGTACCCGCAGAAAAACCCAAAAATCACTCCCGCCCCGGCGCCACCCCCACACCTTCCAGCAACAGTTCCACCGCCCGCGCCACCCAACCGCTCTCCCAATGATGCCGGCAGCCATCCGTTTCCGCGTACCCGTGCGGAATCCCCAGCGCCACCATCAAATACCGCACCATTTCCATCCCATGATCGCCCTGCCGGTCCGGCATCAACACAAACCGGGGCCCGCCCTCGCGGAGCATCGCCGCGCGCGGCGCGAGAAGGCGCGGGATCGCATACCCGTCAAAATGCGCATCCGTGCCGAACACCGCAAGCATCCCAAACTGATCGGGCCGCATCTTCCCGACCGGCGCATCCCACGCCAGCGCCCGCTCAAAAAGATCCGGGTGTCGGAGCAGCAGCATGAACGCCCCATTGCCCGATTTGCTGAACCCCAGAAGATAGCGCCCGCCCCGCGAAGGCTCCGCCGGATAGTGGGCTTCCACCCACGGCAAAACCGTCTCAATGAAGTGGCTCTCCTGCCGCAATCCGGGATCGCTCGGGTGATCCCCGTACCACGGCGTTGCCGCAAACGCCGGAGCCACGCAAATTACCCCGTGCCGGTTCGCCAGATCGCCCCGCGCCGCTTCCCGTATGCCGCTGCCATACTTCTCCCCGGTTCCCGGCTCCACCGGAAGCAGGTACAACACCGGATAGCGCACATCGGGCGCCAGCACATCCGGCGCGACCACCTCGATCGCCACGGGACCCGGCTGGTGCGGGCCCTCAACCATATGCACCGCCACCACCGGCTCCCCGGCCCGCGCCGCGCCCCCGATCACCGCCGCAAGCAACAGCACCGCCGCCCGCGCATCACGCATCGAGCATTTCCCGCATCCGCTCCAGCAATTGCTGCGTGCGGTACGGCTTCTGGATAAACCCCGTGCCTCCGCGAAGGTCCAGCCGCTCATCCAGGCCATCCGGCGCGTAGCCGCTCATGTACAGCACACGCATCTCCGGATCCATCGCGCGGATCGCGGCGCACGCCTCGCGGCCGCCCATCTCCGGCATCACAACATCAAAAAGCAGGAGGTCAATCGCCTCCCGGTGCGCCTCAAACAGCGACACCGCTTCCCGGCCATTCGCCGCCGCAAAAACCGTATAGCCCGCGCCCCGCACCACGTTCACAATAAGCTCGCGAACCGCGTCGTCGTCCTCCGCAATCAGAATCGTTTCACGGCCGATCCCGCTGGAACGGAGCGGCTCAACCGTGCGCGGGCGCGGCGCGTGGTCCACCTGGGGAAGGTATACGCGGAACGTGCTGCCCGCGCCCTCACCGCTCGCGATCCCGATCGCCCCATGGTGCTGCCGGACAATCCCGTCCGCCATCGCCAGCCCCAGCCCCGTGCCCTGCCCGAACTCCTTGGTCGTGAAGAACGGCTCAAATATCCGCTCCCGATCCGCCTCCGAAATACCCCGGCCCGTATCCGATACCCGAAGCACGACATAACGGCCCGGAGCCAGATCCCGGTATTCCCCGAGTTCCGCCGCCTTCAACTCCACACACTCCGTCGCGATCGTCAGGTCGCCCCCCGAAGGCATCGCATCCCGCGCGTTGAGACACAGGTTCATCAGCACCTGCTCGATCTGGCCCGGATCCGCGTGGACGGTCCCGACCTCCGGACCCGGCTCAAACTTGATCCGGACACTCTCGGGAATCACCCGCACAAGCAGCCGCAAAAAATCGCCCGCCAGCGCGTTCAAATCGAGGTACTCCGGAGCCATCACCTGCTGCCGGCTGTAGGCCAGCAACTGCCGCGTCAGCATCGCCGCCCGCTCCGAAGCGCGCCGCACTTCCCCCGCCTGCATCTGCTCCTCCGAATCGGGCGGGAGCGATTTCAGAAGCAGATCCGCATGCGCGCTGATCACCTGAAGCAGGTTGTTGAAATTATGCGCGATACCGCCCGCAAGCTGCCCCACCGCCTCCATCTTCTGCGCCTGGCGAAGCTGCCGCTCCGCCTGATCCCGCTGTTCGATCGTGCGGATGAGGTGATTTCGGTCCCGCGCCATCTCCGCCAGGTAATGGCGCGACGAATCCAGGCTCTCCTCAAGGCTCCGGAGCAGTTGCGCGAGGAAGGTGATCGAGATGGTCGAAAGAAATATCAGGCAGGCCAGATCCGGAAGACAATCGCGGTGGACATGCGTAAGAAAGCTGGGCCACGCATCCCCCGCGGCGCGGCTGACCTCATAGTAATACGATATCCCGCACAGGCTCCCGATGGCGAAAAGCGTAACGCCCGCGGCGGCCCGCGCGCCCAGAAGAATCGCGGTGAACACTACGAGCGCATAGTAAAAAACCGTGCCCGTACTCTCGATTCCGTAAAACAGAACCTCGTGCGTGCCAACCGCATACATCATTGCCAGCGCAACGCTGCACCGCCATCGGTACGGAAGATACCGTGGAGCCAGGCAGACCAGCACAAACACGTATGAAACCGCATAAAAAATCGCCGCCCGGTAGCGGCCGTTCATGGCGTCGTCCAGCGACACAACAAACACAATTAGCCCGCCCATCACGCCCCAGGCCCAGATAATGTGCTCAAGTACGCGAAGCCGGATCGACGGCAGGTCGGGCGTCTCCGCGCGCGTGGATTCTTGGGGCTTCATCGGGGCGGGCCCAACCTGCGGGAGGGCGAGGCGAAATACGGCATGGTGCGGAACGGTCCTCGGGCGCGGTTCGGCCCTGAACGGTACACAGGGCCACCGGCGCGTCATTACTGGTGGTCACGGCGGTGCGGATCTGAATGGCGCGGATAGAGCGTTCCCCCCATACATCCATCGCCCGCCCAAGTATGCCATGTAAGACACTCGCGATGCGACCTCAAGAAAGACGAAAACCCTACTCCGGAAACCAGAGCTGCGGATCCGCAACCCGCGTGAAGCTCGACCCGAGAAATCCCAGGATCGCGTCGGCCACCGGAGCAAGCTGGTGATCCAGATAGTGCGCGTAGTCGATCGGGCTATCGCGCAATTGCGAAGGCTCCGGACCGTGCACCGTGATCACATAGTGCACCACGCTCCCCGAAAACCCCGGGATCTTCCGCGCCGCCTGCACCTGCGGCGGGACGTTTCGCGTGTATTCCTCAAGGCCCTTCCGCAGGCGCTTGCGGTACACCAGCTCGCCGTCCAGACGTCCCGCCAGCAAATCCCGCGCCGTCCGGTAAACGTAGTCCTCCCACGGCTCCCCGAGAAACACCTTCCGGTAAAGCGCCCGCTGAAAGTTCCGCGCCAGCGGCGTCCAGTCGGACCGCACGCTCTCCAGCCCGCGAAACGTCACATCCAGCGTCCCGTCCGAAGCCCGCCGCAGCCCCGCGTACCGCTTCTTCGTCCCCTCGCTCGATCCCCGGATCGTCGGCATCAGGAATTTCAGGTAGCACGTCTCGAATTCCAGCTCCAGGAACGACGGAACCCGAAACTCCCGCGCGATAATCTCCCGCCACCAGGCGTTAATCGCCGGCGCCAGTTCGCGCCCCCGCGCCAGTGCCGACGCCTCGCTGTAGCCGCCGCCAAGCGCCACGAACAGGCTGTCCGTATCCCCATAGATCACCGGGTGGCCCTCCTGTTCAATGCGATCGCGCGTCCGGAGCATAATCTCGTGGCTCCGCCGCGTAATCGAGGCCGCCAGCTTCGGATCGTAGAAGCGGCAGGCCGGCGTCCCCAGCACACCGTAAAACGCGTTCATCAGGATCTTCGTCGCCAGGTTCAGCGAATGGTCGCCCCGGCGCTTCGCCTCCTCCCGCGCCGACCAGAGCGTCTCGATTAGCCCGCCCAGGATCGTCTCCTCGCGCGAAAAGGATCCCCCGTGGAAGCCCGGAAGCGGATCCGGGCCCGGCTGCCGCAGCGCAAGCGGATCGATGTGAAAGGTCCGGATGATGCTCGGGTACAGGCTCTTGAAATCGAACACCAGCACGTTGTCAAAAAGGCCCGGCGTCGAATCCAGCACGTAGCCGCCCGGATTCGGATTCGCCTCCGGGTGCGGCTGCACATCCGGCGCCACATAACCCCGCCGGTGCAGGCGCGGCAGGTACTGGTATTCAAACGCCGCGATCGATCCCGGCATCCGGTCCAGCGCCAGCCCCGTGAGCGCCGCCCGCGTCGCCAGGAACGGGATCAGCCCCGTGTGCGCGAACAGATCAAGCACCAGGTCGCAATCCTCGAGGTTGTAGGCCGCCAGCGCCGCCGGATCGCATTCATACAGCCGCGTGATCTCCGCCGCCCGGTCCGTTTCCGGCCCGATGAGCTTGCCGCGGCCCAGCAGCGCCTGCCCAACCGCCTCCAGGCTGAAGTCCTCGAAATGGTAGCCCGCGGTCCGCAATGCCGGGATCCCGTCGATCGCCACCCGCCCCGGAATGTCCGCACGGGCCGGCTGCCGCGCCCGCTGCCCGGGATACACGCGCGCGTGTGCGCCATCGCGCCCCAGCGCGAACGCCAATCCAATCCGCTTGCAACGGTCCGCCAGAAAGCGCAGGTCGAACGCCACCACATTCCACCCCGCAATCAAATCCGGATCCGCCCAGGCCATCCAATCGAGCCACGCCCGGATAGCGGCGCGCTCGTCCGGCAGGAATCGGAGCGCGCCCGCATCCGGCCCCGAACCCACCAGGAACACCGCCGATTCGTCCCCGCAGCGAACCGCAATCGAATACAGCGCCCCGTCCAGACCTTCGGTTTCAATGTCCAGCGACGCCACCCGGAATGCCGGAGTTTCCTGGGGCGCCGCCTCTATCGCGGGATTGACATACAGCCGGTATCCGGTCCGCGCGATGGGTTCGCCCGTGATCCGAACCGGCCCCGTAATGAAGCGCTCCATGAGAAACCGGTCCGCCGGGCGAATGTCACTTTCGCACGCCAGGCCCGTGTCCCGCAAGGCCTCCCGCGCGCGCCGCAACGCCCGGATCGACCGAAAATACAGCCCGTCCACCGGGCGGCCATCCAAGGTGCGAAGGGCCAGCGGGCTGCGGCGCCCCCCCGGGACCTCCACATCGCGCGGCGCAAAGAAAACCGCTTCCTGCCCCGTAAACTCCAGCAGCACCGGCCCGCCCGCGCTCGTCGCCCAATACCGCAAGATGATGCCGCGCGGCGCGTCAATCTCCTCGCGCGTCAGAATAAAGGCCGTACATGGGGGGGAACTCATGCGCGACATTGTGCCCCAACGCCCGCACCCGCCGCCACGGCGGGTGTCCAGGCTGTATTCAGCGCCGAAAGGCGCAAATGTAGGATAGCCGTCCCGGCTGTCCACCGCGCCAACGGCGCGCAAGGATCCCGGGCACTCCGCGGCGGCACAAGCCCAATCCTCCAACAGCCCCTCAAACGAGCGGCGTCAAAGGAGGTTGGGCATCCTTGCCTGACCCAACACCCGCCATACGCCAACACGACCGGGACATTGGCCGAAAAAAAGCGCAATCCCAACACCGCGCGCCTCACGATCACGCCCCCTTACCTCGCCCCCACGCGCCTCTGGCTTTGCCGCGTTTTTTTGTTTTCCAGCACTTTTGATACACTACCGCGTCGTGCATCGCGCGCCGCGTGATCGGGTGTTGCAGGCCACCCGACGCAGCCATACCGCCCACCTGTTCAGCAGTCCCGATAGCCGTCCTATTACCCCGGAGAAATCGAATGAACGCCCTCGATCTCAACCAGAACGACGAGTACCCCTGTTCCAACGGCAGCCAGGATAGCGGCGGACAATCGCGGCTGAAAGCGTTCATAAACAGCCCGCTGTTCGGCCGGATCATCCTCGGCGTTATCCTGCTGAACGCGATGTTGATCGGGGCCTCCACCTACCACCGGCTGCCGGTATTCAAGGCCATCGAATGGGTTTGTATCTGGATATTTGTCGCCGAACTGGCCCTCAAATTCTACGCCCGTAAGGGCCTGCGAGAATTCTTCACCAGCGGATGGAACATTTTCGACATAATCGTCGTCGGTTCGGCCTTCCTGCCCAATATTTCCACCTTCGCCACACTGCTCCGCGTGCTCCGCGTATTTCGGGTGCTCCGCCTCGTGGACGGCCTCGCGGAACTGCGCCTCATCGTATCGGTGTTGATCCGTTCCCTCTCCTCCATGCTCTATATCGCCGTGCTGATGTCCATCTGCTTCTACCTCTACGCCGTCCTCGGCGTCGAGCTCTTCGGCAAGGGACAGCCCATGGAGTACGGCACCCTGCACGAAGCATTTTTCTCCCTGTTTCGTTCGCTCACCTGCGAAGACTGGACCGACCTGCGCTACGACGGGCTTCCGCACGGCAATTACTGGATAGTCACCGTATACCACGTTTCCTGGATCATGCTCAGCACCTTCCTGCTCATCAACCTCGTCGTTGGCGCGGTCCTGAACAACTATCAGGAAGTGCACAACCAGGAACTCAAGCGGCACGGCGGCGAGGGCGAGTCCGAATCCCTCGACGCCCGGATCGCCCGGTTGAGCAAGGAGCTTAATCTGCTGCTGGAGGAAAAACTGAGCCAGACGCCACCCCCGGCAGCTTCCTGATAAAGATGTTCCGGTACCAGACGGCCCCGCCGTGGTCTTGCAGCATGAGAAGCCCCTCGCCCGGCAATTCCGCGAACGGGATCTCGAATTTGCCCAGCGGCTCGGTCATTTGCGAGAGATCGGCCTGCACCACAAGCCACCCGTTGTGCCGCACCGTCACATGAGGGCCCGCCACCCGGATGTCGAAGCTGTTCCATTCGCCCGCCGGGCGCGCCAGGTTGAACATCGGCGTAACCACGTCGTAGATCCCGCCCGCGCCGCGTTTGTGCGGCGCGGACCCGAAATCATCCAGCACCTGGACCTCAAAACCGCGATGCACCGGATCGTTGGGCTGCGCGCGCAGAAACACCCCGCTGTTCGCGCGCCGGGCCACCCTGTATTCGAGGTGAAGTTCGAAATCGGCGAGGCGTTCCGTCTCCCAGGCGACATAACGCAACGGGTAGAAGCTCTTGCCGAAAATGTGCAGCGTTCCATCCTGGATCTCAAAAATGGTCGCGTCATCCGTGATATTGCGCCAGCCGCCCGCGTGCGCCGCGTCCAGGAGATTGAGCCAGCCCTCCCCGGCCGGCGGCGCCGTGGGAACGCCCTCCGGGACCGGCCCGCCGGACGGGAGCACCCGCCAGAGAAAAAGGGCGCCAAGCGCCAAACCCGTTATTGCGGCCGCGGCGGCCCAGCGTCCGCGATGGCGGTCATGCTTCATGAATATATCCCTCCGCTGCGCGTCCAGATCGTCAGCCGGAAGGATAGCACAGCCCGGAAGCCCGGTGTGTTGGAACCTTCTTGGCGAATTCGGCCTTTAATATCGGGCGGAATTTGGCCTCGCGGACGCCGTCTTGTAAGAAATCGCGCGGAGCCCTATAATGTAGGTCGTCGGCGGAAAGCGGTCGCCGGCGGCTACGTGAACCCGAGGATGGTAATTTCATGGCGGTACTGGTAGTTCTGGCGTCTTTGCTGGGCGCCCCCGGCGAGCAGATTGTAACCGGCATTACGGACAGCGCGATCACGACCCAGATTAACGGGCTGTACCTGCTGAACGAGCATCTCAACCCGTTCAATATCATCACCACGACGAACAACGGCCACGTGATGCTCAGCGGAAGCGTGAACGACGAGATCCAGAAGCAGCTGGCCGAGGATCTGGCGCTCGGCGTCCGCGGCGTGGTGTTCGTTGACAACCGGCTGGTCGTGATTAACACGGTTATCGGCGAAAAGGAACGGCGGACCTGGCGCGAGCGGGCGGCCGATCGCGCCCTGTCCGCCGCGGTGAAATCGAGAATGCTGCTGGAGGGCGAGTTCAAGGGCCTGCGGATCGGCATTACCGCGATCAACAGTGTGATTACCCTCTCCGGCGTCGTGCCAACCGAAGCGCACGCCGAGGCGATGGTCCGTGTTGCCGAGGAAACACGCGGCGTGGCCGATGTAGTCAACAACCTGACCGTTCACAAGAAAGAGGAAGCCTACGATATCGTGCGCGGCACGGGAAGAAACATCGCCGACGAGTGGATCGAATCCCGGGTCGCCACCACGATACGCCTGAACCGCCATCTGAGCATTCGCGAGTTGCGCGTGGAGGTGGACGACGGGATCTGCTTCCTCAACGGCAGTGTCAACTCCGAGGAAAAAAAGGAATTGGCGGGCCAGATTGCGGACAGCATCCGCGGCGTGGTCGAAGTCCGAAACAACATCATTGTTCGCGAAGGCGGGGAAGTGGTGGAGCCGGAAACCGATTGGGACGATCCCGTCGGCCGGGGCGCGCCGGAGCCCGCGATTGTGGGTTCGGAGCCGCTTGAGGATGATTTTCTGACTGGGTCCACGCCTGGCGTGGAAAAGCGGCCGCTCGCGGATCCCTGATTCGGCCGGCCGGCGGGTAGCGCCATGTCGTCCAAGAACACCCTCATCGTTGTTTCCATTCTGGTCGGCTCGATCCTCGTCATCCTGATCGTAGCCTATCTGCGGGACAGCGGATTCACGGATTTCGACCAGGGCCAGCGATTCACCGCGAAACCCGGAACGACCCGCGAAAACGCCATCCTGCTGACCAGCAGCAAGCGCCCCACCACGGCCGATCCCGAGGGTGGCATTGCGCAACGCGCGGAGGACCGGGAATCGGGCGGCCCGCTTGACGTGAAATCCCTGTCGGGCCCGGACGGTGACCCCGTGCGCGGCGGGCCCGCGGGAGAGACCGCCCGGGCGGCCCTCAACAGCCTATCCGCCGAGGCCGGCCTCGCGATGATCGAGCAGGCGCTGGCCGAGCCCGCGACGCCCGATCAGCAGGCGATACTCCTCGAGGCGCAGGGGCAGCTCTACGCGCAGCTCGCCGAACCGGACTACGAGCGCGCAATGGAAAGCCTCGATCGGGCGGCCTCGCTCGCACCGGAACCCGTCCTGGCCGCCGAGATCAAAGTCACGGCGGCGCAAGTGCTCGTGCAGGCCGGGCGCGACGAGGAAGCCCGGGATCGGCTGGCCGATCTGCTGGACAGCCAGCCACCGATGGGCGCGGCGGCCCTCAAGCTGCAACTGTTGCTGGGCCAGGTTCAGGAGCGCACCGGGGATCTGGCCGCGGCCGAGCGAACGTTCAACGATGTCCTCGGGGCGGTGCGCGGGCAGGCGGGCGATATGGACGCCGAGAGCGCGGAGGCCCTGGTGCGGCTGGCGGCGCTCCGGCTTACCGCGCTGTACCGAAAGCAGGATCGCGGCGCCGAGGCCGAGGCCCTCACCAACGATTTGAAGCGGCGTCTCAACCGGGTCGAGCCGCTGTAACGCGCCCGGGAGAGCGCCCCCGCGGATCGTTTTCAGAAGTCGGCCTGCGCGGCGCGGGGACGCAACAGGTACAACGTCCGGCCGCACTCCAGCGCCAGCGTGCTCCGGCCCGAACCCTCCAGATCGATTTCGAAATGGATCCGTTCCACCGGCGCGGGAAAGCGGCGTTTGAACCGCGGGCCGCCCCGGAAGGCGCCGTCTTCCGACGTCCAGACCGAAAGCGTGTCGCTCGCCGTAAGGCACCCGAAATCCGTGGCGCCGTCGCCGTCAAAATCGCGCAGGATCACGTCGCGCAGCGGCCCGAATCGCGACGGCGCCAGCCACCAGGCGATGGGCGCGTCGATCGTGATGTGTCCCGAGGGCGTGGGGGAGTAGCGCTGTTTCTCCGGAAGGTAGCGGTGGGCCGTGACGCGGATGGGCCAGGTGCGCTCGCTGGCGGCACGCGCCAGGGAATCCGCCGAAATCCCCGGTGTCTTCGCCTTCCAGAGCAGGATATCCGTGAAGCCATCGCCATCGATGTCAACCGTGCTGTCCTCGCGGATCAAGAGGGTTCCCGGGTAGCGCCGGGCCGGCCCGACTCGCACTTCCCCGGACGCCGCGTTTGCGGTGCGTATGCGAATGGTGGACGTGTCCCCGGTGACGCCCGACCCGCTGTAAAGCGCGCGGTGCTCGTCGCCCGAATCCGCTGTTCCCACGGAAAACCACGGCCACTGTTCCGGGGGCCGCGCGCCGGCTTCCGATACCTGCCGTGGCGTTCCCACCCGCATATCCGGCGTATCAAACTCCCGGATGGCCCCGTCGCCGCGCTCTGGAGCCCGGAAGGCCACCGCGCTGCTTACCCGGATTTCCAGTGCGTCCGGCGGGCCGGCCTGTGCATGCTGGCTGGACCAGTAACTGAAGGGACGCCCCAATCCGAAACGCTGCGGCTGGTCCAGATCGATCGGGTACGACTCTTCCAGCACCCCGGATGGGCTCCGGATTTCCAGTGTGCCGGAGCGCGGCAGGGCAATGCGCGGCGCATGTTCGAGATCGACCGCGAGCACGCTGGGAAAAGGCGCGCCGGCGGAGTGGCTGTATTGGTTCTCCAGGCGAAACAATTCGCGCGGCGGATCCGCGCCGCCGGCCCCAAGCGCAATGGCCAGCACGGCGTCGCCGCGGACGGCCAGCAGGTCCGCCACGCCGTCCAGGTCAATGTCGGCCACGTCTATCGGGCCGGCGCCCGGCGGCAGATCGATCTCGAAGAGGGGTTCGGCGAGGCCCGCCCGATATGCGCGAAGCCGGTGGCCATCGAGCACAAGCACCTCGGCGGTGCCGTCGAGATTGGTGTCCGCCGGGAAGCACAGCGAAGCCCCCGGGGTCCAGGGGATCGCCTGGACGTCGAAGAGCCCGCAACTCGCCAGGCCCGCCCAGATCAGCAGCGCGGCCGTCATGGCGGCGCCGGCCCGGTGAAGTACGCGACCACCTCCGGCGCCTCGCCCGATCCCGGATCGGGTTCCCAGGACACGAGCACGTCGGCTCGCCCGTTACCGTTGATATCCGCCACCGAAAAGTCGCCGTGCTCCGGGATGGCGATCGTGGCGGCCGCGTTGGTGTGAAAGCCCTCCCAACCCCGCGCCAGAAACACCTCCAGCGACGTGGCGGAGGTGCGCGCGGCGAGATCGAGACAGCCGTCCCCGTTGAAGTCGCCGGTGATATTCACAATCTGGCCCGCGCGGTAACGATCGAGCATCTTTCCGCCCGATATCGGGGGGGCCCCAAGTTCGATGGTGACCGCGTGGGTTAACACGGGGCCGCCGGAAAAGGAACCCGCATCCTGGCGGCGAATATGGACCAGGTGTTGCAGCCGCGACTCGGTCAGATAGCGGTTGAACGTCTCGCGGGCCCCCCGCGCATAGAAGGGCGTGGACTCCGTGACAAGATCCATCGCGCCATCCCCATCGAAATCCACAAAACTGCACAGCGGCCGCGCGTGTTGAAACGCCGGGGCCCGCTCAATGTGAAAGGTTTCCCCGCCGTCCGTGCTTGCCCACGTCTCGTATATGGGGATCGGCACGGCGGAACCGCCCGAAACGTCCCAGCGCCCCCCCGCATAATCCGGAACCGTGTCCTGGTTCAAATAGCACGGGCGCACGTGCGGGGGCAGCGTGCCCGAGGTGGAGGAAGTGCGCCGGCCGGCGGTGTAGCCGCCTTCCGGCCCCGGCTCGATCTGGATACGTTCGCGGCGATACTGCCGGTAGCCGCTCCGTTCCGGTGTTGCGGAGAGCACGTCAATAACGGAGCCGGCAATCAGCAGCCGGCAAGAGAGCGACTCGTCCGGCAAAACAATGCGGCGCGCCGTCTCGGGCCAAATGGCCTGCGTGGCGGAGGGCGCGGGCGTGGCGGCGGGCAAGACGGGCAGCAGGCCGGCGGGTTCGTAGCGATCGCCGCGCCGCTGAAATACATGCACCCCCGTGCTGTCCAGGTCCACGAGTTCCGGAATTCCATCCCCGTCGAGGTCGTGCGCGAAGCGCCGGAAGAGCCGCCGGGATGGGCCCGGCGGACCGGCGGCCGGCGGGTGCACGCCGGGCCAGTCCAGGGGCTGGTCGATGGACTCGCGCCAGCCCTCGTCCGCCCACGTGTAAACGAACAGGTGGTTGGGCGTGCGAAGGAACACTTCCCGGCCCGCCACATCGGCTTCGCCCTCGCTCGCGCTGCCGGGCCACGCGCGCCGGAGTTCCTCGGGATAGCGCCCGCGCTCCTGAAACCAGATGGCGCCCGGGAGAATGATCTCCACCTCGCCGTCGCCATCGAGATCCGCGTGCAGGAAGTTCGTGGCGGGACGGCCCGTGAACGGGGTGGGCGGGCCGATGCGAATCCCCGGGAGCGGCTGATCGTGAAACGTGATCGGCCCGGCGGCAAGGAGGGCGTACACGATCAACATGAGCCGAGGTTCCGCCGGTTGAAGATATACAAAGAGAGGGCCGCGGAGGCCGCGATGACCGGAGCCGAGCTCAGCGCGCACTGCCAGGCCATGGGAAACCACGGGTATTCCAGGGCGTCGCCGCGGTGCGCGAAGACCTGCCAGGGGGCGTCCAGGTAGGTCGTAAACACAAAAGGCGCGATACCCAGCGGATACTTGACGAGGTCGATCGCGATCCAGGTCCCCAGGCTCAGGCTGACCGCCGTTCCCGTCCCCCGGGCGGCGGTGGAAAACAGGATGGCCAGGCTTGCCCCCGCCCACTGCGGCAAGAGCGACAGCAGCGCGCCCCCGGCATAGGCGGCGATCATCGCGTCGCCGGTATAAACCAACTCGCCTCCCAGGTGCACCCCGAGAAGGTCGCCCCGGAGCGCCGCCACGCCCCAACTCGCCGCGCCGGTGAGGGCCGTCAGCAAGGCCGCGTAACTGAAGGCGGTCAGGAGCTTCGCCACGATGAACTCGCTCCGGCGCACCGGCCGCACGAGGACGCCCCGGGCCACGCCCCGCTCGGTCTCGGAAACGACCAGCGCCGCGCTGAAGGCCAGCAGCATCAGGTAACCGAGTAGATTCAGGCTCAGCGGGGTAACATAGGCGATGAAGCTGTAGTCGCCCGTCCCGTCTCGCGTGATGGGATGCACCAGCGGCGCAAGCAGGATGACCGCGACCAGCAATCCGGGGCCAATCCAGGACTGGCGGCGCCGGAAGGCTTTCATGATCTCCAGCCGGTACAGTAGCGCTATGCGGCCTGCAATGGACACGTCGTCTCCCGTCCAGGTATCGCCATCAGGAGTTGAGCACCTTCAGGAAGTAATCCTGCAGGGTTCGCCGCCGGGGGATGACCCCGGACACCTGGTAGCCCGCGTGGAGCAGAAAGCTGTTCAGTTGATGTACGTTTTCATCCCGCAGGTGCACGTGAAGCCGCCCCTGGCGGGAGGCCGCCGAGACGACCCATGGCTGATCCTGCAGGCGCCGCGCCGCGTTTTCCGCCCCTTCCACGAGGACTTCCACCTGCGTGCGATCATACGAGATGAGCGACGCCGTTTCTTCGCACGATACGAGACGCCCCTTGTTGATGATCGCGACGCGGCTGCAAAGCGTCTCCACCTCGTGCATGAGGTGGCTCGAGAAGAGAATCGTTACCCGCGATTCCTCCCCCAGCCGGCGCAACAGCGTTAAGATGTCCTGGGTGGCTTCCGGATCGAGGCCCGACGTCGGCTCGTCCAGAATCAGCAGTTCCGGCTCGGAGAGCATCGCCAGGGCAAGCCCCAGGCGCTGCCGGAGGCCGTGGGAGAGCGTCCCGGCCTTTTCCGACGCGTATTCCAGCATGTTGGCCAGATCCAGCGCCCGATCGAGGTTCACCTCCCGACCGCACAGGCTGGCGTGAATCTTCAGGTTGCGCCGGACGGTCAGGTATTCGTAGAACGCGGGCCGCTCCACCAGCGCGCCCATGCGGCGGGCCACGCTGACAAAGTTCCTCCGGATATCCTTCCCGAAAAGAGAAATCGTGCCCGAAGTTGGCCGTACGAGGCCGGTGAGCATATAGAGAATCGTGCTTTTTCCCGCGCCGTTCGGGCCCAGAAGACCGACGGTCTCGCCGGGCGCAATTTCCAGCGAAAAGCCGCCGACCGCGAAGTGCGGGCCGTAGAACTTCGAGACATTGTTGAACACGACACAGGGTGGCATGGGCCGAAGTCTATCATGAATGCGCGACGCGATGCAGGCCGCGATACGAGCACGGCGGGCTCGCGCCGGCGGGTGTCGGCGTCCATCCGTTCAAAGCCTCCCAATAGTTGCCATTTGGTTCCATTATGGCGCTATCTGTGCCGAATTGGCTATATACTTTTCGGGATGGCTTCGCTATAATACCTTCTTACACGGCAGCGCGCATGGAGGAATTTGGAATGTGGTTGAAGCCTTTGCGGCGTCCTGTCGCATTGCTTTTGGTGTCGGGCGTCTTTCCCCTGGTTATCGGGTGCTCTTCATCGCAGGATCCCCAGACTTTTACCCGGCTGCACCTCGAAAATGAATCTCGGGAGCCTGTGACGTTTCTCGCCATCGGCACTTCGGAAGCCGATCTCGCGACCGCCGAAAACCGTCTGTCGCAACCCTTGCCGCCCCGGGCGGTGTACTCCGCCATTGTCTCGCGCCCGGGGAATTACTGGGTGCGCGCCGAGATCGAAGCCGAGGGGTACACCATAGAGCGGATCGAAGGCCCCGTCCGGCTGGGCCGCGGCGTGCACGACTGGCGCTTTCAGCAGGTGGATGCGCGGCCGCTGTATTCCGGGCGGGAATCCGCCGGCGCCGCGTCTGCCCCGCCCGGCCCCTCCACCGTTCAAACGGCGGCGGGCCTGATATCCTTCAGGAGCAACTGAATAGCCGTCTCGCCGCGCCAGGAATTGAACTGCGGCGTGTAGGCGATGTCGACCGGCCCGGAGAGATCCTCGGTGTAGAAACGTTCGGCCATGTTGAAGCCGATGGCCTGGAAGCTGCGCCCGTCCTGCCGGAACGTGATTTTCAGATGCTGATCCTTGAGGATGCGGGCGGATGATGCGACGGCTTCGACGCCGAGGGTGCAGAAGACCGGGGCGGGGTTGCCGTGGCCGAGGGGCTCCAGTTTCGCGAGGGCGTGGAGGAGCGCCGCGTCGATTTCACTGAAGGCCGCGATGAGATCGACGTCCATGGGGGACAGGATATCGCCGGTTCCAAGCTGGGCCTGCGCTTCGGCCTCGAAGGCCTCCGCGAAGGCCTGGACGCGTTCCAGCGCAATGGTGAAACCGGCCGCCGACTGGTGGCCCCCGAATTTCACCAGGTGATCCTGGCAGCCGCGAAACGCGCGCACCATATCGAAGCCGCCATTCGCGCGCGCGGACCCGCGACCAGTCCCGTCTTCGCCTCCGGCAATGACCACGACCGGCCGGTGGTAGCGGCCCTGGAGTTTGGAGGCGACGATACCGATGACGCCGGGGTGCCAGCCTTCCCGCGCGACCACGATGCCGCGTTGCGCCGGCTGGAAACAGGCTTCCAGCTCTTCGACGGCTTCGTCGTAGATGTCCTTTTCAATGGAGCGCCGCTCGGCGTTCGCCTCGTTCAGCATGCGCGCGATTTCGGCGGCCTGGTTGGGGCATTCGGTGAGCAGGAGTTCAAGCGCCGCGAGCCCGTCGTCGAGGCGTCCCGCCGCGTTAATCCGCGGCCCGATCTGGAAGCCGATGTCCACGGAGCTGATGCCGGCGAGATCGATGCCGGCGACCTGGGCGAGCTTCGCGATGCCGTTGCGCTGGTGGCGGGCCATGTGCCTGAGGCCAAGCGCGACGATGGTCCGGTTCTCCCCCACCAGCGGCACGATATCGGCCACGGTGCCGAGGGCGGCGATGTCCAGGTCGTTCGGCGTTCCGTTCAGGGCCGTGGAGAGCTTGAAGGCGACGCCCGCGCCGCACAGGTGCCGCCCGGGGTAGTCTTCCGGCTCGCGCTGCGGGTTGATGACCGCCAGGGCGTCCGGCAGCCCGTTTTCGATGGCGTGGTGATCGGTGATAATGAGGTCGATGCCGCGGGCCCGGGCGTGGTCCGCGGCGGCGTGCGCGCTGATGCCGTTGTCGACGGTTACAATCAGTGAAACGCCCTGGGCCGCCGCCTCGTCCACGTGATCGAGGTCGATGCCGTAGCCTTCCGTAAGTCGCTTGGGCATGCCGTAGCGCACCCGGGTCAGGCCGAAACGGCGCAGGCCGTTCACGAGGATTGCGGCGCCGCTGATCCCGTCCACGTCGTAGTCGCCAAACACCAGGACCTGCTCGTCCCGATCCCGGGCCTGCGTAATGCGCTCGACGGCCTCGCGCATGCCGGTGAGGCGCATGGGATCGGTGAGCTGGGAGAGCGCGGGGCTCAGGAAGCCGCGGGCGTCATCGGGCATGCTCAGCCCGCGCTGCGCGAGCAGTTGCGCGACGATGGGCGGGATTTCGAGCGCCCGCGCGAGTTCCTGCGCGTGCGCGTTGTCCTGCGGCGCGATATTCCAGACGCGCCTGACGCCGAGCGGGTTCACAGGGCCTTTCTCGCGAGCGCCGCGATCGCGTCCACGGCCTCGTCGAAGGTCATTGACGTGGTGTCCACGCGGATTGCGTCGTCCGCCTGGCGCAACGGGGAGTCAGCGCGATTCCGGCTTTGTTCGTCGCGCTCATTAAGTTCCGCGCGCAGTTTTTCCCGGTCGGCCGCCAGGCCTTTTTCTTCCAGCTGTCGCGCGCGGCGTTCGGTGCGGGTGTCGAGCGATGCGTCGAGAAAGATCTTGCAGCGCGCCCGGGGAAAGACGACGGTGCCGATATCGCGGCCCTCGGCGACGGTCGGTTGCTGTTCGCCGAAGCGCCGCTGCAGCGCCACCAGCTGGGCCCGCACTTCCGAGTTCTGGTCGAGCTTGTAGATGAGGCGGGTTATCTCGGGGGAGCGGATGGCGTCGCTGACGTCCGCGCCATTTACGCGCACAATCTGTCCGTTGTCGGTCTCCGCCATTTCGAGGTTCATGCGGGCGGTGTGCGCGGCGATCGCGGCGGGGTCGTCCAGGTCGACGCCTTGATCGAGGGCCCACCAGGTCGCGGCCCGGTACATGGCGCCGGTGTCCAGAAAGGCGAATCCCAGGATGCGCGCGACGGCCTTGGCGGTGGTGCTTTTTCCCGCGCCGGCCGGCCCGTCGATGGCCACGATCTGCGTTGCGTCACTCATCGTGTGCTTGGGTCCCTTTCCGATGGACAATGGCGGTGCGGGAGGACCCCGCAACGGGCGCATGATATCACGCGTTCGCCGGGCGGCTCAACGGCGCGCGGCGGCTATACCCGGATTTCGTCGCCGGAATCGTGCGATTCGTGCGGTTCGGGCGGTCCCGCGAGCTCGATGGTGCTCTGCTCGGTTCGCACGTAGGTTTTGCGCATGTTTTCGGCGTCGCTGTCGGTGAGGATGCGCCCGCGGGGCGTTCCGGCATCGTCGTCGAGGAGGTGGCGCCAGGCGCAAATCAGCACGCCGGGGGAGAAACAGCCGCGAATTCTTGCGCCGCCCACGGCCCAGCCGCGCAGGACATGATCCGGGAGCGAGACGGTGTATTCGTTCCAGAGCTTTTCCCGCAACTGCTCGATGCGCAACTGGACTTCCTTGGCCGCGACGAGATACCCGGCCATGCGGGAGAGGCGGTTTTCCATGACCCGCTGCAACAGGCGGACGTAGCGATCGTTGGAGCGCTGCCGGAAGACGTCCATGTTCGGGCGCTTGCGCGCGGCGGCGAGCAGTTGCTTGAGCATTTCCACGCGGGAGCACTCGGCCTTGGCGCGCTCGATCAGGGCGGCGCGGACGACGGTCTTCTCGATGGCGTCTTCCTCGCGGCTGATGACGCCGCGAAGTTCCTTGTTTTTCTCCTCCAGTTCGCCGCATTTCTCCACCAGCCGGGTGAGGACCTGTTCCACCCCCTGAAGTTCGAGGCCCTTGCGCTGGAGTTTTCGCCCGAGATAGAGGATTTCTTCCTTGTCCTTTTCGAGTTCCGGGTCGATGCTTCCCTCGGTGGCGAGCATCGCGAGTTCCCGGCGGAGATCGTCGAGGGTCGCCTGCTCTTCATTGGAGGAGGAGGCGGCGTCCACGAATTCCTGCTTCATGGTGCTCATAAGATTGATCCGGTCTTCGGCCGCGGCCATGATCGCGCGCCCGCCGGCGATCAGGCGTTCGAGGACCGACTGGCGGCGCCGCAAGCGCTGGATTTCCTGGATCCGGTCCTGCGCATCGCCCTCGCCGAGGATATAGAGGAGCACGTTGCCGGCGAAGTCGTCGGCCTCCCGCTCCGTCATTTCGATCAATTCCTCCAGGCTCGTGAGGCGCTGGCGCAGCTTCATGGCCGAGTTGTGCAGCTTGCCGGCTTCGAGGGACAGCACCTCGCCATAATCCTGACAGGACAGGCCGCGGACGAGGCAGATGCGGAGCCGGTGGTTGTCGGAGTTGATGAAGTTTCGGGCTTCGGCCCACTCTGTCGCGAAGATGTCGCCCCCTTCGTACTTGCCTTCGACGAGCAGCTTGCGGGCCAGGCATCGGCCCTGGACGACGTCGCCCGCGATCTCGATTTCGCGGCTGGCGAAGATCATCTTCGGGCTCTGGGCGGATTTCGCGCGGACGCTGGCTTCCTTCGAAACGACGATCGCCTGGTTCACGATGTCTTTGGCGCACACGCTGCCGCGGCGGGCCACGACGACGCCGCCGATGTTGTCCAGAATTTCACAGCCCACGGTGGCGGCGACATTTCCGAGGACGCTGCCGCGCACGTGGCAACTGCCCTGATCCACGACCACGGTGCATCCCGATGGCACATCCGTCATGACGCGGATATCGCCTTCGCGCATGTATACCGGGCCGCGGATTGGCACGCTGAGTCCGCCGAAGGTGCGGACGTCCCGCGCCTCGGCGGCGCGCAGATCGTCTTCGGTGATGACGGCGAGGCGGCGGCCCAGGGCGGGGCAGCCCGGCTCAAGCGCTTTCTTCCGGCGGGCCTGCTCAATCTCGCGCATGAAGGGCGCAAGACAGGAGAGTACGCGCCGGAAGATGTGCAGCTTGCCGGAGCGGCGCGCGAGGCCGGCGGCGAAATAGAGGAGATCGAGCTCGTCGCGCTGCAAGCGGGCGATATCGCCTTCGGAGAGTTCCTTGATGAGCTTCCGCACCAGGGGCTGCTGCCGGTAGCCCATGGTGTCGGTGCGCGGGGCCTCCACGTTCTTCACCCATTCGTCGAAGGCCTGCCGGAGGCCGGCGAACCGCTCCTGAATCTCCTGATCTTCCTCATGCGACTCGTACCACGCCGCGCAGATGGCGACATCTTCGAGATAAAGGGCCGCAATCTGATCGGGGGGCAGTCCTATCACATAGTTTGCGAGGCGTTCGTACATCGTCAGGCCGCCGGGGTTCCTGGCGCCGGTTGCGCCAGCCGCACACACCGTTTCAGGTTGATTTCGTAGGGCGGTTGGATCAGGCCGTACTCGGTTATGATGCCAGAAATCATGCCGGCGGGTGTTACATCAAACGCGGGATTGTAGACCGCGACGCCTTCGGGCGCCAGGCGCTCCCCGCGCCAGTGCGTGATCTCCTCCGGGGCCCGCTGCTCGATGGGGATTCCCGAACCGTCCGCCAGCGCGGGATCGAGCGTGCTTGAGGGGATGGCCACATAGAAGGGGAGGTTGTGTGCGCGCGCGATTACGGCGAGCCCGTAGGTCCCGATCTTGTTCGCGGCGTCGCCGTTCATGGCCACGCGGTCGGCCCCCACGATCACCAGATCGATCTTGCCTTCCCGCATCAGCACCGCGGCCATGCTGTCGCAGATGAGCGTCACGTCGATGCCGTTCTGCTGGAGCTCCCAGGCGGTCAGCCGCGCGCCCTGGAGGAGGGGGCGTGTTTCATCCGCGTACACGTGGAATTGACGGCCCGCTTCTTTCGCGTGGTACAGGGGGGCGAGCGCGGTTCCCTCGCCGCCGGTTGCTAGCGCGCCCGCGTTGCAGTGGGTCAGGATTCCGGCGCCCTCGCGGACCAGGTTCGCGCCCGCTTCCCCGATGCGGCGGCCGGTCTCCAGATCTTCGGCGAGTATGGCTTCCGCCTCCGTTTCCAGGCGATCAAAGAACGCCGCGGGCGTCGCGGCGGGATCCACGGCGCGGCTTACCGCGCGCATGCGGTCGAGCGCCCAGAACAGGTTCACCGCGGTGGGGCGGGAAGAGGCGAGGTAGTCCGCGATTTCCTCCACGGCGGCCCGGGCCGGCGCGAGGGATGCCGGGGCGCGCTCGATCAGGCCGACGAGCACGCCGAACGCCGCGCATATGCCGATGGCGGGCGCACCGCGCACCTGGAGGGTCTGGATCGCGTTCCACACGGCGGCAAGCGAATGCAGCGTCTCCAAGCGGTGCTCGCCCGGCAGCCGGGTCTGCTCGATGATGGTAAGCGCTCTGTTTTCCCAGACAACGGGTCTAAGCAAGGTGCTGCTCCTTTGCCTCGCATTACGGCTATGCTACCCTAACGCGGTCGCCAATACAAACAAGCGACGGTTTGCGAGAATTATCACTTTTCAGGTTTAACGGCTTGCGCATGCCGGGCTTACCCTGGTTGAGAAGAGGGAATTATGTGGAAACGGATTGGATTCGGCGCTCTTATCGTCTGCATCGCGGTGGTCGCACCGGCGGAATCGCCGAACTGGACGCCGGTGCGCGATTCGGTGTACCTCCAGGAAGTTGGTCGGCAGATCCCGTCGGACAAGCCGGTGTGGGCGGTGGCGGAACTTGATGGCGCGGTCTATGGCGGCTTCGGGGATGGCGTTCGGATTGTGGGCGCGGGCGATCGCTTCGAGCCGGCGCCGGGCGCGCCGGCGGAGTATGTCGAGCGGATGCGCGTGATCGACGGGGCGCTGTGGACGTTGACCAAGACCGGGCTGCACCGCTTTGACGGCGCGCGCTGGACCCGGATCGCGGAAGGGCGCTATGTGGGTATCGTGCGGCACGCGGGGGAACTGGTGGTGGCGTCGCCGGGGGCGCTGTACCGGGTGGCGGGGGATGGCCTGGCGCCGATCCCGGGCGCGGAGGCAAGCCCGGGGCCGATCCAGGCGATCACGAGTTATGCGGAGACGATTTACTGCCTGGCCTACGACCGCCTCTTCACCTTCGACGGGCGCGCGTATAGCCACGGGGATGTGGTGGATTTCGGCGCGTTTCCCTCGAAGGACCTGCGGGACGTGCTCGCGGTGGGGAGCCGGTTGATCGTGGCGTCGCATGCGGGGCTGGGCGTGCTGCGGGGGAGCGCGGCGACGCAGATCCTCGGGTCCGACGGGCTGCCCTACGAGGAGAGCGTGGCGCTGGCGCCGGGCTTCGCGCGGGACTTCTGGATGGCGGGGACGCGCGGGGCGGTGCGCGTGCTGGAGGATGACTTCCACTACTTCGCCGGGGCGCGCTGGCTGCCGGATGACCGGGTGAACGCGATCCATGCGTCGGACGACACCGTATACATCGCCACGAACAAGGGCCTGGGCATCGTGCGGTATGAGCCGTGGACGCTGCGGAAGAAAGCCGCCTACTACGAGCGGCGCCTGGAGGCGTGGGGCCAAAAGCGGATGGCCTTTGTGCACAAGCTGGAGTGGAACGAGGCGGCGGGGGAATGGCGCCGGGAAGTCAGCGACAACGACGTGGGCTGGAGCACGCATTACTGGGCGGCGCAGGCCTTCAAATACGCCGCGACGGGCGACGAGCAAGCGCGGCGCGAGGCGGTGGCCGGGTTCAACGCGCTGAAGTGGTCGGAAGAGATCACGCCGATTCCCGGCTTTCCCGCGCGATCGCTCTGGGCGGCGGGAGAAACGGGTCACCGCGCCGAGGGCGGGTCCGGGGGTTTCCCCGCGGAGTGGAACCCGACGCCGGACGGCCAGTGGGCCTGGAAGGGGGACACGTCGAGCGACGAGATCGACGCGCATTTCTACTACGCGAGTATCTTCCACGATCGCGTGGCGAATGATCGGGAGAAGGCGCTCGTGCGCGAGCACATCCACCGGATCATGTCGCACATCATGGACAGCGGGTGGTCCCTGCGGGATCTGGACGGCGAGCCGACGGTCTGGGGGCGGTGGGACCCGGAATACTTCGCGAGCGAGCGGGGCGGCCACGCGCGGGGCCTGAACGGGCTCGAGGTGCTCAATTACCTCCGCACGGCCATCCACCTGACGGGCGACCCGAAGTTCGAGGCGGGGCTGGAGGAGCTGGTCGGGCGCGGCTACCACCGCGAGGTCATCCGCCAGAAGCTGACGGCGCCGGCGTACCTCTTCGATTCCGACGACCGCCTGGCCTTTTTCACGTATTACCCCCTGCTGCGGTATGAGACCGACCCCTACCTGCGATCCTACTACCGCCGCAGCCTGGAGCGCAGCTTCGAGATTGAGCGGATCGAGCAGATTCCCTGGTTCAACTTCATCTACGGCGCCGTCACCGGCAACGACTGCGAGATCCCCCAGGCCGTCAAGCATCTCCGCGAGTGGCCCCTCGACCTGGTCAGCCATGCGTGGGACAACTCCTACCGCGCCGATCGCCTCCCGCCGCGCGGCTACATCCCCTATGCGCGCCGCGGGCGGCCGTACTCGCCGCGTTCCCGCGGGGCCATCCGATGGACGGACTCCTCGCTCGACGTGCGCGGGGGGCATGGCGGGCGCGAAGTCGCCGATCCCTCCGGCTGGCTCGACGCCTACTGGATGGCCCGCTGCCACGGGATGATCCTCCCGCCCGACACCGACGACCCCGCGCACCTCGAGCCCCCCGCGATCCAGCCGGGCCAGGGCGCGCCCCCCTACGACGGCCCGCCGATGCCCTGGGTGATTGGGGCGGAATAGTGCGGCGTGTGTGGGGGCGCTCGGAAGGGGAGGATGGAATCGTTGTCTGGACCTATTTTGCCCAGAGAGTTCGGCGCTCGCGCATTGTTGTTAGACTCTGGGTTTGCCCTGCTCTGTGTCGTTATTGGCGGAATTTCTTTATATGACGTACGGGAGATGGTTTGGTAGGATGCGCTTGATCGCATTAGCATGGCCCGGATGCGAACTACTAGACTGGGCAGAGGAATTTCCACAATGAATAGAAGAAACAAGAAGTTGGGTATCGGGCTGGCGTTCCTCTTGTTGCTGATCGCGCTCGGAACAATTCCGTATTTCAGGTCGGATACAGCCGATGTGCGCGTACCGAGCTCTGATTCAACGGCGCCTGGCCACGCAGTCGAGACGTCAGTACCAGATTCTGGCCCTCGTGATTCGCAGGCCGGTCAAAACATTGCGATTGTTGATGCGCCAGATTTATCAAAATTACTAGCCAAATATGACTATAGTGTAGAGGAGAAAGCAGAATCTCTTCAAAGGCTATTCGAGTTGAGTGAGAGCGGTTTCCCCGAGCCCACGCCACAATCTGATCATTTGACCGAGAGGTGGAATAGGGGGGAATTCGATTTAATTTCGGCGTTAGCGGACGATCGGCTCGCTAAGGACCCTAATGACATAGTGGGGCTGCTCTTGAGCTGGGAATTGGCCGGCTTACGATTGGAGGTAGATTTGTATTTTGACTATTGCAAGAGAATTTTGGGCAAATTAGATAGTGTCAATGGCGAACATTTCGATCCACTTAAACCTACCCTGGTTGGCCAGATCGCGACTCCGATTCCAGGACTTAGAAACCTGAGTCGGGACGAGCTAGCGAAGTTGCAGGCAGCAAATCACGCGATGATCGAGGAAGGGGAGCTTCCCAGGCGAGAGCTTAGTGTTTCTATATATCTGAATGCACTGGAGTTAGGCGGTTTTTTCGACATCAATTAATCAAAAGGAGGAGTAATAGGAACAGCCATCTATTACGAACTACTACCTGCCTCTGAGTTGGGCTAACTCGATAACCAGAGTTGCTCGTATCGTCGTGGCGGGAGCGCCGCGCCCTATCGTGAGGCCGGGACGGAACCGCAGGGGCTCTGTATCCAGGGGTATCGCCTGGGCGCAATGAAAGCCTTGTCGCGTTCAGCGGGGCGCGTGCCCGGGGCGGGCTAATGACGGGCGGCGCGCTTGTGTTAGGTTGCGGGTATGGCAGTTTTCGGGAATGCGGCGGAATGGCGAGAAAGGAGAGGCTCATGGACGGCGCGACGAGACGTTCGGAAGGTCGAGGGCGACGCCTGTGGCGGTGGGACGCGGGTTTTGTGGTGCGCGGCGGACGATGCCTGGGGGCAGGAAGTGCGAAGTGGGAACTTGTAGGGCATGGATGTCCCTATTATTGTGCTGGCACGAAGTATCAGTGGTCGTCATGGATTGTGAGCCTGATTGCGCTGGGACTGTGCGCGACCGGCTGCGTTTCCAACACTAACAGCCAAAGCACGAAGCTTGGCGGAATTGAGGGAACGCTTGAAGCTGCTGGGCGGGGCGATGTGGAAGCACAGTTTCTACTTGGCCTCAGTTATAAGAATGGGTGGGACGTTCCCGAAGACTTCGCAGAGGCTGTCCGATGGTACAGGGCGGCTGCTGAGCAAGGGCACAAAAACGCGCAGTTTGAGCTCGGCTCCATATATCGCACTGGGGACGGTGTTGAGCAAAATGTCGCAGAGGCTATCAAATGGTACACGCATGCGGCTAAGCAGGGTATGGTTAGTGCGCAGTATAATCTGGGTGTTATATATGGGACAGGAGAGGGCATCGAGAAGAATCACGCGCAGGCTGTCAAGTGGTACAAATGCGCCGCAGAACAGGGTATGGTCACTGCGCAGTATAACGTGGGTGTCTATTACGCGAAGGGCGAGGGGGTTGAGAAGGATAGCGCGCAGGCTGTCCGATGGTATAGGGCCGCCGCTGATCAGGGGCTTGCGGAGGCGCAACTTTTTCTTGGTTCAATGTATTTCTATGGAGAAGGTGTTTCCAAGGATACGGCTGAGGCGGCGAGGTGGATTGGCCTCGCCGCGGAGAAGGGAAACGCGAACGCACAGTTCAATTTTGGCATCATGCACAGGAATGGGGAGGGGGTTGCCAAGGATTCCATCGAGGCGGTCAGATGGTTTAGAGCCGCGGCGGAGCAGGGTGTCCGGGAGGCGCAGTACTCTCTCGCCGTCATGTTGCGTGATGGGGAGGGTGTTGAGCCGAGCCTCGCCGAGGCGGCTATATGGTTTAGAGAAGCGTCGGTGCGCGGCCTCGCGGATGCGCAACTAAAGCTCGGTTACATGCACGCGGTAGGTGAAGGTGTTGCCACGGATTCCACGGAGGCTGCGAGATGGTTTAGGGCTGCCGCGGAGCAGGGTGAAGCGTATGCGCAGTTCAATCTTGCCTCCGTGTTGAGGGTCGGGAAGGGCGTTGAGAAAAATGTTGTTGAAGCGTTCATGTGGTACCACCTGGCAACCGCGAAGATTTCACGCGCGGGGTCAGAGCGAGACTCTCTCGCAATGGAAATGGCCCCAGACCAAATCGAAGAGGCCAAACGCCGCGCATCGGAGTTTACGCCGAGGAAGTGGGAAGAAGTGAAGCCACAGTAGCTTTGAGTATGAGATTCCGGCACACAATGTCCTCTATATCTGCCCGCCTTCACGCGACACTTTCGCCGTCCCCAGGCTTGCACGCATCGTGGCGCCGGGGGCGCCGCACCCTATCGTGCAGCGGGAGGGGGGGGGGAGTCCAGCGCATCCATGTTCACGGGCATTCTTTGATGGGGAAGTATGCCTTGCCCCGATCGGCGGGGCGCGTACACCGGGGGGCTATTGACGGGCGGGCGCGCTTGTGCTACGTTGCGGGTATGGCAGTTCTTGGCAAGCGGCGGATCAGCGAGAAAGGGTGAATCTATCGATAACTACTAGGTTAACAGACGAGGGATTGGGTTATCCAGGCGTCGGTTTGTTAGTATGTAAGGAGCAGTTTAAATGCCCGAGCGAATAAGAAATACCAGACTCTTACAGAGACCTCTTGCGTTTACGGTTTGGATGGTTGCAATAACCAGTCTCTTCGCTTGTGACGCGGCTCTGGCATTTCCAACGAGGTCTTATTTCAGAATCGACGTGAATGTAAGCGCGGTTTTTGATCTCCAAGAACCTGCACAGGGTGGCATGCTGTCGGTTGTCAACCTGTCAGACGATGTGTTTGAAGAAATTATTGTTCCGACGTCGGAAGGGGAATCTCCTGAGTCAATTGGCGGAAGAATCGCCGACGAGTTGTTGGGCACCGAGACTTCAAAGTTAATGCCAACAATTGCTTTTCCTCCCGATTACGATTTCGAAGCTCTGCGAAGACTATGGCGGACGGAAGGTGCAGTCGCAATTTATGGGCGACCTGGGGAGGTGGTCATCGGAGGTACTGAGACGGGCCTGGGCATATTGCCGCCCGTGGGAAGTCTCAGTGCTTTCTATGATGAGCAGCGACGCGAGTACAACTTTCGTTGGCATGAGAAAAGTGAGTATACCCACGTTTACGTCCGTCGCCTTGGGAAGCAGCGCGGCGGGCCGGCGGCCAAGTCTCGCGTCCTCGGCGATGTTATTCCATTCCACACCAGCACCGAGAAGGAGTATAGTGAATTCAGACGGCGACCGTACTACGTGGTCGGCTTTCGGAATGGGTTGCCGACGAACGCGTCGTACATCGTGGTCGATCAGCGGGAGCAAGTCGATGGTTTCATTGGTCCGTTTACCAACAATATCACGACAAATTGGACCGGCTGGTCCACGGAAGCCGATACCGTTAATTTCTTGGAGAAGCCGTTCTCGGATGACTGGTTGGCGCCGCCGCTTGATTCCGGCAGGGCGAACGTTCGGCGTAGCGCGCAGCTGGTTCTTAGCGACAGGACCGGTGGCCAGGGAGGCCTGTACCGCTCGTTCATCGCCCAGACGCCTGGAAAGATCTATCGGCCATCGATTCGTTATCGGGTGATGGAAGAAGCGGCGGATTTTGCGGGGGAGTGGTCCTTCGATATCATGGTTGGCGCGATTTCAATGGGCCGCTCCTATGAGCTGGACGAGGCGACGCGGGTCCGGGATGCGGACGCCTGGAGCGAACTGGCGTCGAGCGCATCGCACGTCAGGACGTGGCGCGCCGACCATAGCGCCGGCGACGCGGGCGCGTGGGTGGTCAGCGAAACCGGCTCGGGCGGGAGCTCTGTTCCGCAGAAAGACATCAAGCTGGATGAGGAGAGAACCGCAATCTTTATTTGCGTGCGATTGACGGGTCTCAAGCCCAATGGCATTGCCATGGACAGTGTGCGTTTGCAGGATGTGACGGAGTCTGGCGTGCATTGAAACAAAGATGAAGGATGCGTGTCCGACGCGTGGACTCCAGAGCATGCGGGAGATAATTGCCCTGCCGGATCGACACCGTCAGATGAGGAGCAGTGATGAAGCGTTTGGATGTGGGATTTATACTGGGTCGGCGTCAACAGTTTAAAGCGATACTTGTATTTTGCCTAATGCCGCTATGTGGCACTGGAAGCGCACGAATTACGGAGATCTACAACAATACGATTCTGGAGAATAGCGCAGTTCTGACCTTTCTGAGCTCTGCATCGGGAGGTGAACTGCACGTCGTCAATCTATCAAACGACACCGAGGAGGAGGCGCGGCTTCGCGTTCAAGTTCAGACTGATCCGGAATTGTCGTCGAGCGCAGTGAGCCATATGCTTGCCGACGAACTGCTCAACCCGATTCACGTCATGCTGATGCCTTCTGCACCTCGTTCTCGAAGTATAGACCGTCATTTCTACCGAGAGCGGTGGAAGGCGGCAGGATCGATAAGACTCTATGGGGATCAGGGCGAAATCGTTCTTGGCGGTACGGAAACGGGCTTGGGGATACTCCCACCGGTGGGTAGCGTGAGCGCAGCATACAATGGAGCCTCCCGTGAGTACAGTTTTCGGTGGCACGAGAAAAGCGACTACGACGAGGTCTACGTCCGCCGGTTCGGGAAGCAGCGCGGTGGGCCGGCGACCAAGTTTCGCGGTATCAACGATGGTATTCCTTTTTACACAACCTCCAAAAGGGAATGTGATGAGTTTCCTCGCAGACCGTACTACGTGGTCGCTTTTCAGAATGGGATGCCGACGAATGCGTCATATATCATGGTCGATCAGCACGAGCAGCTCGATAGTTTCTTCGGCCCGTTTACAAACAATATCACGACAAACTGGACCGGCTGGTCTTTGGAGCCGGCGGGGGTGACGTTTGACGAAAGGCCGTTCTCGGATGACTGGTTGGCGCCGCCGCTTGATTCCGGCAGGGCGAACGTTCGGCGTAGCGCGCAGCTGGTTCTTAGCGACAGGACCGGTGGCCAGGGAGGCCTGTACCGCTCGTTCATCGCCCAGACGCCTGGAAAGATCTATCGGCCATCGATTCGTTATCGGGTGATGGAAGAAGCGGCGGATTTTGCGGGGGAGTGGTCCTTCGATATCATGGTTGGCGCGATTTCAATGGACCGCTCCTATGAGCTGGACGAGGCGACGCGGGTCCGGGATGCGGACGCCTGGAGCGAACTGGCGTCGAGCGCATCGCACGTCAGGACGTGGCGCGCCGACCATAGCGCCGGCGACGCGGGCGCGTGGGTGGTCAGCGAAACCGGCTCGGGCGGGAGCTCTGTTCCGCAGAAAGACATCAAGCTGGATGAGGAGAGACCCGCAATCTTTATTTGCGTGCGATTGACGGGTCTCAAGCCCAATGGCATTGCCATGGACAGTGTGCGTTTGCAGGATGTGACGGAGTCTGGCGTGCATTGAAACAAAGATGAAGGATGCGTGTCCGACGCGTGGACTCCAGGGACAATGCAAGAGAAGATACATGGAAGAACGCGGGGCGGAACCGGGAATGCTTTGTGGAGAAGGAGGAGGTGACGATCTGGATCCGGTCGGGCTCGAAGTTGACCCCGCTGGCGGTGGTCCTGGAGGGCGCGGAGGTGGGCGTATCCTCGGGCGGCGGCTTTCGGGTCCTGGGCACGGAGAGCTTCGTGAGCAGGTTGGAAGCTCAACTCGGCCGCCGCCTCCGCGCGCTGGCCACCGGCCAGGGGCTTTTGACGTGCGGGCCGGCATATGCTATGTTGCACCTGCGGCAGTTTTACGCAAAGCGGCGCAAATTGCGAGAAAGGCAGCACCTATGAACGGCGCGAGGAGACGTTCGGGCTTACGGGGACGGTGGCTCTATCGCCAGCGCGCCCTCTCTGCCGTGCGTCCGGCAAGGGGGGGGTCCGGCAGGGAAAAGGGGCATCCGGAGAAAATGGGTGGCTGTCCCCATTATGTCCTCTTTTTCTATTCTGAATCAGACCAGACTTGATGTGCAAGAAAGTGGTTGTGTCGTACTGCACGACGGAGGCCGAGATGAATCGCACTGTTTTGCTGCTATGCGCGAGTTTTCTTGCTGGATATGTCTTAGCGGGTGGGCTGTTGGGTGAACTGAATGAGGACGCAATAGGCCTTGTTGCAGCAGCATTCGTTGGTGCTTTTTTATACGGAGTGGCGTATCAGTTTTTTATGCATTTTAATAGCCATAGAGTTGACAAAAAGAAAAGGTGTGAAAGCAAAAAGAATTAGGTATAAAACTGTAGGAAGAAATAGGGACAGCTACGAATGGCGCTTACATAAGCGTATCAGGTTCTATTCCTTAGGCTTACGCTGCTTTACCCCCGTGGTGGTGTTCTCCAGTATGGCTAGGAAATAAGGGACAGCCACCTATTCTTAACGAATCTCCGGATCCGCGCTATACTCTTCCCCATGCCAAGACTTGCTCGCATCGTGGTGGCGGGGCAGCCCCACCGCATCACCCAGAGTGGCAGCTATCCGCCTCCGGCGGACCTTCGGCCGTGAGGCGGTACCGGATCCGTATCCACGGCCACTGCCTGATGAGGAATCCGCCTACGGCGGACCTTCGGCGACGGCACAAGCGCTACAGCCAGTATGTCAACCAATTCCACAAGCGCAGCGGGCATCTCTGGCTGGGGCGGTTCCACTCCTGCGCGCTGGACGAGCCGCACTACGGCTAGGCGATGCACTACGTCGAGCAGAACCCCGACCGCGCGAAGATGGTGCGGATGCGCGGCGCTATCCGTGGTACAGCGCGTCGGCGCATGTGGGGGAGCGAAAGGACGACGGCCTGCACGACCTCGACCGCCGGCGCGACGCCCACGGCGTCGAGGCCCGCTGGCGCGATGTGCTGGCGCGACGTGCTGGCGCGACGTGCTGGCGCGACGTGCTGGCGCAGGGAATCGACCCCGATTTTGCCGAGGCCTTCCCGCCGGAACACGCATACCGGCCGCCCCCTGGGCACGGCCAGCTTCCCGAGCAGGTTGGAAGCCCAACTCGGCCGCCGCCTCCGCGCGCTGGCCGTGGGCCGCCTGCGGAGGGTGAAGACGGGTGACAGTTGGCAGTTGACAGTTGACAGTTGACAGTTGGCACAGGGGTGGTGAAAGGGTGGGTCATGCAGGATGTCCGGCTTTCTGGGAGTTGATCCGCCCGTGTGGGGTGGTTGTGGCGGTGTTGGGTTGGTGTTGCTCCTGGCACACGAGTCCGCTTGCGGCGGAATCGCGAGGCACGGGGGTTTGAGAGGGTTGGAGAAGGGTGGGGTGTTGTGGTGTCGGGGGCTATTGTTGCGTCGGGCAGGATGCCCAACCCGCCTGCGGCGGACTTTTAGCCTCCTTTGCGCCGCTCGTGTGGGGTGTTGATGGAGGTGGTGGGTTGGTGTTGCTCCTGGCACACGAAGGCGCTGGGGCGCCATCGCGTGGCACGGGAGGGGTGGTCGTTGCCAGTTGACAGTTGACAGTTGACAGTTGACAGTTGAAAGTTGCCAGTTGACAGTTGACAGTTGACAGTTGACAGTTTATACCGGACTGCGGTGGTGGGCGTGAACGTGTGGGTCGGGTATTGCACGGGCGAGGCTTGGGGGCTTGTCCGTGGCACGCTTGGGGTGATGGTGGGCGGACGGGGGATAACTCTGGCCGGGACGTACCCCCGCTTGGTGGGGTTTGTGGGTGGGGTTGGGTGTGTGGTTTGGACGTTGGGTGTTGTGGGTTGGGTTTGGCGTTTGTGCGGCGGTACGTCCCTTGATTGGGCTGGTGGTATTGCACGGGCGAGGCTTGGGGGCTTGTCTGTGGCACACCTGGGTGATGGTGGGCGGAGGGGGGATGGGGCGGGCCGGGAGATGGTGGTCACGTGTTGTGGACAGGATGCTGTTTTATTGGCTTTCTTGTTGGAGCGCCGCGTAATGGCGGTCTACTTCGGCGACGAGCCGTTGGAGTAGGGTTTCGGCGTGGCGGTCTCGGATGAGGCGGGCGGATTGGCCGGACCAGAGGGCGGTGCAGTCTTCGTTGCCGTGGGCCTGGGCGATTTCGCGGAGGGGGCGAATGAGCTGGGCCTGGATGGGATAGGGCAAGGTGGGTTCCGGGTTTTCGCGGTAGGCGGCGGTGACGCGGTTGGGGATGCCGCGGGCGAGGCGTCCGGAGAAGGCGCGTGTGAGGATGGTGTGCCAGGCGCGTTCGCTGCGCAGGGCGTGGCGGTGGCGCCCGGCGGCGTTGGACTCTTCGCAGGCGAGGAAGGCGGTTCCGATTTGTACGCCGGCGGCTCCGAGCGCGAGCGCGGCGACGATCCCGCGGCCGTCGGCGATGCCGCCGGCGGCGATCACGGGGACGCGGACGGCGTCGGCGACCTGGGGCACAAGCGCGAAGAGCCCCATGAGGGAATCTTCGGCGGATCGCAGGAAGGACATGCGGTGCCCGCCGGCTTCAAAACCGGATGCGACGATGGCGTCGACGCCGGCGCGGTCGAGTGCCACGGCCTCGTCGACCGTAGTGGCTCCGCCGACCGTGATGATGTTGCGTTCACGGCATTGCCGGAGCAAGTCGGGATCGGGCACGCCGTATATGAAACTGAATACGGGGGGCGCGGCGTCGAGGAGGGCTTGCGCCTGGGCCGTGAAGTCGTGGGGCGCGAACGGTTCGGGCCGGGGCGGTTCGACGCCGAGTTCGCGGTAGAGCGGGAGGAGCGGCTGCAGGGCGCGATCGAATTGAGCCTGGAGGTTGGGGTCGCGGGCGTCCGGGTCTTCGGTGCTGACCCAGAGGTTGATGGCGAAGGGTTTGTCGGTGCGGGCGCGGATATCGTCGCAGAGGGGCCCGATTTCGTGTGGGGCGAGGTTCATGGCGCCGAAGGAGCCGAGCCCGCCGGCGTTGGAGACGGCGGCGACGAGTTCGGGCGAGGAGGAGCCGCCGCCGAAGGGCCCCTGGACGATGGGGTAGCGGATGTTGAGGAGGCGGGTGAGGGGGGTGTGGTTCCACATGGGCGGTTCTCCGGAGGTTGGCCGCGGGACTAGGGACTACAGGGACAGCAGGGACAGCAGGGACTACAGGGACTACAGGGACTACAGGGACTACAGGGACTACAGGGACGACAGGGACAGCAGGGACTAGGGACTACAGGGACAGCAGGGACTACAGGGACAGCAGGGACTACAGGGACTACAGGGACAGCAGGGACTACAGGGACTACAGGGACAGCAGGGACTACAGGGACTACAGGGACTACAGGGACTACAGGGACTACAGGGACTACAGGGACTACAGGGACTACAGGGACTACAGGGACTAGGGACTAGGGACTACAGGGACTACAGGGACTACAGGGACTACAGGGACTACAGGGACAGCAGGGACAGCAGGGACTACAGGGACTACAGGGACAGCAGGGACTTCAGGGACTTCAGGGACAGCAGGGACTACAGGGACAGCAGGGACAGCAGGGACAGCAGGGACAGCAGGGACCCAAGGGACCAAAAGACTGCTCGACTGCCTGGGACTGCCATTGGCTGGCTCGGGGGCTGGGGCTCCGGGGAACGTTCGGGGAAAATGCGTGGCCCCGGCGCCTGGGTGCGCGCCGGGGCCGGCCAATCGCTTAAATGCCGTCTAGCAGGGCAGTTCCCAGCCTTTGCGGTATTCCTTGCTTACGATTTCTTCGGGGTTCTGGACGTTGGTCACCTTGCCGTTGACGTTGTCCCACTTGAGTTTCGTGCCGGACTTGACGACGAGGTTGCCGAAGTTCACCATTTCGGTGAAGGGTCCGGAGTAGTCGAAGTTGGACGCGGGCTGGACGCCGTTCTTGATGCCGTTGAGCCAGTTGGTGTAGGGGTTCTCATCGGGAATGCGTTCGATGAAGGGATCGGGCATGGTGTACTGATCCATCTTCGAGGCGGGGAGCAGGCGGGTGCGTCCGCCGTATTCGCCGGTGGTGATGAGGCCTTTTTCACCGATGAGGTACGAGCCGTTGGAGATGCCGTTGGCGTTGGTGTCGCCGAGGGGCTCGTCTTTCGGGACGCCTTCGGGCCATTTCGGGCGGTTGTAGATTTCCTCACCGGTGGCGGGGTCCGGCCAGTGTCCGTCGTACCAGTAGACATCCACGGGCGGCATATCGCCGCGTGCCGGGAACGAGTACTTGATGGTGCTCATGATCGGGAAGGTTTCGCTGTTGGCGCCCTTCTGCTCGACCACTTCGACGGTGAAGCTCTCGGCTTCGACGAGCTTGAGGGACATGTAGATGGGGTCCATGATGTGGCAGGCCATGTCGCCGAGTGCGCCGCCGCCGAAGTCCTGCCAGGCGCGCCAGTCGTGGGGGGCGAGGCCGGGGTTGTAGGGGCGCCAGGGCGCGCCGCCGATCCAGCGGTCCCAGTCGAGGGTTTCGGGGGTAACGAGGGGCGGGAGCGGCTGGTCCATACCCTGGTTTGCCCAGACGGGGCGGTGGGTCCAGACGTGGGCTTCTTTTACGTTGCCGATGGCTCCGGTCCAGATCATTTCGCAGAGCACGCGGGCGCCGTCGCCGCAGTGGCCCTGGTTGCCCATCTGCGTCATGACGCCCATCTCTGCGGCGGTGTTCTTGAGGAGGCGGGCTTCGGCGACGGTGTGGGTGAGGGGTTTCTGGACGTAGACGTGTTTGCCCATTTTCATGGCCATGTAGGCGGCGGGGGCGTGGGTGTGGTCCGGCGTGGAGATGGTGAGGGCGTCGATTTCGGGCATAGTCTCGAGCATGTTCCGGAAGTCCTTGAACTTCGGAACGTCGGGGAAGGCCGCGAAGGTGCGCTCGGCGCGTTTCCAGTCGACATCGCAGAGTGCGACGACGTTCTCGCCAGCCTTGGCGCAATTGCCGATGTCCGACGAGCCCTTGCCCCCGGCTCCGATGGCTGCGACGTTGAGTTTTTGATTGGGTGAAATCTTTCCGGGCACGACCCGTGCGTCGTTGGGTGCGGCGGCGGCGAGGGTGGCGGCGGTGGTTGTGGTCGCGGCCAGGAATGCGCGCCGGCTCAGCTGGCTGTCAGACATGGGTTCTCTCCTTGTTGGATCCGGGGCGTGACGGCCCGGGGGTCAGAATTGCACACAGCATACCGTAGTATAGATCGCGGCGGGGCCTGGCGCGAAAGGCGAAATCAACCAGGGCAATCGCCTTTAAACTTCCAACTCGAGCCGAGCGCCACATCAACCACCTTCAATGTTCAAAAGGGCGCGTGTTGGAGCGCTGGCATTTCGCCTGCGGCGAATCCCTGACCTTGCCGGCACAGATGCCGGCGCTCCAAAACGCTCACTATCGTTGATTCAAGGTTCCAAATCGACTCAAGTTTACGCCCATATACCGAGATCGAGTCTAAATGCGATTGCCCTGCCGACTCAACCGGCCTCCTCTCCTCCAGTTTGCGTCTGGGCTTCGCTGCTTGCGTGCACGTCGCGGGCGTCGAAGGGCTCGTAGAGGGAGCGGTAGGCCGCGTAGTTCCCGAGCACTTTCTGCACGTAGTCTTTGGTTTCGGAGAAGGGGATGGCCTCGATGAACTGGTCGAGGTCGTGGTTGGGGAAGCGCTTGCGCCACTTGTCTCGGTTTCCGGGCCCGCCGTTGTAGGAGGCGAGGGTGTCGACGAGGTTGCCGTCCGAGCGCCCGAACATACGGACGAGGTAGTAGGCGCCAAGCCGCAGGGAATTGACGGGCGATTCGAGGTTGGCGACGTGGTCGCGGCTGATGTTCGGATCGACATCGGCCATCCACTTGGCGGTGGAAGGCATCAACTGCATGACGCCGCTGGCTCCCGCGCTGGAGGTGAGGTTCGGGCGGAAAGTGCTTTCCTGCTTCGCGACGGCGAGGATGAGGTAGGGGTCGAGGCCGGCCTCGGCGGCGATGGCCTTGACTTCGTTCCAGTAGGCGAGGGGGTATTCGAGGCGGAGGCGCGCGAGGGAGCGTTTGCCGCCCGCGCCGACGCCCCAACCTTCGTGGACGGCGAACTGGAGGGCGGTGTGGGCGAGGCCGGCCTCGGCGAAGGCGCGGTAGTAGGGTTCCTTGAACTCGATCTTCTCCATGCCCTGGAGGAGGCGAAGCACTTCCCATTCGCTCTCTTCCATGCCGTGGCGCGCGAAGTAGACGAGGCGCCGGTATTCGGCGCTCTCCGCGATCATGGGCGGTATGGGCGGGAGGGGTTCGAGATAGCCGTCGTGGGGGAGGAGCACGGGGTTGACGCCGTCGACCCGCAGATTCACGGGCGGGGCGGCGTCGGGCTTTTCCAGATCGTGGAGGCGTGCGAGCGCGCGGTGCGCCCAGAAGTAGCCGATGGCGTCATCCGCGGCGGCGCCGAGGTAGACGCGCTTGAGGTCGGTATCCTGGCGCACGGCGGGATGGAGGGCGCAGGTGTAGAAGGCTTGCGCGCGGAAGCGGCTGTCGGGGTATTCACGGCCGAGGCGCGCGAGGTAGCCGAGCCCTTTTTCGTGGTTTCCGTGGGAGAGATAGAGCTCGCCGAGCCGGAACAGGGCGTCGTCGGCGCGGAAGTGGCCGCTGCATTTTGAGGGCAGTAATTCGTAGACGCGTTCGGCGTCGGGGATGCGCTCCGCGCGTTCGAGGGCTCCGCCGAGCCACCAGATGGTCTCGCCGGCCTCGCGGGAGGTTGGGTCGAGGTCGATCAGGGCGTTGCACAGCGCTTCGGCGCGCGCGAAATCCCTTTTAGTGGCAAGCATGCGCGTGGCGTAGGCCAGGACGAAGCGGGCCGCGGGGTGATCCCGGTGGAGGCGCAGGACGGCGAGCGCCGCGGCGTCGTTGGCGGGGTCGTCGTCGAGCAATTGCCCGGCCAGGGCGGCGACGAGGCGGGTCTGGTTGGTGTCATCTGGTAGCGCGACGGGGACGCGGGGCAAGTGCTCCTGGATGTCGGTGTAGGCGCTGGAGCGGAGCATGCCGATGAGTGCGGTGGCCTGGTCGAGTGGCGACGGCGAACGCACGAGCACCCGCGATGCGTCCAGGCGAGGGCGGATGAACCAAGTGGTTTCGGCGGTGTTCCGGAGGACGGCGTATCCGGCGAGTGAGGCGTCGCCGGACTGGCGTATGGCCGACTCGCTGAACTGCCAGAGGTAGCGGTCCATCCACCAGGGCGTGGGTGCAATCGTGTCGAAGCCGGACAGGTGCGCGACGACGGAGGCGTCGTCCTTCTGGTCGGCGGCGAGGCGTGCGCGCTTGGCGCGGGCCATGGCCCGCCACGGCCCATCGGGGCCGTCGAGGACGCGCTGCCAGGCGGCCTGGGCGTCTCCGGGCTTGCCCTGCGCGGCGAGCGCCATTCCGATACGCACCTGGGCCCAGGGCTTCAGATCGGGATCGGCCTGGGCGGCGGTTTCGAAGGCGCGTATGGCCACGTCATAGCGTTTGGCGCGAAAGGCCTCGTATCCCTGCAGGTAGGTGTCGGAAGCAGGCAGACTTGTCAGCGCGGAAAGGGTGCAAAGAATGGGTGTAATCCACATAAGGCATTAGACCTGTGCCCGCACGGGGCGGTTACAACATATCAGGGCGGAATCCGAGCTTCTCTCTGTACGATGCCGAGCAGCATGCGCCGGATGGCGGTTGCCCGCCGACTATCCCACAGATTGTGCATTTCCCGGGGATCGACCTGCAAGTCATACAGCATCTCGCCCAGCCCGCCGGGAAGGACGACCCACTTGTAGCGGGGCGTACGCACACCGGCAGCGCGTCCGGCGCCTTGAAAAGTCGTGAAGGGACGGCCCGCGTGCTTTTTGCCGGCAAGCAGGGGCAACAGGGGGCGCGATCGCGGTGCGGCGGCTGCGTCCACCCCGGAGATTTCCAGTAGCGCGGGGACGATGTCGGCCACGGATACGAGGGCGGTCTCCACGGCGTTCCTGCGCTGCCCGGCGAGGCCGGCGATGATGAGCGGCGCGCGCAGGCGCGGGTCCGTAAGGCGTGTTGCCGGGGGATCGTGTTCCGGTTCCAGCGATGCGTGGTCGAGGCCGTGCCCGGAAGTCATGACAATTACGTTGTTGGTGTGGCCGCGGGCCGTGAGGGTGGCCAGAAGGCGTCCGAGCTGGCGGTCGGCGTGGGCGATGGCGGCGTGGTAGCCCGCGAGGAGGGCGCGCCGCCGGTAGAGGGCGGCGCGGCGGGGACGGGCGCCGGCGTCCGGGGCGAGATCCGGGGGGATCTTGATTTTCGCGGGCGGGATCGGGTTTCCGCAGCCGGCGGCGTTGAACGGAAGGCGCAGCGCGGGGAACGCCGCCCACAGGAAGAAGGGCGCGCGCGCCACCTGGCAGAAGCGCACCGCCTGATCGCCGATCCAGGCGGCGAGGTCGGCCTCGTGGGATTCCTCGGTTGGCGCGCGCACGGCGGCAAAGGCCGTTGCGCGGGAATCGGGTTGCGTGGCGACTGCGGCGCAGGTGTCGTAGCCCGTTTCGCGGAGGTGATCGGGGAGGATCCAGGGGGCGTTGGGGGTTGCCGGGCGGGCGCCTTCGGTCGGTGGAAATTCGGGCGATTCTCCGGAGAGACAGGCCCATCCCCCGCCATCTTCCTCTGGAAAGGGGGTGATGGCGTTTTCGAAGCGGACGCCGCTGGCAGCGAGGGCGTCGATGTTTGGGGTGCGCCCGCCGAACTCTCCGGCGCACCCGATGGCGTCGGCGCGGAGGCCGTCGAGGGTGACGAGGATGATGTTGGGGCGGGCCATGGGGTAAAGCCTTCGGGGTGGGTTTTGTGTTGTCTACGTTTGTTCTGGACAGGAGTTATGAAGCGGGCTTTCAGCCCTCATATTCTGTCGAATTTGTCTTCCTGGGCCTCCGGCCCAGGCTGCTATGAAGCGGGCCTTCGGCCCTGGACAGGCGGGACGCCTATTCCGCCTGCGGCGGACTTTGAGCCTACATTTTTCTCAGAGCGTGTCTGTGCCCTTGTTGGGCTTGAAGGTTTGGCGTTTACTTCAGCTTGACGGGGCGGCCGAGGCGGGCGGATTGCCACAGGGCTTCGGTGACGCGGAGGGTTTCGAGGCCACATTCGGGGGGCGTGTCGGTTACGGCCCTGCCGAGAATGCATTGGACGAAGTTGCTGTCGGGGTTTTGGGTGTGTTTGGGGAGGCGCACGGTTTTTGTCCTGCCCTTTGCGTCTTGCTGGAGCAGGGATCCGTCCTGGCGGAGGTAGAAGGCGCCGCTCGCGCCGACGATGGTATGGTCTTCATGCCAGGCGGGGGCGTTTCCGATGACGGAGAGGTTGGCGAGGGCGCCGTTTGCGAATTTCATTGTGATGGCGGAGTTGATGTCGACTTCTCGGCCAAAGTATTCGGACTGGGCGAAGACTTCGACCACGGGCACGCCGGTGACCCAGAGCACGATGTCGATAAGGTGGCTGCCGGAGTCGTTCAGCTGTCCGCCGCCGGAGATTTCGAGGGACTGGCGCCATGTGCCTTCGGTGAGGCGGAGCCATTCCTGGGCCTGCATGGCCTGCACGAACTGGATTTCGCCGAGGGCGCCGCGCCGAATGGTCTCGCGCATGTAGCGGAATACGGGCTCGTAGTGCCGCTGGAAGGAGAGGGAGAGGACTTTGCCGGACTTCCTGGCGCGATCGATGGCTTTGCGGGCGTTTCGGCTCCCGCATACGAAGGGCTTCTCGGAAAGGACGTGGAGGCCCTGGCCCAGGCAGGTCATGATCTGTTCGAAGTGGCATGCGTGCGGGCTGAGTACGAGCACGCCGTCGAGGTCCACGCTGCCGATCATGGATTCGTAGTCCGGGAAAAAGGGGATGCCGCGGCTGTCGGGGCAGCGCTTCTGAAATCGCGCCAGGGCTTCGGGCGCGGGGTCGGCGAGGGCGGCGATTTCGGCCTTTCCCGTGGCCATGAGGCGGTTGAAATGGCCGGCGGCGACGCCACCGGCTCCGATGAAGCCGAGCCGTACTTTTTTGCTCATACCATGCGCTCCCCGCCGCCCATTGCGGGCGCCGATTTGCTGGAGGGTCCACGATTTCCGCGGATCATCGCGATGACGATCCGCGCGAGGCTGAATGCGCCCCATACCAGCGTGATGAGCAGGCTGGCTCCGGTCACGAGCAGCCCGATGGTGACGCTGGCGGGGGTGTATGTGAAGACGACGGTGTGCGCGCCCTCGGGCAGGTACAGGCCGCGGAAGAGGCCGTTTACGCGCAGGATGGGCGCGCGCTTTCCGTTGACGCGGGCCTGCCAGCCGGGGTCGTAGCTGTCGGCGAGCACGAGGATGCCGGGGCGCGGTGATTCGACGCGGACTTCGACGGTTTCGTGGGATTCGTGGCGGAGGTGGACGCTGGCTCCGGGATCGCCCTCACCGGCGGGGGCGCCGGCGGGGGCCAGGGCGTCGCGGAGGGCCTCCCAGGCCTTTCCGGACGCCTCCACGGTGACGCTGGACGCGCCGTCGAAGTCGGGCGAGAGGAGTGTGTTCATGGCCTCCTCAATCCCGGACACGGGCCGCCACTGGGGGACCCAGCGCGCGCGCGGGAGGGCGCTTTCGTTTTTCCAGAGGCTGAGGCGCCCGACGGTGCGCAGGAAGCGGAGCTTTATGTCGACGCCGCCGTCCGCGTTATCCATCCAGGGCTGGTTGCGTTCGCCGAGCACGACGCGCACGGCCATGTAATTCAGCAGCGCCATGTCGGCGGGGTCGCCCGCGCCACTGGCGCCCGGGGCCGCGAATCGCGCAGCGGGCTGCATATGGGGACGAATACGATCCCACCAGCGTGCCTGGTCCGGGGTAAGGGGCCACCAGGCCCCACCGGCGCTGGCGAGGGGCTGCATGAGCCCGATGTTGGCCGGGAGGATGCTTTCCCGTGCCGAGGGGAGCGCGAGCACGCGTTGGCCGAGGGCCTGGGCCTCCGCCTCCTTCACGGCGGGGAGGCTGTCCTGGAGCCAGTTCGGGCTGCCGGCATAGGGATGCAGGTAGGCGCTGGCGGCGGCGTTGCGGAGGTCGGCGTAGTGGAGGAAGAGGAGGAGCAGCCCGCAGACGGTTCCGAGCCAGCGGACGCGCAGGATGAAGAAGGGCAGGAGCACGAGCAGGGCCAGGGCCACGGCTCCGCGGGCGGCGGGGGCGCCGGCGGCGAGTACGATGCCGGCGGCGGCGAGGCATATGAGCACGGCCCCCCAGATGAGTGGCGAGCGGGGATCGCGTCCGGTGAGGAGGATGCGGTCGGCTCCGAGGCCGGCCAGTAGCGCGATGGCGAGGGCGCCCGGAAACAGGAAGGCCATCCAGGGCGAGGCGGGCTGCGCGGATCCCCCGCCGCGTACGGCGATTGCCAGGCAGAATGCGGCGAGGGCGAGCAAACAGAGCACTTCGAGACGGCGGTTCCGGTTGAGGAGGGCGGCGGGCGCGAGGATCAGGGCGATGGCGCCGGCGTAAAGGACGCCGGGCCGGGGGCCGGCGGTTGCGCCGAGAATATGGGCGGGAACATCCGCGGCGGCGGCGGGCAACTGCACGCTCCAGGATTGGGGCCATAGGGCGGCCCAGGGGCTTTCGAGCGAGGCGAGCCAGGCGGCGGCGGGAATCCAGGCGGCGGCGGCGTAGGCGAGCCCGAGCCCGCCCATGATGGCGAGCCCGCGCAGGCGCTGGAAATAGCGTGCGCCGGCGGTGTCCGGGCGGGCGAGAATGGAGACGGTCCCGCAGGCGCAGGCGCTGGCGGTGAAGAGAAGCGCGAGGGGGAGCGAGCCGGCGAGGATCATCATGGCGATAACGGCGCCGCCGGCGGGCAGGAGGGGGCCGCGGGATCGGGCGGCCCAGGCGAACGCGATCCAGTGGAGGAGCGGCGCGAATGCGAGGACGCCGAGCATCTCGGGGCGCGACATGGCGGCGGCGGAGGTTCCGCAGAAGGCGTAGGCGCACCCGCCGAGGGCGGCGGGAATCCAGCCGGCCCCGAGTGCGCGCAGAAAGAGGGCGGCGAACAGGGCCATGAGAAACAGGCCGATGAAGGCGTGCATGGCGAGCCCGGGAAGGGGCGGGAGGACGTAGAAGACGGCGTTGAGCGGGGCGAGCATGCCGAGGGTCGGGTTCGCGAAGAATGGCATTCCGCAGAACTGTCCGGGGGCCCAGAGTGGCCATTCTCCCCCGGCCATGCGTTGATAGCCATACTGGAGAGATGGCAGGACGCGCCCGTAGAGCTCCGGGTTTTCGATGGCGGGGGCGCCGGGGGGCGGCGCGGCGGTTTCCACGTGAATCCAGAACAGCGGCGCGGCCAGGGAAAAGGCGACGGCCAGCAGGAGCATCGGCAGCGGCGAGAATCTGGGTGGGGTCAGTTCCAACGGGTGCTGTCCTGTGCTGAAATACGTTTGCTGAGCGGGTACGGATCGGCAGGCCAGGCGTCTGTACCGCGATCGGAACGCCATGCGCGCCGGTGCGATGGTAGCATCCCCATTGAAGGGGTGTCCATAGGCGCGGGCGTTGCAGGGGGGGCGCTCCCCGCGTTATGCTTCGCGCGGAGGAGTTCGTGGATATATCGGTTATCATACCCACGCGGAACCGGTCGGCGTGGCTTCCGAAGTGTCTGACCCACCTGGAGCAGCAGACGTACCCGGCGGCTCGATTCGAGCTGATTGTGGCGGACGCGGGGAGCACGGACGATACAGCGTCGATCATATCGCGCTTTGCGACGGGATCGCCGGTGCGCACGCGCCTGATTCGCCTGGAGGGGCCGGATTGCGGGGCGGCATGCAACCGGGCCCTGTCGGAATCGGATGGGCGGATCGTACTGTTTGTTGCCGACGACGAACTTGCGAGCCCGCGCCTTATCGAGATCCATGTGGAGACGCAGGAGCGTCGCGAGGAGCGGGGGGTGGTTACGGGCGCGATACATCCGCACCCGCAGTTGCGCCCGGGGACCCTGACGCGGCTGGATCTGGACGAAGGGCCGGAGCCGGCGCGGGATCAGGGGGTGCGGCCGTACCTGGGGGCCCAGCCGTCGAATGCGAGTATCCCGCGGCGAATTCTGGAGCAGGTGGGCGGGATATCGGAGGATCCGCGGTATCGGATGCTCGAACATGTCGAACTGGCGTATCGGCTGCACGGGGAAGGGATTGACGCGACGTATGTGCCGGATGCGCGATCGTACCCGTGGCAGGCGGCGCAACTGGACCGGGAGCGCGAGCGGCATTACCACATCGGGTACAGTTCCTATCATCTGGAGCGATTGATGGGTTCGCGGGCGATTCTACAACGGTTTCGTGTCCGCCACTCGCGGCTGGAGACGTTGACGGCGCGGGTGCTTGTTCCCCGGTATATTCGGGCGATCCGCCGGCGGGGGGCGGAATCGTTACCGTTTGCGGGGCCGCTTTATCGGCGGGTTCTTGCGCATGATCGGAACCGGGGGTATGACGACGCGGGGCATGATCGCGCGCGGCGTTCGCCGGAACCGGTGGAGGCGGGGGGGCCTGTGGCGGAGGGGGTGTTTCGTTAGGGGTTTGGGGGGATTGGGATGGACTCCGGCCGGGACATACCCCCGCGTGTTGGGCTTTGGGTCTGGGGCGTGTGTGTCGGTTTGGACGGGAGGCGGGCGTGTCGGGTTGGGCGTTTGTGCGCGGGTACGTCCCTTGGCGGCATGATCGCGCGCGGCACAGCCGTTGGGCGGTTGAATGGGGGGACGGCGTGGCGGGGTCTCGGGCTGGCGTTGCGCCGGGGAAGATGCCCGGACTCCTTCGGCGCTGGCATGGGGTGAATTGGCGGTCCACTTGGATCCGGCGGTGGAATCTGACACACTACTGCGACGCATGACGCTGTTTTTAAAGCTGACCGGAAATTCCGTCCCATTCATGAAACTGATTCACACCGCCGATATTCACCTGGACCGCTCTTTTTCGGAATTGGGACTCCCGCCGGAGCAGGGCAACGCGTTTCGCGACCATTTGCGGTCGGTCTTTCGCCAGATCCTTCGGCGGGCGGGCGAGGACGGGGTTGCGGCGCTGGCGATCACGGGAGATTTGTTTGATGGGGAGCGGATAACGCGGGATACGGTGGATTTTTTGCATGATTCGCTGTCGGGGGCGCGTCCGCTTCCGGTGTTTATCTGCGCGGGCCGCGTGGATGCGGCGGTGGCGGACTCGCCGTACCTGACGGAGCACTGGCCGCCGAACGTCCATCTTTTTACGACGCCGGCGTGGCGTGCGGTGCAGCTGGAGGATGTTCCGCTGACGGTGCATGGATTCGGCTGGGACCGCCGGGACCGGGAAGCGGCGCTTCCCGCGGGTCTGGAAATTCCCCTTGACGGGCGCGCGCATGTTGCGATTGGCTACGGGCTGGCCGGAAAGCTTGTATCTGGAGCGGCCGGGTCGCCGTTGCGATTGGAACCCCGCCCCACGCTGCCTTCGGGTCTGGCGTATCTCGGGCTGGGCGAGCACCACACGAGCGTATGCGTTTCGGAAGGCGAATCCACGCCGGTCTGGTATGCGGGGGCTCCGGAGGGCGGGTCTTTTGACGAGCGGGGGCCGCATTATTGCGTGGAGGTCTCGCTTGAGGAGGGCGGCCCGGGCAGGGCGGCGCTTGTGGAGACATCGGCGGGGCGGCTTGAGGCGGTGCGGCTTGATTGCGGCGGGTTTGAATCCGGTCAGGCGCTTTTGGACGCGGCCCGCGCGGCGATGCCGGCGGACCGCCGGGAGCGGGTGGTGCGGCTGACGCTGGAAGGGGCGCTGGCGCTACCGGTTTTTGAGGAACTGGACAGCATCCGCGAGACGCTCTCGGAGGAGGCGCTTTATTTGCAGTGGCGGGAGCGGTGCGCGGCCGGGGCGGCGTATGACGCGATTGCGCGGGAACCGTCGAGCCTGGGCGCATTCGTTGCGCGGATAGGGGCCGAGATCGGCGATGCGCCGGATCAGGCGTTGCGGCGGCAGCGAATACGAAGCCGGGATCTGGGGTTGTGCGCCTTTCGCGAGATCCCGTTGCCGGTTCGCGGGTTGGGAGGAGAAGGGCTGTGAAGATCCGGTCGATACACATTGCGGGCTACGGCCGCTTTGCGGACACGGCTTTGGAATTCGCGCCGGGGCTTCAGGTGATTGTTGGCCCGAACGAGAAGGGCAAGTCGACGATCCGCGGTTTCATCACGGACATGCTGTACGGGCAGAAGAGCAGCACATCGGAGCGGACTTACGAGGAGTCGAACACGCTGCGGGCTCCGTGGGAGGGCGTTGAGCACTATGGCGGTTCGCTGGTATACGAACTTGACGATGGCCGGGTAATCGCGGTGGAACGCTGTTTCGATCGGGAGCGGGAGTCCGTCCGTGTATTCGATCGGACGGCGGATGAGGACATCACCGATACGTTCACGCGCTACCGGAACCGGGAACTGGATTTTGCGGTGCGGCATCTGGGGCTGGATAAGCCGGTGTTTTTGCATACGGCGACGCTTTCGCACGACAGCCTGACGGATCTGGGCGACAGCGAGGCGCTGGACCGGATCCGGGAGATCATGCTTGCGCTGGCGGATTCGGGCGGCAGCGCGGGCACGGCGGAGGGCGCGTTGAGCCAGCTTTCGGCGCGGATTGCCGCGATCGGGCGGCCGGACGCGCGGAACCGCCCGCTGCCCCTGGCCCGGCAGCGCCGCGCGGCGCTTGCGGAGGAACTGAAGGCCGCGCGGGAGCAGCAGGCGTCGGTCCGCGCGCTTGCGCTGGCGCGCCGGGCGGTGCTGGACAAGAAGGCGTCTTTGCAGGCGGAGAAGCGGGGTATCGAGGGCGCGCTGCGGACGCTGGATCACTTCACGTACCGGGACCGGCTGGAGAAGGCGGAGGAACTGCAGACACAGATCGCGGCGATGGCGCGGCGGGCGGAGGCGCTTGGCGCGGGGGGCGCGTTTCCGCTGGACCGGGACGGCGAGGTGCAGGCGGCGCACCGGGCGGTGCTGACGTGCGAGAAGCAGGTGGAGAAGCTCCGCGCCCAGCTGGAGTCGGCGCGATCCCAGCACATCCCCGGACCCGTGGAGGTGGAAACGGGCGGGACGCTTCCGGGCGATTTCCCGCCGGCGCTTGAGGAGGAGATCAGCGACGCGCTGGCGAAGCGAAGCCAGGTTGCGTCGCGGATGGATGAGACGGTGTCGCTGCTTGCGTCGGCGCGGAGCCGGATGGAGGAAGTTCAGGCGCGGTTGGCGGAGCTGCCCGATTTCAGCCGGCTCGCGGCGGATCCGGTGGAGTGGCTGAGCCAGCTTTCGAATAGTTTTTCGCTTGCGCTGCGGGCGCGGGACGAGGAATGCGCGGTACGGGAGGAACTCCGGGGCGAGGTGGAGGCGCTGGAGGACGCGAACGCGCCGTACGAGGGCCTTTTTGCGAATTGCGACGAGTTTCCGGAGCTGGCGCGCGAGTACGAGGTGCAGGCGCGGGTTCACGAGGAGCAGCAGAAGCGCCAGGCGAGTGAACTGCATTCGCTGCAGGTGACCTATGTCGAGGCGCGGGGCGAGACGCAGGCCTTCCTGCCGATCGGTATTGTTTGCCTTCTGGTGGCGGCGGGGCTGGGCGCGATGTACCTCACGCAGGACAACGCGGCGATGGGTTTTCCGGCGGCGGTGGCTTTTGTGATGGGCCTGGTGTTCATGGGGATGCGTTCGGAGCGGCGGGGCCGGCTTGCGCGGCTGGAGGCGAGCATTGCGCAGGCGGAACAGGAGCTGAAGAAACTGGAGAAGGCGCGGGCGGAGGCGGGCCTGGAAGTGATCGCGCGCCTGCTGCGCGAATCGGGGCTGGACACGGTGCGCGAGCTGGAGGCGCTGCACGACGCGTACCGGACGCGGCGGCTGGAGCTGCGGATCCGGCGCGAGGCGCTGGCGGCCCAGCAGGAGAAGGCTTCGGAGGCGGAGGAACGTATCCCGCAGCTTCTCGAGCGGTTGCGGGACACGTTTTCGAAGGCGGGTGAGGATTTGCGGACGGAGGCGGATGTGCAGGAGGCGGCGAGCCGCGCGATCGCGCGCTACCAGGCGTACCGCGAGATGAAGCGGCGGGTGACGTCGAACCGGGCGGTGCTGGAGCGGCATGAGGCGGAGCTGAAACGCCTGGAGACGGAGGCGGCGGGCGCGGAGACGGCGCTGGAAGGGCTTGAGACGGAGGCGCGTGCGTTTGTCCGGCGATGCGGCTTCCCGCGCGCGGACGAGTTTGGCGCGCTCAAGGAATTGATCAGCGCGTACCGGCAGTGGATCGGGGAATTGCGCGAGCGCCAGGGGCGCAGCAGCCAGCTTGCGGAGCACCTTTCGGGGCTGGAACGCCAGCTTGAGAGCGACCACGCCGAGCTTGAGGGGGCCCGGGCGCACCTGGATTCCCTGCTGGCGGCGCAGGGGGTGGAGTCGCTGGAGGCGTGGAACGCGGCGGCGGCGGATGCGCGAGATCGCCGCGCCATCGATGCGCAGCGCGCGGCGCTGGAAGATCGCCTGGCGGCGCTTCTCGGGAATCAGAGCACGGTGGAGCTTCGCGAGCGGGTGGCGCGTACACAGGGGGATGGCTCGCGGCCGTCGGCGTCGCGTGAGGGCCTGGAGGAGCAGCTTGCGCAGGCCACCGAGGCGATCGAGCGGATGGTGCAGGAGGAGCACGCGATCCACGTGCAGCTGACGCAGCTTGGCGCGCGCGCGCGGTCCATTGCGGAGATCGAGGAGGAAGCGGCGCGGAACGAATCGAGCATCCGGGAGCTGGAGGCCGAGATTGAGGCGGCCAGTTATGCGATGGCGCTGATCGAGGAACTTTCCAGCAGCCGGCATGCGGCGATTGCGCCCCGACTGGCGGCGATTGCGAGCGATCGCCTGGCGACGATTACGGACGGCCGCTATACGGAATTACACCTGACGCGGGACCTGGGGGTTCGGATTCGGGTTTCCGCCACGGATCGGTTGGAGGAGGCGCCGGAGAAAACCTTGAGCAAGGGAACTGTGGATCAGATCTACCTGGCGCTGCGGCTCGCGTTCGTGCAGTGCGTCAGCGAAAACGGAGAGTCGGTTCCGATGCTGCTGGATGATCCGTTTGCGAATTATGACGATGCGCGTCTTTCGTCGACGCTTTCGCTGTTGAGCCGGCTGGAAGATCAGGGGCAGGTGCTGCTTTTTACGTGCCGGGAGGACGTCGTGACGGTGTCAGAATCGCTGTCGATCCCGATAATTCGGCTGTAGGCCGAAGATCGCTTTTTATTTGTTTGTGTTCTCTTTGTTAATGAAAAAGCGATTGTTGGCGGTTATTGAAGTTGCGTCACGTGGGCGCCGTGTTGTGCTGCAATCAGAACTTGCCCAATCGCCGGGCCTATGGTAAAATTGTGTTGGTCAGCGCCACAAGTGGCGTTTCTCCTTCCGCGGAGGTCTGGTGCGGTTCCCGTGTCAGGCCTCTTTTTTTGTGTCTTTTCGGGGGGATCTTCGCTACTTCCCGATGCAGAACGCGCCGAAGATGTTGGCGAGGATATCGTCCGGGGTTGTTTCACCGGTGATTTCTCCGAGGGCGTGGAGGGCCTCCTGTAGTTCGAGGGCGAGGAACTCCGGAGAGACGGTGGTGTCGGCAAGGAAGCGCGCGAGACACTCGGTTGCGCGGCGGAGGCTGTCCTGCTGGTGGAGGCGGTTGATGAGGGCTTCGTCGGCTCCCGCGCTGACACCGCGCAGGAGAATTTCGGCGAGCGTGTTTTCGAGCTGTTCGAGGCCCTCGCCGGTGAGGGCGGACAGGGCGACGCAGTGGTCGGCTTCGTCGCGCCAATCGGGGAAACGCGGGGCGTCGACGAGATCGCACTTGTTGACAACGAGCACGATGGGGATTTCGAGGGGCTTCAATTCCCGCATGAGCGCATAATCGTCTGGGCCGGCTCCAGCGGCTCCATCGACAACGAGCAGGGCGATCTGTGCGCTCTTGAGTACGTCGCGGGCGATTTGAACACCGATCCGCTCGATTTCGTCCTCGGTTTGGCGCACGCCGGCGGTGTCGACGAGTTTCAGGGGGAGTCCGGCGAGGTTGATGAATTCCTCGATGCGGTCCCGGGTGGTGCCGGCGCGCTCGGAGACGATGGCGCGGGCGTCGCGCAGGAGCAGGTTGAAGAGGCTTGATTTACCGGCGTTGGGCACACCGGCGATGGCGGCGGCGGCTCCTTCGCGGTAGAGCCGTCCGGCGTGGCTGGTGGCGAGGAGGGCCTCCATGTCGCGCAGGATGGTTGCGGCGTCGTCGAGTAGGGCCTGATCGAGGAGATCGCCGAGGTCGTCCTCGGGGAAGTCGACGGCGGCCTCGACGCGTGCGAGCAGGATGCGCAGGCGGTCGCTCATGGCGTAGAGGTTTCGGGAGAGCGCGCCGCTGGCGGCGGCGTTGGCGGCCTGGAGGTTGGCGCGGGTGCGTGCGCGGATCTGGTCGATGACGGCTTCGGCCTGGACGAGATCGATGCGCCCGTTCAGGAAGGCGCGGAGCGTGAATTCTCCCGGGGCGGCGAGGCGCGCGCCGCGTGCGAGCAGGATTTCGAGGATGGCGTTGAGCGGGGCGGGGCCGCCGTGGCCGTTGATCTCGACGACATCCTCGCGGGTGTAGCTGTTGGGGGCGCGCATGACGTGGCAGAGGACTTCGTCGAGCGGGGCGCCGGCGGCGTCCACGATGTGTCCGTGGTAGACTTGTCGATTCCCGTCTTCTATGCGGCGTCCGCGGGAGGAGCGGAATGCGGCGGCGGCGATGGGGATGGCGTCCTTGCCGCTTAAACGAACAATCCCCACTCCCCCCTCGCCGGGGGGAGTGGAGATTGCGACGATGGTATCTTCGGGGTTAGTCACCAAAGGCGCCTACATCGATATCCTGGCCGCCGTTGCGGTTGTTGTAGTCGCCGGAACGGCCTCGCCCGCCGCGGCGCCGTCCGCCGCGCCCGCTTCGCCCGCCGCGGGGCCGCTCGGGGCGCACGGCGTTTTTCGGGCTGATGACCACGCTGCGGAAAAGGGAGTCTCCGAGGCTGTAGGTGCGGATATCCTCGTCGTCCTGGAGGGCGAGGTGGATGATGCGGCGTTCCTGGGGGCTGAGGGGCTTTAGGCGCATGTTGCGCTGGGTGTTTTTCGCCTTGGCGGCCATGGCGAGGGCCATTTCCTGGAGGGTCTCGCGGCGGCGGTCGACATAGCCCTCGACATCGACGACGATACGCTCGGTGTTTTCGCTGGTGTCGCCGCGGGAAATCATGCGGTTTATGAGGTACTGCATGGCGTTGAGGTTGCGGCCCTTGCGCCCGATGAGGATGGCGCTGTCTTCCGAGGAGACGTTGACGCGGGCGCTGCCGTCGTCGGAGCGTACAAAGGCGGTTGTCGCGGTGATGCCCATGCGGGTGATGATTTCCTGCAGGGCGATGGCGGCCTCGGCCCCCTGCTCGTCGGTGATGGGGGCGGCGTTGTCGATCAGGGCCTGTTCATCGGGGGCCGGCTCGGCGGACGCGGGGATATCCACCTCCGCACCATCAACCGGGGCGGCATCGCGATCCGGACGGTTGCCGCGCCGCCTTTCCGGTCGGTTGCCGCGTTGCGCGTCGCGATCCTCGCGGCGTCCCTGGGGATCGGCGGATTTTTCCTGACGCGGGCGTCCTCCTTCGCGATCGGCCCGGGGCTGGCTGTCGCGGTCCCGATCGCGGTCACGCCCGCGCCCGCGCCCGCCGCGTTCGCCTCGGTCGCTTTTCGGTCCGCGTTCGCCGCGTTCGGCCCTTTCCGGGCGATCGGCGCGATCAGCGCGATCAGCGCGCTGTGGGCGATCATCGCGCGTTTCGGCGGGCTTTTCGGCGCGGGGGCCTTTGCCGTTGCGTGTTTCGCGCTGTGCGCCGCGATCCTTGCGTTCGCCGGCGGGGCGATCGCCCCTACCCCGTCCGCCCCGGGATGGCCGGGAATCGGCGGATTCGGCGTCGCGCCGGGGCTCGTCGTGCAGGCTTTCGACGATGAGGCGTACGCGCACGGGGCGCGCTCCGAGGCCGAAGAGGCCCTTGCTTCCTTCGTCGAGGACTTCGATCTTATCGACTTCGTACATTTCGACGCCCAGTTCCTTGAGGGCGCTCTGGATGGCTTCTTCGCGGGTTTTCGCGCTTGCCTCCACTTGTTTCATAAGCGTTTATCTCCTCCGGGGCCTTTGGCCCGCGTTGATCCGTTGGCGCCGCGCCACCGCCGGACAGTGTGTTGTTATTGTTCCCTGTTCCCGCCTGATTCTTTGTTTCCGCGCGATTTTTTCTTCTTTTCGCGGCGTACTTCGCGCGCCATTTCCCGCTTTTTTTCCTGGGCGGCGGCGTAGAAATGCTTTTTGCGCCGCTTCAGTTTTTGCAGTTTTTCTTTTCCGGGTTTCGAGCGGACCTCCTCGTCACTGACGTGAACGAAGTAGTTCTGCAGGATACCCAGGAGGGTGCTGGTGAGGATATAGAGGTTGAGCCCGGCGGCCATGTTGTAGCAGATGGCGCTGAAGAAGATGGGCATGAGTGTCATGATCATCTTCTGCTGCGGGTTCTGCACGGGGCCGGAGGTTGGCATGAGTTTGGTGCTCGCGACCATGGAGAGGCCCATGAGGATGGGCAGCAGGTTGAACGTATCGATCCCGTTGGTGAAGGGCACGGGAATGGAGATCGGCAGGGTGAGGAAGGCGTCGGGCTCGGAGAGGTCGGTGACCCAGCCGATGAAGGGGGCGCCGCGGAATTCGTAGGCGGTGGCGTAGACCCGGTAGAGGGCGATGAAGACGGGCATCTGGAGGAGCAGGGGCATGCAGCCGCCGAGGGGATTGACGCCGCGCTCGCGATAGAGCTCCATCATGCGCCGCTGCATAGCCTGCTGGTCGTCTCCGACTTCCCCCTTGATTTTTTCCATTTCGGGCGCGAGCTTCTGCATCTTCTTCATGCTCTTCATGCCCTTGAGGGTCAATGGGAACATGGCGGTGCGGACGAGAATGGTGAGGAAGATGATGGCGAAGCCGTAGTTGGCGTAGGCGTTGTTGTAGAACCAGTTCAGGACGAAGAGCATGCCCTTTGCGAAGGCGTCCATGAAGCCGAACATGGTGAAGAATTCGAGCGAGGACTTGAGGCTTGGCCAGGCCCCGGCGAGGCTGTCGCCCTGGAGCGGGCCGAGGTAGACCCTGAACGCGCGGGTTTCTGTGGATCCGGGCGGGATTTCCATGCGTGGCGCGGTGAGCGAGAGGTGGAAGTGTCGCGGGTCGCCGAGGGCCCAGCCGCGGGATCCGCTGAATTCGGGCCGCATGGCGACGATGAAGTAGGCGCTCTTGATGGCGACCCACTCCGGATCGAGGACGGCTTTGTGGAAGCGCTCTCCGGCGACGAATCCGGGGAGTTTCGAGGTCCTGAGGTGGGCGTTGGCGTTTTCGGCGCGCCAGACGATTTCCTGGGAGACCATGAGGTTGTCGGCGTCGCCGGAGTTCACGTTGGGGGCCCAGGTGAGGACGAAGGCGGGCTCGCGGTCGTCGAGGCCGAGGAGGCGGGTATCGGTTCCGGTGTTGGTGTAGGTGACCTCCAGGTCGAGGACATTGGGATGTTCCTCCGACAGGCGGTAGGTCTTGGTGACGCGCGCGGACCAGGGGGCGGGGAGTTCGATTGAAAAAGTGAGTGACTGGTTGTCGCGCGCGGGTTCGGCCCGCCAGCGCAGGACATTGAGGTCGTCCATATCCTCGGGATCGAAGGCGAGCCCGAGCGGGTAGACGGCCTCGTTTTCGGGGGTGTCGCCCCAGGAGGGCACGAGGGGCTGGTTGGCTCCGTGCACGGTGACGACGGTGCTCTGTTTGAGTCGGGCTCCGATATCGGTAAAGACGAGTTGGAGCTGATCGTTTTCGAGTAGATATTCTCGCGCGGGCTCGCCATCGGGGTCGAAGCGCAGTGCGGCGAGGGCGTTTTCCGCGGCGGCGGGGTCCGCGGGGGGCGCGGTGGCCTCGGTGTCGGGGGCATCCATCGCGGGGGCCTCCGGCGCGGGCGTCGCTATTTCGGGTTGCGGCGCGGGATCGCCCTCTTCGCGGGCGGCTTCCCGCCCCGCGGGCGGCGGGGCCTGCCCCGGGGGCGGCGGGGCGGGGAGGAAGAAATAGAGATAGCCCATGAGCAGGATCGTGGTGAGCAGAATCGCGAACATCTGATTCCGCGCGAGATCCCGGTCGCGTTGTTGGTCACCGAGCAAAATACTGTTCTCCCCGGGCGTATCCGGCGGCATCGGGGCGCGCCGGCGTTCGCAGCCGGTGTTCAGTTGGACGGCCCCCCCCGGCCGCGGCGCTTATCGGGCACGGGGTCGTGCCCGCCCGGGCAGTAGGGGTTGCAGCGCAGGATGCGCCACGCGGCGTAGCATGTTCCCCGGAGGAAGCCATGTATTCGCAGCGCTTCAATGGCGTACTGGGAGCAGGAGGGATAGAACCGGCAGTTCTGCCCGAGCAGCGGCGAAATAAGGCGCTGGTACAGGCGAATCAATGCGATGCACAGCCTAGCCATCGAGCAGTTCCGCGCGCCGCAACAGGCTTTCGAGCGCCGCGCCACACGCCGCGCCGCCGAGGCCGGCCGCGGGAGGGCGGGCGACCACCACAATCCGGCAGGGCGCTTTGATGCGGTGCTGACGGGTACGAAAGAATTCGCGGATATGGCGCTTGATGCGGTTGCGCGTTACGGCGTTGCCGCACTTGCGCGAGACGGCCAGGCCCAGTTTTTTCCCTTGCTGCTCCTGCGTGGCCAGATAACAGACGAAATGGCGGTCCGCCACCTTGCGGCTGCTGTTGAAAACGGCCGCGTATTCGGATTTCTTCCGGATGCGCGCTTCCGGCGGGAAATTGAGCCGGGCGGCGCGCGGGCCGCTGCCCGCAGAGGAGGCGGCGGGATCCGGGACGGGGTTTCTCCCCTGCTCCGTCTGCTCCCGCACTACAGGATCGTCACATTCAAATTAGGCGGAAAGGACTTTACGGCCTTTTCTACGGCGATTGTTGATTACACGGCGGCCATTCTTGGTCGCCATGCGCGCGCGAAACCCGTGGGTGCGTTTGCGGCGTATGTTTGAAGGCTGAAACGTGCGCTTCACAGAATAAACTCCTTAGAAAATACGGTAAATTCGGCGAAAAGATACAGATCCGGAGCAGCCCAGAGAAAAGGCAAGCGTTCGCCCCGGGGGTAATCAGGCTGAGCTAAGTACGTAACTTTACGAAACTACGGGGTTTAAAGTCAAATTGGGTTTCCGTTGCGCGACGCGCTCCGGGCGGCGGATATAAAGCAACGCGCGACCGCGGGATGGGCCATCCCGCGGCCGCGCGGTTTACGCGTTATGTGATTGTATCAGCGCTCCCGCAAGCGGGGCATGGCGCACAGCGCCAGCAGCGCCAAGCCAAGCAGGAACGCGTCGCCAAGATAGCGCTGAAGCGCCTTGGCGGTGTTTTGGTTGCACTGGCAACCCGCTGGCGGCACGATGCCCGCCGCGGCTTCCAGTTCGGACCGCGAGAGCATGCCGTCGCCGTTTGTGTCTATTCGATCGAATGCGGCTTCGGAATCGGCAAATGCGGCCAGGAATTCCTCCCGGCTAATCACGCCGTCGCCATTGGTATCGATTTCATTGAAGCGATCCAACAGTTCTTGCGCCAGTTCGTCATCGCCTTCACCTTCACCTTCGCCCTCGCCTTCACCTTCGCCTTCACCTTCGCCTTCGCCTTCACCCTCGCCTTCACCCTCGCCTTCACCCTCGCCTTCACCCTCGCCTTCACCCTCGCCTTCACCCTCGCCTTCGCCTTCGCCCTCGCCCTCGCCCTCGCCTTCACCTTCACCCTCGCCTTCACCCTCGCCTTCGCCCTCGCCCTCGCCCTCGCCCTCGCCTTCACCCTCGCCCTCGCCCTCGCCCTCGCCTTCGCCTTCACCCTCGCCTTCACCTTCACCCTCGCCTTCACCTTCACCTTCACCTTCGCCGCCCGCAACACAGGTGAGTTGGCCGCGAATCTCGCCGGCCGGGAATTCCACGCTGTGGACGTTGATATAGTGCGGCGAGGCGCTCACCTGGGCGTACTCTTCCGGCGTCAACTCGGCCAGGATAGGGCTGTTGGCGTCGCCGAGATTGATGATCACACCGCCATTGACGCCCGCCGCGCCGACGTGTATGTGTGCGGCGGTGGGGTTGGCGACGGTGTGCACCACGGTAACGAGGACGTTTCCGCTCAGGAGCTGGGTAAAGGTGGCGGTTCCCGTGGCTTCGGAAACGACGGGGGGATCGGCGACTTCCTGGGAAGCGTCGAGCCCGAATTCGCACAGTACTTCATCGCCCTCCTCGACCGCGGCGGTCACGGCGAGGAAACCGGGCAGGAAGGTGAACTCACCGCCCGAGGCCCCTTCGGCTTCGGCGGTGCCGATGGCGGACCGGAGGTCCAGATCGCCCCCGGTGCTCGGCGCGGTGGCGCCGGCTCCGGCGCGGCTCCAGGAGAGGCTGAAGTCGCCTCCCGACTGGGCCACGGCGCTTCCGGGGGGGTAGAGGGCCGCCGCGACCGCCAGGAGCGTGACTATCGTAGTTCGTAACATACGATTCGTTCCTTTCTTACCGGCGATTAGTCGCAGGTGGCGTTGACGGCGGCGTTGCTCGCGTTGTAGCTGAAGAGGCAGGCGGGCTGATTGGTCGAGCCGGTGGCCAGTTTGTTGCCGACATAGAACAGACCGCTGTGGTAGAACAGGGTCTGCCCGCTACCGCTGGTCTCCAGGAGGAACGCGTCGGTCGTGGAGCTGACCTGCACCTGGCTGTTGCGAACGCGGGTGATGCCGTTGACGTATTGAGCGATGGCCCGGTGGCCGGCCTCGATGACGGAATTTCGCACTTCGGCGGCGACGCTATTGAACTGCATGCCGAAGCCGGTGCCGGTGTTGTCGGCCACGGAGGTCCCTCCGAGGAGATAGCTGTCGACGATGAGGGGTTGCGGGAAGCCACCGGCGACATTTACGCCGCCGAGCGCGGCATTGACCGCCGTCCCAAATCCGACGGCGCCGGTGGAGGTGAGCCTGGAGCACTTAATTGTCGGCTCGGAGTCGTTCAGGTAGACGGCGTAGTGGCCCACGCCGCCCGCGCCATTGACCTGGATGGTGGTCTGGAAGATTTCCGCCGCGCGGGTCGCATCGGCTGTCCAGACGCCGATGCCGAAGGTGGACGAAGAACCCGTATTCTCGATGGTGCAGTGGCTGATCCGCCCGTTGTTCTGCAATTCAACGGTTGCCGAGGCGTTGTTGGGGGAAGCGCCACTGCGCGCCGAGGTAATCACGGTTACATTCTGCCCGGCGCCCAGGAGGTGTACGTAGGGGGCGACGACGCAGAGATCGGTTTCGGTGTATACGCCGGGCGCCACGTAGACGAGGTAGCGGTTGCTCGACGAGGAATCGGTGATGCTGGCGAGGGCCGCCGCAACGGAGGTAAAATCCCCGCCGCTGGTGGCGACGTGAATCACGTTTTCCAATTCGGAGGGTTCCCCGGGCGGGCCCTGTTCGCCCGTGGCGCCCTGCTCTCCAGGAGGCCCTTGTTCACCCGTGGCGCCTTGCTCTCCAGGAGGCCCTTGTTCACCCGTGGCGCCTTGCTCTCCGGGAGGCCCTTGTTCACCCGTGGCGCCCTGTTCTCCAGGAGGCCCTTGTTCACCCGTGGCGCCCTGTTCTCCGGGCGGCCCTTGCTCGCCCGTGGCGCCCTGTTCTCCGGTCGGGCCCTGTTCACCCTGCGGTCCCTGCTCTCCAGGAGGGCCCTGTACGCCCGGGGCCCCCGCGAGCGCGAAGAGCGCGTAGGGCGCGGGCTGGATGGCCTGGCGGGGCGTCAGGAGGGTGTCGCCGACCTCGATTTCGAGCCAGCGGGGGTCACCATTAAAGGCGCCTTCGCCGAAATCGAGCGAGACGGTGAAGAGGCCGCTGGCGACTTCGACGCCGTCGAGTACGACGTCGTCGCCGACCTGGTTGCCCTCTTCAAGGGCGTCGAAGAGGCGGAAGGTCAGGTCCGCTGCGCCCGAGAAGGGTTCCCCCATCTGCTGCAATTGCCCCTGGTAGGTGAAGGCCGTGTTGGCCTGCGCCTGGCCGCCCCAGATGAACACCGCCGCTCCGAGCAAACATAGAACACCACTGGTATACCATCTCATGATAACTCTCCCTGCATGGTTGGGTTGCACGATCCACGCTGCTTACGGATACGTTATCATGAAACGGCTTATTTTACAACGGTTTTGGAGAATTTTTCGGTTTTGGATCCGGGTGGCGGGCGCGACGGATTTTTGTCACTATTTGTCATGCGCGGTACGAATCCAGTATATCCCGTCTTCTGTCCATGAAAAACGCTTAATCTTTTGCTTTTGGCTTTTGGGGGTACAGGCACCCGCGATCCTGGGGCGGCTGGGGCGCTTTCGCGGCGTGGGTGGTTGGTGTCGCGGGAGCCAGTCCCCCTGGGCTTTTTGGGGGGCGACGGGACAGCCGCGCCGGTTGCCGGTGTAGCGGTTTTGATGCGCGCGCTTTCGGTCCCGCGCGGGCTGCTCGTATCCGAGGTAATGGGGCGCCGCAGTCCCTATAGGGGTACAGCCTTTCATAACGCTTCGCGTCACCCATTAAGGATGAATTACGGCGCCTGACTGATTGCGCACTCCTGGAGTCTCGCACGCTCAAGCCTTCGCGGCGGAGCCGCGGAGCTTGAACGTGGCACCCGTGGCTCCTTTTGGAATTTCAGAGTAGCCTTTCATGACGCTTCGCGTCACCCATTAAGGATGAAATACTGCCCCTGACTGTTGGCGCACTCCTGGAGTCTCGCACGCTCAAGCCTTCGCGGCGGTGCCGCGGAGCTTGAACGTGGCACCCGTGGCTCCCTTTGAAATCTCGGAGCAGGCGCCCGCGATCCTGGGGCGGGTGGGGCGCTTTCGCGGCGTGGGTGGTTGGTGTCGCGGGAGCGAGTTCCCATGGTGTGTTGTGTGTGGGGGCGGGTTGGATTACCATGGTGGTTGTGTTGGCTGGATGTGGGTTCGGGATCGGATTGGGAGATTCCTCATGACAATCGTGCTTTACGGGCTGGCGGCGCTGCTGGCGGTCTGCGCGCTTATTAATCTCACGATGGTGCTCAGCGTGTTGAAATTGCGCCGGGCGGATGAACTGCTGGAGATGATTCCGGGCGGGCATGAAACCTTGCCGTACAACGCGCACGAGGCGACGGCGGCGGCCTGGGCGGAGGCGAATGATTTTGAGCCGGACCTCGCGGCGGATTTTCATGGGGCGCTCGGCCCGAATCCGGTGCGGATTCGCGTGTGGAAGAGCCGCTACCGGAAGACGTTTCTGGTGGCGTATACGGCGGAGAAGGTGACGTACTGGGAGTTCGTGACGAACTTGCAGGAGGGCGCGGGGCTGACGACGTCGAACACGAAGGACTCGGTTTTTTTGCCTTCACCTCCGGGCTTCTACGTGCAGGCGTTTCACGGGGCCGATCTGGACGCGATTTTTGAGCGGCACGAGTCGGGCCTTATTCACCTGCATGAGCGGTTTCATCTGACGATTGTTGATCGCGCGGAATCGACGGCGGCGCAGATCGTGGAGGCTATTGCGCGGCAGGTGGCGCATGTGCGGGCGATACCGTTTTGGCACTTTCGGGGCGTGTGGTGGTATGTGGTGCGGCGAAGTGTATTGAACGGGAAGGGTGTTGCGGAGCAGTATCCGGGGTAGGGCGCGGGTTTTCGCCAAAGGTGCGGCAGGGACGGCAGGGACAGCAGGGACGGCAGGGACAGCAGGGACGGCAGGGACAGCAGGGACGGCAGGGACGGCAGGGACGGCAGGGACGGCAGCGCGCCGGGACGCCAGGGACGGCAGGGACGCCAGGGACGGCAGGGACGGCAGCGCGCCGGGACGCCAGGGACGGCAGGGACGCCAGGGACGCCAGGGACGCCAGGGACAGCAGGGACAGCAGGGACAGCAGGGACAGCAGGGACAGCAGGGACGCCTGGGACGCCTGGGCGCGACGGACCGGGGACGACTGACGGCGTCCCGGGAGTCCAGGGCAGGTTTGTTGTTGGGGCTTTGGCCTTGCGATTAGCGGGGTGGGGCCTGGAGGCAGGCTATTTCGTAGCCGTATTCGAGTGATTCGCCCTGATTGAGTTTTTTGACGGTGGTGTAGAGCTCGAGGTTTACCTGGGAGCGGCTGGGATGCCAGAAGAGCTTGGCGCGCTGGATTTGGGCGGGGTTGAAGGTCTGTATGACGCCGAAGTTCTTCTCGTGGTTGTAGAAGGCGAAGCCGCCGTCGGGATTCTGGAGCAGGGCGTCGTTTGATCCGCGGTCGATCTTGTATTCGGTGTTGACGAGCCGCCAGCCGCCGTTGTTGATGTAGGCGGCGAGCACGTTTTCGTCGTCCGAGGTGCTGTCGCTGTCGTATTCGGGGTGGACCCATACCTGGTAATCGGCTGGTTCGGCGCCCTGGTGGGTGATGCGGGTGCGAAAGAGGACGCGATCGGGATTGGCGGGGTCGAACTCTATGCGGCGCTCGATGGCCATGCGCCCGTCGATGCCGGCGGTCATGGTGACGCCGTTCCCGGTTTTTTCGGCGTGGAATTCGAAGAGGTCTTTGTCCGTGAAGCCGAGGATACCCCACTCTTCCATGGCGCGGTGGCGGTTGAACATGCGGCCGCGGGGGAAGGCGACGTCGCGCCCGGAGGGCTTATGCAACATGGCGGCGAGCTTGCCGTTTTCGCCGGGGAGGACGGTGACGCGCCAGACGGGGTTTTCGAGCTGGACCGCGGGGAAGCCCTGGGTCATGCCCTTGATCTCGTTGAAGAAGTCTTCCGCAGTGACGGTTTCGCGGGCCATGGTGAGGCCGTGCTTTCGGCCCAGGGCGATGTAGTCGTCGATGAGGGTCCCGTATTCGGCGGGGATATCGAGGTAGCACATGCCGTCCTCGTAGCGGGTGGATCCGCTGGTGGCGACCAGGGCCTTGTAGGCGCTGAGGCTGGCCTTCTCGACGCGGGCGCGGGTGGCGTCGTCGGGGGCGAGGGCCATGGCCCGCTTAAAGTAGTCGAGGGCCTTCAGGGCGACGTCCTGGTCGAGGCCGACTTCGAGCCCGGTGGGGAAGCACTCGGGGTGGACGCCGCGCGCTTCGGCGTTGTCGTGGAGGTAGGTCAGGTAGTCGAGGATGGGCCGCGCGGCGGGGCCGTAGTGGAGGTTGCAGAACTCTTCGACGCGCGCCCAGCCGCCTTCGGCGGGATTCCAGATGGTGTGGGTGATGACGTAGTTCCGGAGGTCGCTGAGTTCGGCGCTCATGCAGTTGCCGGCGGCCTGCATGAAGAGGCCGTGGACGTTGTTGTTGAGGAAGTAGTCGACGTTGGGGCCGATAACGCGGAGGTTCGGGAAGGGGAGGTCGTAGCTTGCGAAGTTGGTGTTGTAGTTCCAGATCCAGATGTCGTTGCAGATGGCCTTCCAGTTGGCGAGGTCATCGCAGAACTCGCGGTTCTTGGGGCAGTTCGGGTCGTTGATCGGGTGGAGCGTGCAGCACTCGATGCTGCAGAGCTGGATCTGGACGTTGTGGCGGGGGCGGATGGTCTTCGGGGGCTTGCGCGTGTGCCAGTAGGCGAGGGTGCCGATTTTGGTGTCGGGGAAGCGGGGTTCGATGCGCTCGGCGACGGCGTTTACGAAGGCGAGGTAGGTCCCCATGGGGGTTCCCTCGCGCTGGTTGATCGCTTCGCAGTTGTCGCAGCGGCAGTAGGCGTCGTTGTCGTTCTGGCTGACGCTGTAGTTGCGGAGGTGCGGGGCGGCCTCCAGGTCGGCGAGGACGGCCTCGGTCACGACATCGAGCACGCCGGGGTTGGTGAGGCAGAGTTCGGGGCCGCCGCCGTGCATCTGGAGTTTGCGCTCGCCATCGACGAGGGCGAAGTACTCCGGGTGGTCCTGGCCGAATTTCTCGGCGGGGCAGAGTCGGTAGAAGGTGTGGTTGATGAGGTTCTGTGGGGTCTTGCCGCCGAGGCGTTCGGCTTTTGGCACGGTGTTGACGCGTTTGATGGCGGCGAAAGGGGGGTTCTGGTTGATTTCGCCGTAGTAGCTCCAGCGGAAGGAGAACGGGGGCGTGAAGGTGAAATCGCCCGTTTCGAGGGCGCGCGACGCGGCGTCTTCGGGGATGTGGGTGTGGTCGCCGGTGAGGAAGCGGACACCGAGGTAGCGTTCGAAGAACTCGTAGACGCCGTAGAGCGTTCCGCGGGGGCGGCCGCCGGTGATGGCGATGGTTTGCGGCTCCACGCGGATGTGGAGGCCTTCATCGCCGAGGGCGGCGGTGTCGATGTCGGGGGCCGCGCCGGGGCCGATGAGGATGGCGGGCTGACCGGTCGCGGGGCTGGCGGCGATGGGGAGCTTCAGGCCGGTACAGCTTTCCCAGAGACGCTGGAACTCTTCGGCGGCGAACATCTCGCTGGGGATGGCGTCGTCGGCGACGGCGATAGTCGCGGTGTTGAACGTGGCTGCGGGTATGCCGGCGGCGTGGGAGGCATGCGTCGAGTAGAGTGTTGCGGCCAGCATCGCGAGGAGGATGGTTGCTGGTTTCATTGTGTCACGGGCTCCGTGGGTGAAGGTAGGCCGCGCGCGGTGGCCGTTTTGGCTTCTGCGCGCGTGCGGAGTTAATTGGGGCGCCGGGAGGTCGGCCATCGGGACGGCCGCCCTACCGGATGCGGTGGAATCCTTGTTTAGGTCTCGTTACCACGGTCCCCCGTGGTAACGCAATTCCCGTACGCTTTGCGTGCGTAGTTCTTCAAGGCAAACCGAACTTATATTCGATGACCTTGAAATGGCCACGCACACGATCCATAGCCGGTGCCGCGGGAGCGGCGCCGTATGCATTACCACGGGGAACCGTGGTAATGAGTAGAAAACCGTCATCTCTGCGAACGCGGAGATCCAGAAACGCGATCACACAAACCTCCGAATCCCACTGGATTCCCGCCTGCGGGGCTGTCGGTTTAACTGGTGCGGATGGCTCAAAACCTACAAGTTTGTGCTACTGTCTTACAGCGTCATTCCCGCGAACGCGGGAATCCACTGGAATTCGGAGGTATGTTCGTTCGCGTCGCTGGATCCCCGCGTTCGCGGGGATGACGGATCTGCTCATTCCTTCCATAGTGTAGGGTGCGTTAAGTAAACCGACAGCCCCCTGCGCGGGAATGACGCGGTCGGACATAGATCCCGTTACCACGGGGGACCGCGGCAAAAAGTAGATTCCTAAAAGCTGGACAGGCGGGACGCCTATCCTACGTTACCCGCTCAAATCCATCCGCGCTCACTGCCACCGTCACCTCCGCCGGCGCGTCCAGGCCGACGAGTGCGGCGGGACGGGTGGAGGCCATGGTCCAGGCTTCTTCGAAGGTAGCGTCGGTGTGGAGTGCGGTGTTGATGACGCCGAGGTCCATGGTGAGGGCGGAGCCGGCGAGTCCGGCGTGGCCGGCCTTGGTGCAGCGGAGGGTCTCGGAGACGACGACTTCGAAATCGCCGAGTTTGTAGGTCCCCGGCCCCATGTCGGCGGCCATGATAGCGTCGGAGACGAGGACGGTCTTCTCGAAGCGCTTGGCGCGGATAAAGTTTTTCAGGGTGTAGAAGGGGACGTGGTGGCCGTCGGCGATGAAACTGGCGTAGAGGGCGTCTTCTGCGAGCTGTGCCTGGATGTAGTTGTCCATGCGGGGGAGGGTCTGGTGCGAGCCGTTGCCGAGGTGGGTGGACATCACGAGGCCGGCCTGGACGGCGTCGCGGATCTGCGCGGCGGTGGCGTTGCAGTGGCCGCAGGCGGAGACGATGTTGTTTTCGCGGCACCAGGCGATGAGATCGAGCGCGCCGGGGAGTTCCGGGGCGAGCGTGACGATGCCGAGGCGGTTGCCGGAGGCTTCGCGGAGGCGCCGCATGAGATCGGGGGCGTCGGCGGGGTTGATGGCGTGTTCGAGGGGGTGCGCGCCGCGCGGGCCTTCTTCCGCGGAGATGAAGGGGCCTTCTATGTGGAGGAGCGGGAAGGCGGCGGCGAGTTCGGCGCCGTTTTCGACGAGTCTGGCGTAGGCGCGGCAGTTGGCTTCGAGGCGCTGGGGCGAGGCGGTGATGAAGGTGGGCAGGGAGACGAGGACGCCGCGCGCGGCCATCTTCTCGCGGATCATGTGGAAGGTTTCAGGGTTGAAGACGCCGTCGTCGGCGTTGAAATCGATGCCGGCGTAGCCGTTGACCTGGAGGTCGACGAGGCCGGGTCCGGTGTAGGTGGCGGGGAGTTGGGCGTTGGTCATTGGTTGGATGGGTTCCGTTTGGTGCGGGTCAATTCGCCGCTCATTGTGCGGGATAGGGCCCCGAGGATTCCAGAGAATGCACCCGTGCGTGGTGGGTCCGTGCGCGTAGCAGTGGGGTGCGGGTGGACGGGGTGGACGGAGTGGACGGGGTGGACAGAGTGGACAGAGTGGACAGAGTGGACAGAGTGGACAGAGTGGACAGAGTGGACAGAGTGGACAGAGTGGACGGGGTGGACGGCAGGGACGGCAG